>JAKJFA010000006.1:0-27092 GCA_022705135.1 Pseudomonadota bacterium | reverse complement strand
CGCTGGCGATCACCATGCGTTCGAACAAAGGGGTGAGCTTGGTGGTATTGATGACCTGAATGTCGTTTCCTTTGATGTCTTCAAGGGCGGCAACGGCAATTTTTTGTATTTTGAGGGTGTTCATCAGGGGGTTTGATAGAGTTGGTGGCGTTGAATATAGTCGATAACGGCATCGGGCAGCAAATAACGCGCGCTTTCGCTGCAAGACAGGAGGTGCCGGATGCGCGTGGCCGAAATGGCAAGCGGGGTCATAGCGAAACCGGTGATAAGGCCGGCGGGACTTTGTTTGAGTGCGGCCGGAGTATCGACCCGGCGTGCCAGATATTGGCGCGCGACCTCTTCCGGCAACTGGTCTGCACTGAGGTCAAAGCCGGGCCGGCAGGCGATGGCGAGATGCGACAGGTCAAAGAGCTCGGTCCAGCGGTGCCAGCGGTTCAACCCGGCGAAGGCATCGGCGCCGAGCAACAAGACCAGCGGCCGCTGTTTGCCGTATTGGAGGCGCAGGCGCTCCAAGGTCGGGACGGTGTAACTTGGAAGTCCGGATTCCGCCTCAGTGCTGTCGACCTGAAAGGCCGGATGATCCGCCACCGCCAAGCGCACCATGGCGAGGCGTTGGGCGCTGCTGGCTTGCGGCGAGTCACGATGCCAGGGTTGCCCGGCGGGAATCCACAGGATCTGATCCAGTCCGAGGCCCTGGCGGGCCTCTTCGGCCAGGCGCAGGTGAGCCAGATGCACCGGGTCGAAGGTGCCGCCGAAAATCCCCAGGGCGTTAGCAGCGTTTTCTATCAGACGAACTCCGATGTGCCAAAGACGTCGCGGTAAGTGACGTAAAAGCTGGTGAACAGGATAGGCAGCGCGATCAGCATGAGCGGGAAGCTGAGGAGCGAGGCGACCGGGCTGACGGCTTGCGGCAGGATGGCCGCGACCATGAGGAGCAGCGTGCCCGGCAGAGCGACCATCAGGGTCATCAGGGCCAGAGCATAGACCAGAAAGGGACGCCAGTTTTGCCAGCAGGCGAAGAAACTGAAAAACAACGCTTTCGCCAGGGATGTCTGGTGCCAGGAGGCCAGCATCGGGGCGTACCAGTAGGCCATGAAGACCGGGGTTAACAGGGCCAGGATGAGGAAGGGGGTGAGCAATACCATGGCCTGGTCGGAAGCCTCGACGGCAGAGAGGCTCCCGGTCATCAGGAACTCCATCATGGTACCGCCATCGAGAAGCGAAGACAGAAAGAGCGCGCCGCGCGTGATCAAAAAATAGAGTCCACCCAACATCAAAAGGGTGTCGCGCCCGTGTTCAAAACCGGAGAAAAAGCGGGCCGGTTGCGGAAGGCGGCCTTGGTCCAGATCGCGGCAGAGGGTCATGATGCCGACGGAGAAGACTGGAGAGAGGAGGGTGGCAAGGACGGGGCCGAGCAAGGGAACCAGATTGATGACCAAAAGGAGGGCGAGATAGGCAAATACCGCAAGCGCCATTAAGGCCGGGTTGCGGCGGTAGATCAAGTAGCCGCCGCGCAACCAGTGCCAACCCGCGACCGCTGGCAAGCTGCGCGCTTTCATGTTTCGGGAAAAATGTCGCGGTAGGCCGCATAGAGCGCGCCACTCATGACGGGAATCAGGATCAGGAGCGCGATCCCGGCGGAAATGAAGGCGATGAGCGCAAGCATGAGCACAAGCCAGGCAAAGACCAGAAGCGCCGGCCAGTTTTTGAGACTGGCCTGGAAGCTGGCCTGCATCGCCTCGATGGGTGGCATCCCGTGGAAAAAGATCAGGGCCGGCGCGAAGGCGGCGGCGAGCAGGATGGGAAGGGACAGGAGCAGGGTGATGAGTCCGGAAAGCAGGGCGGAAGTCAGTCCTTGCGTGTGGCCCACGAGCACATGGCTGCCCCAGAAGCTACAGGAAAAAAGGACCACCAGGCCCAACCCAAGCAGCAGCAGGCCGCCGGGTTGGGCGTGGAAACCGGCGAGCAGGGTGCTGAAACCAGGGTTCCTGTCCTGTGCGAGTTCGCGGCAAACGAGCAGCAATCCTGCCAGCGCCGATGGCAGAAGCAAAAAGATGGGCACTGGACCGAATAGGGGGAGCATCCAACCGGCAACGACGATGAGCAGGGTCAGCGCCGTCCCGGCCAGCCAGAGCAGGGGGCGCGCCATAAAAAACAGGACGCCCTGGCGCAGCCAGTCGAACGCAGCGCCGGCTTCGACCCTGCGGCTGGCGCCGCCAAAGGGCTGTGGAGCGAACGGAAAATCGATGGGCTGTTGCATTAAGCGCCTATTTCGTCAGGGATTGGCGTGTGCGACGGCAGCATGGCGGGATGGATGTCTCGGCATGCGGCGCAGTGAATCGCCATTCCCTTCACGAGCCGTGTAGATCAAAAACGGTAGATGACCCACATGGGTGGCCGGAGATTGGGGGTAAGGGTCTCGACCCGGGTAAAGGTGCCGTTGCCTTGCTGGTCGATGAGGTAGTAGGTGGGGCCGCCGGCAGGGGTCACCTTGATCATGTAGAGTTGGCCGTTGACCCGGTATTCCTCGTGTTCTTCACGATCCGTTTTTTTGATGGTGACCTGGGGTTCCAGGGCCTGATCCCAGGAACTCATTTCCGGAGGTGGTGGCGGGATAGCCGGCAGCGGCTTGAGATCGGCGGGGCGATCCTGTTGCGCCCAGACGGGCAGGGCGATGGCGATCAGAAGGGGAAGCAGACGGCGCATGGCAATCATCCTTGAAGTATTGGATGCATTCTAGCGCAGTGTCTGGGGTACGACGAGTCCCATGCAGATCTGTTTTCCGAAGTCAGCGGCGAAAAACAGCGCGTCGGGGAAAAGCGGCCAGAGACATGTTGCGTGCCCCCAAGTACATCGGTTTTGACCACTGCTCGGTTAGTGTGTGCTCGCTTTAGCCTTTCGCCTGAGCTCGCAGAACAACGTGCCGATGCCGGCGGCTGCCAGGATGCTGCTGCCCAGCCACAGCTCGGTGAACACGTCGAGCCTGGCCTTGGCCGGATCGCTGGCGTCGTAAATCACATCCACTATTTCACCCTTGGCATAATCAGGGGCGCCGGACGTGGTGAAGCGGTGGAGATGACCCGAGGCGGTGGCGAACTCGATCACCGGATAATCGGCGCTGCCCCCTTTGGCCAAACGCCGCTCGAAGGCGACCACATTCCCTTGAGTTTTCCCTGCAACCGAGATCAACTGCCGGGTGTCGTGAACAAATATCCGGCAGCGGCGAATAGCACGAGCCCGAGAAGCAATGACAACGTGGTGCACGTAGGGTTACTCATGCTTTATTCCTGTCGGGAAAAATGGTTGGGAGAGGAATCCAGATTTAAGGGGTTTTTCAGGCCGTTGCTTTCTTTGAGCCAAGCCCTTCGGTTTTATTCAGCGGAATCCTCGTCCAGTGCAGTACTTTGTTCGGCCATTCCCATGTTTGCCTCAACAAGCACCCAACCCAAAACAGCAAGGCCAACGATGAACCCACCTCCCGTCAGGTAATCGCCGAAGAACGCTAAGGTGTTCGGCCCCGTCATCTTCGGAAACTCATCGGTCATAAGCAAGCACGCGAACGTGAAGACGACAAATGCGGTAAAGCCAGAAGCACATAGAAGAACAACACCCGTGTCTCGCCTCCAGTTACGGAAGCGTGTCAATGCAAGTCCACCGCCGAGGGCAACGACAGCTGGAACCGAGAACCCAATCAAGATACCAAGCTTCACAACCGCTGGTGGCTCGCTGACAAACGCCAGTAAGCTGACCATATAGAAAAAGAAACCAGCGATGACTTTCAGTATGACGCTAGACACCTTGCGCATCGTTCGTGGCTCCCTTTGGAGAGAAGTACTCATTCGCTTTCGGACGGAAAAGGAAGAATGTGATGACCGCAAAAACGACGAGTCCAGGAATCATTGCCGCTTTCATTGGGGATGTGAAAAGCCCAATCGCTATGCCGATGGCGCTCCAGGCCACATAGAGGAACCGTGCCCAGTTCTGTCCCTTAAGCATGGCAATTCCGGCTACGATGGTAATAAGAAGGCCAAGGTACAGCATCAAATACTGAAGTGGAACCGGGAGAATGCTCTTCGCCATTAGTTCATTTGTCATAGGGTTGTTGAGGCTCACTGTACTAGCAATCAGGGAGATGCCTGACATCGCAATTAGAATCCAGGCCACGACGCTGACAGATGTGGGGCGTTTGATCATTTTGTTTCCTTTCGTCTTGCTGCTTTAATAATGAAGGGGCCGCGCTCAGATGATTCGCCAAAAGCAACGGGCTATTACAAATTCAGCATCATTTCCTTTTCGGACGGCAGCGGCGAGAAACTGCGCGTCTGATAATGCTTGAAAATGGCGGCGACGATTTCGTCCGGGTCGTCAATCAACTGGATGAGATCGAGGTCGGCTGGGTCGATCATTTTTTCCGCCACCAGGCGTCCCCTAAACCAATCAATCAATCCTTGCCAGTGTTCGGAGCAAACCAGGATGAGCGGTATCCTGCGCGCCTTGCCGGTCTGGATGAGGGTGAGCGCTTCCATCAGCTCGTCGAGCGTGCCATAGCCGCCGGGCATGACGACATAGGCGCTGGCAAAACGGACAAACATGTACTTGCGGGCGAAAAAATGGCGAAAGGTCTGCGAAATGTCCTGGAAGGGATTGGCCGCCTGCTCGTGCGGCAACTGGATATTGAGGCCGACCGAAGGCGATTTGCCGTGATAGGCGCCTTTGTTGGCCGCCTCCATGACGCCGGGGCCGCCGCCGGAAATGACCGAAAATCCGGCATCGGAGAGTTTGCGTGCAATGCATTCGGTCAGGTCATAACAGGGCGAGCCGGGCTTGGCGCGTGAACTGCCGAACAGGGTGACGGCCGGCCGGATGGCGGCCAGGCGTTCGGTGGCTTCGACAAACTCTGACATAATGCCGAAGATGCGCCAGGCCTCGGTATGGGAATGGCCATTGCCTGCTGTTTCAGGGCTTTCGAAATTCAACGTTTTTTTTCTGCTCATTTTTTCCCATGCTCTTGCTGGTTGACGGTTCTTCCTACCTCTATCGCGCTTTTCACGCCCTGCCCGACCTGCGCAACCGCGCTGGTGAGCCGACCGGCGCCATTTATGGCGTCCTCGGCATGCTACGCCGGCTGGAATCCGAGTACAAGGCGGAGTTGCGGGCGGTGGTGTTCGATGCGCGCGGAAAAACCTTCCGTGAAGACTGGTATCCAGACTACAAGGCCAATCGCCCGCACATGCCGGAAGATCTGGCGGCGCAGATCGAGCCGCTGCATGCCGCCATCCGTGCCGCCGGCTGGCCGCTCATTATGATCGAAGGGGTTGAGGCCGACGATGTGATCGGCACCCTGGCGACACAAGCCTCCGCTGCCGGGCTGGAAACGGTGATTTCCACCGGCGATAAGGATTTGACCCAGCTCGTCAACGACCAGGTGCGCTGGTACAACAGCATGAGCAACGAGGTGCTCGATGTGGCCGGGGTGACGGCCAAGTTCGGCGTGCCGCCGGAGCGTATGGTCGATTATCTGGCGCTGGTGGGTGATGCGGTCGATAACGTACCGGGCGTGGCCAAGTGCGGCGCCAAAACAGCGGTGAAGTGGTTGAGCCAATACGGCACGCTCGATGAAGTGATCGCGCACGCCGGCGAAATCGGCGGCGTGGTCGGCGACAATCTGCGCGCCCATCTCGATTTTCTGCCGCTCGGCCGCCAGTTGCTGACGGTGAAATGCGATGTGCCTGATCTGCCCGCGCCGACGACACTCATCCCGAAAGCCCCAGATTCTGAAGCGCTGCGCGATTTGTACGACCGCTTCGAGTTCAAAACCTGGCTGCGCGAACTCGGTGAGGAGAAGGCGCCTGAGCAAGCACTTCCTCACCCCTCACCCCTCACCCCTCACGCTTTAATCATCACCCCTCACTACGAAACCATCCTCGATTGGGATGGTTTCGAGACCTGGTTGGCCAAGATCGAAGCCGCCGAATTGACCGCGCTCGATACCGAAACCACCAGCCTCGATGCCTTTGGCGCCCGCATTGTTGGTCTTTCGCTGTGCGTGACGGTGGGCGAGGCCTGTTATATCCCGCTGGCGCACTGCGGACCCGGCGTTGTAGAACAGTTGCCGCGCGAGCAAGCGCTCACACGGCTCAAGCCCTGGCTGGAATCGGCCAAGCACAAGAAGATCTTGCAAAACGCCAAGTACGATCAGCATGTGTTGGCCAACCACGGCATTGCGCTAGCCGGCGTCGCGCACGACACGATGCTCGAGTCCTACGTGCTGGAATCGGACAAGGGACACGATCTCGAACAGCTGTGCAATCGTCACCTCAATCTCAAAACCATTCCCTATACCGAGGTGTGCGGCAAAGGTGCCAACCAGATCGGCTTCGATCAGGTCGACCTGGAACGTGCCGCCACTTACGCCGCCGAGGATGCCGATGTGACGCTGCGCGTGCATCAGGCGCTTTATCCGCGCTTAGCTGCTGAGGCTGGGCTGAAGCGCATATATGAAGAACTGGAATTGCCGGCTCGCCAGATCCTCTGGCAGATGGAGCGCCACGGCGTCCTGATCGACAGCGCCGCTCTGGCGAAGCAAAGCCACGAACTCGGCCAGAAAATCATGGCGCTGGAAACCCAGGCGCATGCACTGGCGGGCCAACCCTTCAACCTCGCATCGCCCAAGCAATTGGCGGAGATCCTGTTCGAGAAACAAGGCCTGCCGGTCAAAAAGAAAACACCCTCCGGCACACCCTCGACCGACGAGGAAGTGCTGTCCGAACTGGCGCTCGATTACCCTTTGCCCAAGCTCTTGCTCGAACACCGGAGTCTCTCCAAACTCAAAGGCACCTACACTGACAAGCTGCCGCGCATGGTCAATCCGGCGACCGGCAGAGTGCATACTCACTTTTCGCAAGCGACCGTGGTGACGGGGCGGCTGGCTTCCAGCGACCCCAATTTGCAGAATATTCCGGTACGCAGCGAGGAAGGCCGCCGCATCCGCACGGCCTTCATTGCGCCGCAAGGCTGCAGCCTGGTTTCTGCCGACTATTCGCAGATCGAGCTCAGAATCATGGCGCATCTTTCGGAAGACAAGCGCTTGCTGGAAGCCTTTTTGCAGGGCGAGGACGTGCATCGAGCGACGGCCGCGGAAATTTTTGGCGTCACGCCGCTGGAAGTCGGGCCGGATCAGCGCCGTGTCGCCAAGACCATCAACTTCGGGCTGATCTACGGCATGAGTGCCTTTGGTCTGGCACGTCAGTTGGGGCTGGAACGCAGTGCGGCGCAGACGTACATCGAGCGCTATTTCGCCCGCTATCCCGGCGTTGCCCGCTACATGGAAGCAGCGCGCGAAACGGCGCGGCAACAAGGCTACGTTGAAACCGCGTTTGGCCGCCGCCTGTGGTTCCCGGACATCAAGGCCAGTCAGGCGGGACGGCGCCAGGGCGCCGAGCGCGCCGCCATCAATGCGCCAATGCAAGGCACGGCCGCCGATCTGATCAAGCTGGCCATGATCGCCGTGCAGGGCTGGCTGGAGCGCGAGAAACTGGCCAGCACACTGATCCTGCAGGTGCACGACGAACTGATTCTGGAAGTGCCGGATGCCGAACTGGCGCAAGTCCGTCTTGAATTGCCGCGCCTGATGACACAGGTGACCCGGCTTTCCGTGCCGCTGGTGGCGGAAGTCGGGGTCGGGCCGAATTGGGAAGCGGCGCATTAACGCGGGTTTAATGGAGTATTGAGGATGATGACGAATCAGGAACAAGCCAGGGCGATTTTGTCGCCGTCCGACCTTTTGAGGATGCGCCGCGCGCGCTGGATCACTTTTGGCTTGCTCGCGCTGGCGTTCATGCTGGCTTTCTTTCATCGCCTGGCGCCGGCGGTGCTTTCGAGCGAACTGCAACAGGCCTTCCGCACCAGCGGTGCCGAGCTAGGCATGTTGGCGGCGGCGTATTTTTACGCCTACATGCTGATGCAGATTCCCTCTGGTGTGCTGGCCGACACCCTGGGCGCGCGCAAGGCGGTGACCATCGGGCTGACCTTGGCCGGCTTCGGGGGCCTCCTGTTTGCCTTTGCAGAAGGCATCGGCCTGGCTATGGTCGGCCGCTTTCTGATCGGCGCTGGCGTCGCCTTCGGTTTCCTGGCTACGTTGAAAGTCATTTCGCAATGGTTTTTTGACCGGCAGTTTGCCACCTATACCGGCCTGACCATCCTGCTCGGCAACATCGGGGCCATATTCAGCGCCACTCCGCTTGCCTGGGCGCTCGGTTTCACCGGCTGGCGCATGATCTTTGTGACGCTGGGCATCGCCTCTTTATTGTTGGCGGTGCTGGTTGCCTGTCTGGTGCGCAACCGTCCGGGCGACATCGGCTTGCCGTCCATGCGCGCGCTGGAAGGAAAACCGGAACACCCCAGGCTGCAGGTACACTGGTTGGACGGACTGAAGCGCGTCATGCGCAATACGCAAACCTGGCCTGGATTTGTTTCCAGTTTCTGCCAGGGCGGCGCTTTTTTCTCATTCGCCGGTCTGTGGGCGGTGCCCTATTTAAGAGACATTCATGGCATGTCGCGTACCGTGGCGGCAAATCATGTGACCTTGCTGCTGATCGGGTTTGCCATCGGCTCGATGAGCATCGGCATGATCTCGGACCGGATGGGGCGGCGGCGCCCATTGATGCTGGCGTGCTTCTGGCTGAACATCGCGGTCTGGCTGCCGCTGGTCTTTTGTTGGCAACTGCCGGGCGCAGCTTCCTGGGTGTTGTTCTTTCTGTTTGGCGTGAGCTCTTCGGGTTATACGATCACCCTGGCAACGACCAAGGAGCATAATGCCCCCGCCCTCTCGGGCATGGCGACGGGCGTCGTCAATACCGGAACCTTCATGGGAGCTGCGGTGTTGCAGCCGTTTCTGGGATGGGCAATGGACTATGGCTGGGACGGCGCTGTGGTGGATGGGGTTCGCGCCTATTCGGCCGCGAATTACCAAGTGGGGTTCGGCATCCTCGTTGTGGCGCTCGCCCTTGGGCTGGTTTTTGCCTACCGTGTCCGGGAGACCTTTTGCCGCTATCTGGTTGCGGAGTAATCGATCGAACGGTCAGTTAGTCGTTTTGTTCGCGGATTTTGAAGGGGAGGCGCGTGCGCATCCACTCGGTAGCCGCGTCGGCTTCCATCGGGCGCGCCACCAGGTAGCCTTGCATCAGATCGCACCCCATGTTGTAGAGGCTCATAAAGGTGACTTCATTTTCGACGCCTTCAGCCACCACGGACAGTTGGCATTCGTGGGCGAGGCCGATGACTGAACGGACGATTTGCTCGTTGGTTCTGGAATCGTGCATGCCGCGCACAAAGGACTGATCGACTTTGAGGGTATTGACCGGCAGGCGGGCGAGGTAGGAAAGACTCGAGTAACCCGTGCCGAAATCGTCGATGGCGATGTTCAGGCCCGTGGCGCGCAGGGCGTGCAAAATCTGCAGGGACTGGGCCTGACGGGTCATCAAGGCGGATTCGGTCACTTCCAGTTCCAGCGCCTTGGCCGGGAGGTCGTGTTCCGCCAGGCACTCGGCGATATACTGCCCCAGGTGTTCGTCGAGCAGGTTGCGGGCGGAGATGTTGACCGAAATGCCGAGATCCCGGCCCTGGCGGCGCCACTCGGCGGCTTGGCGGATGGCGTTGGCGAGCACCCAGCGGGTGAGCGGACGAATGACTTCGCTGGTTTCGGCAAAGGGAATGAAGTCGCCGGGAAGAATGAGCCCGTGCTCGGGATGGCGCCAGCGGACGAGCGCTTCGAAGCTGGACAGATGGCCATTCCAGAGGTCGATGATGGGCTGGAAGACGAGGAAAAGCTCGCCTTTGTCGATGGCCGGCGCCAGCGCGGCGAGCAGTGAGAGGCGGCGCTTGGAGTGCCGGTCGAGTTCCGGGCGGTACCAGCAGGCAGCCAAACCTTCGCCTTTCGCCACGTACATGGCGACATCGGCCATTCTCAGCAGATCGTCGCTCAGCCTGGAATGCTCGGGGAACAGCGCCAGCCCCAGGCTGCCGCCGATCGACAGTTGCAGGTTTTCGACGACAAAACCTTCCTTCAACAGTTGCCGCACTTTCTCCGACATGGCTTCGATCCGCTCGGGATGGCGCACGTCGGGCAGGACGATGGCGAATTCGTCGCCGCCCAGGCGGGCCACCTGGGCGTCGTGCGATTTGAGGCCCTTGAGCAGGCGTTTGGCGACAGCCTGCAGCACTTGGTCGCCGATGGCGTGACCTAGGGTGTCGTTGATTTCCTTGAAGCCGTTGAGGTCGAGCAGGCCGATGCAGAATTGTTTGTCCCGGGCGCTGTGGCTTTCGATCAGACCCGCGATGTACTCCTGAAACCAGAAACGGTTGGGCAGGTTGGTCAGGGAATCATGGTGGGCCCGGTGCTGGATGGCGGCTTCGTAGCGCTTGCGGGCCGTGATGTCGCTGCGCTTGGTCAGAATGTGCGTCAATCGTTGGTGCGTGATTCTGCCGCGTGCGGTGCCGAGCACCCAGGCGATATTTCCTTCGGCATCGACCAGCTGGCTCTCCAGGTCGCAGACGTTGAACTGGTGCTCCATCCAGTATTCGATCAGACGCGGCGCTCTTTCCGGGCCGTTGCATTCGAACGGGGTGGCGCCCAGAAGCGAGGCGATGTCCGGGAAGTCGTAGAGATTGGCCATCGCCGGGTTGCACTGGATGACATGCGCGCTGTGCATCAGGCGTTCGAGCAATTCGTCGTGGGGCAGATCGAGCGGAACGGGCGGCATGTACTCCGAAAAAGCGATGGCCTCCGGGCTGTCGAGGGTGTATTCGCGGAAAAATTCCTCATGGACAAAAGCGGCGTATTTCTTCCGTTCCCGTTCGATGTCGAGGAGCGGAACGCTGTACTCCTGCTCGAAGGTTGCCGCGAAGGCGGAGAGTGCGCCGAGCGTTTCGTTGGCCTTTGGGTTTGGCGCTTCCCAGAACAGCGCGACTATGCCTTTTTGGCCATCGTTAGCGAAAACGGTGGCGATGGCGGCGCAGGCCTGAACATGGAAGTCCCGGAACAGCAGAGATTGCGGATAATGCTGCTGGGCGCTGTCGGAAAGGCTGAGCGACTCCCGGCTCAGAAGGGTTTCGGCCGGGTCGCCCTTGACCGGATAGCCGAAATTTTCCAGCCGCTCGCCCCGATGAAGAAAACAAAGCGTTCTGACGTGCGGCAAGGGCTGGTCGAGGTATTCGCCGAGCACGATGGCAGACGCGCCGGTCTCTTCCGCCAGGCGCGAAAGCGAGGCGGCCAGGAAACCAGGATGGTGTTCATTGAAAAGCATGGAAACAAGGCACCGGGCCTCCGGAGGAAAACGGTCCGGCGGCCATTGCCCAAGGCGAACGCAATGGATTCAGTTTGTACCACCTTGTCTTGGCGCGTGCAATAAGCCCGGGAGCAAAGTTGAGCCAGCGAGAAAGAAGGAAAGAGAACGGAGCTCGCATCGCCGGCAAGATGCGGAATGAGCGCTTACTCCGCCAGGAACTCCAGCAATTCCTTGACGAAGCGCTCGCGTTGCCAAAGGTGTGGTGAGTGGTCCTCGCCTTCGTAGATACGGAGAATAGCGCTGTTTCCGTCGAGTAAAAATTGCTCTGGCCGCCGTAAATGAGCAGGGTAGGGACGTCGATCTTGGAGAGGACGTCCCGGTAATCGGCTTCGGTCATGCTTCTCCAGCAACTGATGAGCGGTTTTGGCGTGAAGGCGCGAAAGCGCCGGCGGGTACTTTCCCAGGCGGGTGTGTTGGCCAGATAGCCCTCGCGTGCCCGGCTGTTTCTCCCGAAAGCGACCAGTTTGAGGACGCCCTCGGCAAAATCTTCGTGCAGGCTGTCGATAAAGGCCTGCGAACGCTTGGTGTCGAAATCGCCATAAACGCCCAGACGCCAGTCCTCGTCGGTGAGCAGTTTGGGCGATTGGTCGATAAAGCAGAGGCTGTGGAGGCCGGTCGTGCCGAAGTCGCGCAGATACTGCCAAAGCGTTAGCGCCCCCATGGAATGTCCGAGAATGCTGATGTTGTCGAGACCGAAGTGGTCGATCAGCTGGCGCAAGTCGCACGCCATGCGTTGCAGGGTCGGATCGGAGCGTGGAGGGTCGCAGGAATCCGGCGTATGGCCGCGCGCGTCCCAGCGGAGTACCCGGTGCTGCTCGTTGAGGGCGCGCATGAAGGGCGACCATTCCATGTGGTTGGCGGTCCAGCCGTGCAGCAGAATCAGCGGTCGTCCTTCACCGGAAACGTGAACGTGGATTTTTTCGCCGTCGTCGGCAATGAAGTGGGTCATTTCAGCGCAAATAAGGTCTATCCGGACGCCAGTATAGTATCGCTTCACCGCCCGGCGCCAGACCGGACAAGCGGGAGCGGCGCCCCCACGCTTGGGTTTCAATCCTTAAGCATGGCAAGAATATGGCGGGCTGCGCTGACAAATTCACGCATGAATTCAATAGCCTGCCCGGGATAGAAAAAGTCCTCGCTTGCTTTGGTGGACAGGAGCTCGCCGTTGCCGTTCTGGACCCATCCCCGTTCGATCAGTTTTTTGACCTTGCGCCGCACTGTTTCGTTGGGGACGCCCAGCACCTGGCTGATGGAGTACGTGTTGCACGGATGCAAAAGACGCTGCCTGCTGTCTGCATCGTTCAGGGTGGAGGTGGCATTTTCCTGACCGTTGCGGTCGAAATAGCGCCCAAGGTTGTATTGCCAGATCTCGCACATGACGAGGGCCATGACCAGATCGCGGTCAAAAGCCCGGTAGAGCAACTTGAAATACTTGCCCAAAAGCGATTGCATGACGAAGATCGGGGGGTGCCAGTTGGCGAGAAAGGCCTTCTCATCAAACTCGCCACACATCCGGCAATACCCGCCATAAATGAAGCAGCGCACGCCGTCTGGCTGGGTGCACTGTTCAGGACGTGAGTCCTGCGTCGAGCCATTCTTTTTCTGCATATCCACGCCCAAAACAATCGAACAAGGGATGCGAAATGCGCCTTATTTGAAAAACATTCTATCGGGTTGGCAAAATAAGAACGATCTGATATTCCCCACTTTGAGCAGTTTTTGGTACGAGGAAGATATACGCCCAGGCAGCGCTTCTCAAGATGAGCAACGGCGACAATCCTACAAGAATCGAATGCTGGATAATTTCCCTGCATGGAGTGCGTGACGATTTCAAGGTGTGCCGTATTTTTGGAGCGGACGCGACGATGGAGAACAAAACAGAAACGATTGCTTCCGGGGTGTGTCACAAGCTCTCGGGCCTGCTGCATGGTTCGGATTGGGCCGGGGGTATCTACGACGCATTGAGGCATGTCTATTCCGAATTCGGCGAAGTGCAGCACATTTCCGGTTTCCAGGTCGACGGCAAAAAAGGCTTCTTCCTGGTCAGCTTCGCGGAGGACCGTTCTGCCATCAAAGCCGCCAACGCGACCGGTTGCGGCATGTTCGGGTTTACCACGGTGCTGGTCGATCTGGGGCGTTTGGCGCCGAGCAGCGCCCAAGAAAATTAACGGCTTGTCCTACGGCGGCGGCAGCAGCTATGATGGCGGCCCCGTTGTCACCGACCCTGCCATGCGCCGACAAAAATTAACGCCCGAAGTGGAAGAAGCCCCTTCCAAAACCCGCAGAAAAGCCGAAATGCACGAATTGCAGGATCTGGGTTCTGCGCTGG
The DNA here is from genome assembly GCA_022705135.1 of Pseudomonadota bacterium. Lineage (GTDB taxonomy): Bacteria > Pseudomonadota > Gammaproteobacteria > Burkholderiales > Rhodocyclaceae > UBA1934. The sequence continues at coordinate 13,418 of JAKJFA010000006.1, read as the reverse complement.
TGCAGCTTTCACGCGATCAACTGAAACGCATTGCGCTGCCGGAAGACCTGCTGGAGGCGATTTTGGATTGGCAGCGCTTTAGCAAGCACGAAGCCCGGCGTCGGCAACTACAATACATTGGCAAACTCATGCGCCAGAACGATCCCGAACCGATCCAGGCCGGGCTCGCCCTGTTGCGCGGCGAATCGGTGGTAGAGACGGCGCGCCTGCATCGACTGGAGCGCCTGCGCGAGCGCCTGTTGGAAGACGAAACCGCGCTGCATGACATCGCTGAGATCTGGCCGGGCGCCGATCTGACGCATTTGCGTAATCTGCGGCGCAATGCACTGAAGGAAAAGGAAGCCAACAAACCGCCGAAAAACTTTCGCGCCATTTTTCAGGTCTTGCAGGCGCTCGATGCCGGCAAAGGTGAAACAGGCTAGGGCGTGTTCTTATTCAGTTGACGCCATCCGTTAATCGAATGAGAGCACGCCCTAACAGGCTGTTGAAAAACTCGCCGGGAGATTGCGTTTGACACGAAAAATGCACAGATGCGCGGCGCGCGACGAAGGTCGTAGCCGGGCCTACGATGCCGAGGAGCGCAACAATGCAGATGGGCATTTTTCGCGCAAACCCGAAGGGGCGCGTCTTTCCGGGCGGTCTGTCAGGAAGCTCGCCAAGGGGATCGACCATTGGCTTCGCTTCCTTTCGCGCATCCCATCCCGGAAAGCTTGCGCCGCAACCCCGTGGAGTTCTTCAACAGCCTGCTAAACATCCGTAGATGCCGCCTTCGCCAGCATCGCCTTCATCGCCTCTAGTCGTGCATTGCCGGTGGCCTTGTCCGGTGTGCTGGCGTGCTTCCCGCCGGAAAAGCGCAGGTCTTCCTGACCCATTTCGGCAATGAAACGCGAGGGCTGGCAGGGGATGAATTCGCGCGCCTGCTTGCGCCGCTCGCAATAGGAAAGGTGCAGCGAACGCTGGGCGCGTGTGATGCCGACATACATCAGACGCCGCTCCTCGTCGACCTTGCCACTGTCCACCGACTCGCGGTGCGGTAGCAGCCCTTCTTCGACGCCGGCCAGAAAGACGTGCCTGAATTCCAGGCCTTTGGCGGCGTGCAGGGTGGAGAGCTGGACGGCATCGATGTCCCCGGCGTTCTTGTCGAGCAGGTTCATCAGCGCGATGGTTTGCGTCAGCTCGATCAGGGTCTTGTGCTCCTCTTCGGCCTTGTGGTTCAGCCAGTCCACCAGCTCGAGCACATTGGCCCAGCGCGCTTCCGCTACCCGGCCTTCTTCTTGATCGTAGAGGTGGCGTTCGTAATTGATGGCCTGGAGCAGATCGGACAGCACTTGCGGCGCCGGTTCGCGGCCGGCGCGGGATTGGATGCGCACGATGAAGTGGCCGAATTCGAGCAGCGCTTCGAGTTGGCGCGGCTGCAGGCGCTGGGCGAAGCCCTGTTCGAACAGGGCGGCGAAGAGCGACAGGTGGCGTTCGCCGGCGTAGGTGCCGAGGGCTTGCAGGGTGGTGGCGCCGATGCCGCGCCTGGGCGTGGTGGCAGCCCGGATGAAGGCCGGGTCGTCGTCCTCATTGACCAGCAGGCGCAGATAGGCGGTGATGTCCTTGATTTCAGCTTTATCGAAGAAGGACTGGCCGCCGGAAAGCAGGTAGGGAATGCGCTGCTCGCGTAATTGTGTTTCGAGGACGCGGGCTTGGTGGTTGGAACGGTAGAGAATGGCGTAATCGGAACATTTGCCGCGGTGCTCGAATTTGTGCGCTTGCAGTTTCATCACAACATGCATCGCTTCGGCTTCGTTGTCCTGGCAGGCGCTGACGGTGATCGGGTCGCCATAGCCCAGTTCCGACCACAGGCGCTTGTCGAACAGTTTTTCGTTGTGGGCGATGACGTTGTTGGCCGCCTTGAGGATACGCACGGTCGAACGGTAGTTCTGTTCCAGCTTGATGATTTTGAGCTGCGGAAACTCATCCGGCAATCGGCGCAGATTTTCAATGTCCGCACCGCGCCAGGCGTAAATGGCCTGGTCGTCGTCGCCCACCGCTGTGAATTGGGCGCGAAGGCCGGTCAGTTGTTTGAGCAGTCGGTACTGGCAGGCGTTGGTGTCCTGGTATTCGTCGACCAGCAGGTAGCGCAGGCGGTTTTGCCATTTTTCTGCGATGTCCGGATGTGCTTCGAAGAGTTCGACCGGCAGGCGGATCAGGTCGTCGAAATCAACCGCCTGATAAGCCTTTAGTGTTGCCGCATAGGAAAGGTAGACCTGTGCCGCTTTTTTTTCGTGCTCGTCGCTGGCCAACGGGCGAGCGGCTTCGGGTGAAATGAAGGAATTCTTCCAGTTGGAGATGATGGCTTGCAGGCGGCGCAGCGCTGCCTTATCGATGTTTTGGGCCAGATCGCCGAGGATGCCGGCGCAATCGGCGGCATCGAAAATGGAAAAACGCGGTTTGTAGCCGAGCGCCTTGGCTTCCTCGCGCAGAATACGGACGCCGAGCGAATGAAAGGTGGAAATCTGGAATTCTTCGGCTGGCGTGCCGGGCAGCAGCTTGGCGACGCGCTCGCGCATCTCCTGGGCAGCCTTGTTGGTGAAGGTGATGGCGGCGATGTGGTGTGGTGCGAAGCCGCAGTCCTGCACCAGATAGGCGACTTTTTGCGTGATGACGCGCGTCTTGCCGGAACCGGCCCCGGCCAGGACGAGCAGCGGCCCGTCCAGATAATGGATGGCTTCGCGTTGCTGGGGATTGAGATGGGCGATGGACATGGGTTCCAGACCACACCCCGGAATGGCGGGGGGCGGGAGGGCGCATTGTAAATCAGAAAAGCACGTATCCGCGTGGCGGGTGACGCACGCCCATGACGCCAGAGGGTCAGGCCTGTTCGTCCACCGGCGGATAGTGCTTGGGGATGTTCTTGCGCACCAGCTTTTTGGCCTGGTGTGGCGCGAGCCGGAGCAGGCGTGAGGCGACCTCGCTGGCCTCCCGCGCCTTGTAGGTCAGCGCCGCTGCTTTGGGCAGCTGCGCCTCCGCGTCGTCCTGGGGTGGCGGGGAATGGCGGTCGGGAGCACTGCGTTCCGGCTCGCCGACGCGCTGGATCAAAGGCTCGGCGCCACCGCGCGCCGGCCGGACCGGGTCGTGGAGGTGGGGTAAGGACGTCGAAGCCAGGGGGTCAAGTTTCATCTGCGTGCTCCTGAAGTCTTTGACGGCTTCATGGCAGCCGAACTTTAGCGCCCGAGCGCTCCAAACACTTTTTTCAGCAGACTGCTGCCGGTGCCCACAGGATTTTGCCGGATCGAACGCTCTTGTTCGGCAATCATCAGAAACAGACCGTCCATGGCCTTTTGGGTGACATAGTGGTCGAGATCAGCGTCCTCGCTGCTGATGAGCCCGGTTTTGACGACTTTCCCGGCAAAGCGGTTGTACTTGTCGGCCAGCTTGACCTTGCTGGTGGCGCGTTTGACGATGGGTAGAAATTTTTGGCTCAACGGGTCGGAGGTGGTGCGCCGGAAATATTGGGTGGCGCTGTCGTCGCCACCGGTGAGGATGGAATGGGCATCCTGCACGGTCATGGCCTTGATGGCGTCGATCAGAATGGGTTTGGCTTCGGCGACGGCCTGCTCTGCGGCACGGTTCATCGTGAGCGTGAGTTCGTCGGCGTATTTGCCCATGCCGAGTTTGCGCATCAGTTTTTCGCCTTTTTTCAGACTGTCCGGCAGAACGATGCGCACTTTGGGATTGCCCAGGAATCCGTCGGGCTTGCCCAGATGGGCGACCGCAAATTCGGCCCCTTTGGTCAGGGCCGTTTTCAATCCGGCCGAAGTTTCCTGTTCGGACAACGCGGCAATTCCACCAGCTTGGACGCTGGCGCAAACCAGCGCAAAGAGGAATGCAAAACAGAAACGCATCATGGTCGCCTCCGGAAGGGAAATAAGGACACGCTTACGATACATCATCAGGCAGGCAGCGCCGCTCCGGTCAGCTTTTCGTAGGCCTCGACGTATTTGGCGCTGGTTTTGGCGATGATGTCGTCCGGTAGTTTGGGACCGGGTGCCTGCTTGTTCCAGTCCAGAGTCTCCAGGTAATCGCGCACGAATTGCTTGTCGAAGGAGGGCGGATTCTGCCCTTCCCTATACTGGCTGGCCGGCCAGAAGCGTGAGGAATCCGGCGTCAGCGCTTCATCGATCAAGTGCAGGGTGCCGGCCTGATCGACCCCGAATTCAAACTTGGTGTCCGCAATGATGATGCCGCGCTCGAGCGCGTAGACGGCTGCTTCCTGATACAGCCGCAGAGCGGCGTCACGCGCTTCCGATGCCAGCCGTGCACCCGTCTTGCCGGAACCTGCCAGGCTTTGGCCAAGCACTTTATCGCAATGCGCCTGCGCCTGTTCGAAGGAAATGTTTTCGTCGTGCTCGCCCAGATCGGCCTTGGTGGCCGGAGTAAAAATGGCGTGCGGCAAGCGTGAGGCCAGTTTCAGTCCGGCAGGGAGGGCGATGCCGCAAATAGCGCCAGTACTTTGATAATCCTTCCAGCCCGATCCGATCACATAGCCGCGCACTACGGCCTCGATGGGCAACGGACGCAGGCGCTTGACGACGATGGCGCGGCCGCGCACCTGATCAGCTTCTCGGGCATCGACAACGCTTTCCGGATCAATGCCGGTAAGCTGGTTGGGAATAACGCAGGCGAGCCGGTCGAACCAAAAGCCGGCGAGCGCGGTCAACACCGCGCCTTTCCTCGGGATCGGGTCGGGCAGCACGACATCGAAGGCGGAAAGACGGTCGCTGGTGACGATGAGCAGCTTGTCGGTGCCGACGGCGTAGATGTCGCGCACCTTGCCGCGCGAAAGGAGGGGCAGGCTGGCAATCGAGGATTCAAACAGGGGTGCGGTCATAAGGGTTCCTGAAGAAGAGCTGAAATCGGAATGGGTGGATTTTGACGGACCGACGCCGAGTTTACCGGGGCGCGGCCGGGTCTGGGAAGCGCATCAGGCCCCGGGTTTGGGGGCTGCGGGTTTTTTATCTTCTGCCGCTGCCTTTTCCAGCATTTTCTCAATCGTTTCGCTGGCCTCGCCGGTCATCGCCTTGCTGCTTGGCGCGATGGGCTTTGGCTTGGGTCGGGCTGCCGGTCTGGCGGGCGTTCTCTCCTCGTCATCACGGTCGGTGGTCGGCCGCCGTTTACGCGTGCCCGGGGGCTCGACCGGCGGCAGTTGCGGTTCGATCGTTTCAATCTTGTTTTCGCGCATGTAGGCGTCCATGTCGCGCCAGCCGGCGTAAACCGCCGACTTGGGAAGCCAGCTGTAGATGGCGTAACAATCCTCGATGGCGCGCCCGGACTGACGGCAGCCGCCACCGACGGCGCGGCCGTCGGCTTCCATTTGCGCCTCTTTCTTGGCTTGTTCTTCCAGGCCGAGCAGGCTGTTGACCTGCTCGCAGCCGCTGAGCAGGAGAAGCGGAAAGAGAAAAGGCAAGTAACGCATGCGTGCCATTCTCGCATAATTGGCCGCCGGCAGGTCATTCCCATGATGACTTCGCCGGCCGGTGCGGAACATTATGAGGTCCAGGGAACAGCCTGCTAACTGTTCAGTTTGAGCCAAGCCAGCAAATCCTCGAGCGGCATCGGCCGGGCGTACAAAAAGCCCTGAATCTCGTCGCAGCCCATGCCCTGCAACAGGGCGCGCTGCTGTTCCGTTTCGACGCCTTCGGCGATGACCTTCATGTTGAGCTGGTGGCCCAACTGGACGATCATTTCCGGGATGCTGGATTCGGAACTGCCGTCTGAGATGGCGGTGATGAAGGAGCGGTCGATTTTCAGGCGGTTCGCCGGCAGACGGTTCAGGTAGGAAAGCGACGAGTAGCCGGTGCCGAAGTCATCGATGGCGACAGAAATGCTGCGTTGTCGCAAGGCGCTGAGCGTTTCCTCAACGTAGTTGAAGCCCATGGCGGCAATCGATTCGGTGATCTCCAGTTCGAGCAGTTGCGGAGGGATGGCGTATTCTTCCAGCGCCTTGTCGATCATGCTGAGGAAGCCGGCCTGGCGGAACTGGTTGGTGGAGACATTGACCGCCATGCGGAAATCCCGGTGGCCGGCTTCATGCAGGCGCCGTAGGGCATTCAGCGCCATGCGCAGAATCCAGGCGCCGAGCATGATGATGAGCCCGGAGTGTTCGGCAATCGGAATGAAGTTCTCCGGTGAGATCAAGCGTCCGTCGACGGCGCGCCAGCGCATCAGGGCCTCGACCGCAACTGCCTTGCCGGTGGCCAGATCGATCAGGGGCTGGTAGACGACGTAGAGCCGGTCCTGGGTGAAGGCAAAACGCAGGTCCTGCAGCAGGCGCGTGCGCTCGCGCGTGGCGGTAGCGATTTCGGGCGAATACCAGGCGTATTGCCCCTGACCGTTCTCCTTGGCATGTTTGACGGCGATAAAGGCGTCCTTCAGGAGCGTTGAGCCGTTGCTGTCGTCGTTCCAGTCGACCTTGACCAAGCCTGCGGTCATGGTGATCGGTCGTTCGACATCCTCGATTTCGTAACTGGCGTTAAAGAAGGGCGCAAAGGCTTCGGGGCTGACCAGCGAGGATTCGCCAAAGATGCCGAAGGTGTCATTGCTGATGCGCGCGAGCAGGCATTTTTCGCTGAAATGGGACTCCAGGCGGCGGGCGATGGCAAACAGCAACTGGTCGCCATAGCGATGGCCGAAGACATCGCTGATTTCGGAAAACTGATCAACATCGAGCAGCGCCACGGTGAGATGAGCGCGGTTCTTCATCGAGGCCATGCGCTGATCGACCGCTTCGACGAAATAGCTGCGATTGGGCAGTTTGAGCAAGATGTCGTAATAGGCGAGCTGGCGCAACTGCTCGACCAGATTGACGTTGTCGCCGCAGATCGACACATTGGCGCAGAAAACTTCCAGCAGGCGCTGATCGACGTCGCGCGGGGGCTGGCGGGAATTGATGAAGGCGGCGAAATTATGGGCATTGCGCCCGGGGAAGAAGAGAGCGATGTCCTTTTCCTCGATCAGGTTCTTCTTCTTGCTAAAGCACTGCAGCAGAGTATCCATAATGCGGCGATCGCCGATTTCGAGCAGCTTTTTGCCATTGAAGAGGGAGAATTGGCCGGTGGCGGCAATGACCACGCAATCTTCGGGTTTGTCGCCCTCTTCGCTCTGAGCACAAACCAGGCCTTCCGGTTCGACGCCGATGAATGCGGCGATCTGACGGATGACACCGGAAGAAAACTCGCGCACACCGGTTTCGGAAATGAACTGGTTGCTGGCCGCGATGATGTGTTCCAGTCCACGGCGCCCGGCTTCGAGGCGGCAGAGCTGGTCATAGGAGCGGATGGCGGCGGTCAGTGTGGTGTAGAGCTTGACGCGGGTGAGTTCGTTCTTGGTCTTGTAGTCGTTGATGTCATAGCGGCGGATGGTTTCAATTTCGGGCGCGTAGCCTGGCTGCCCGGTGCGCAGGACGATGCGGGGATTGGTCAGGCCCAGTTCACCACGAATGACGTCAACGGCGGCGAGGCCAGCGTTTTCGGATTCCATCACGACGTCGAGCAGGATGACCGCGATGTTGGTCTCGCGCATCAGGAGCCCGATGGCTTCGGCCGAAGAATAGGCGTGCAGGAATTGCAGCGGCCGGTCGAGGATGGCGACCCCCTGCAGGGTATATTCGGTGGCTTTATGAACATCCTTGTCGTCATCGACGATGAGGATGCGCCAGGGCGGCGCATCCGATGCGAAGGCGGCGGCCGGTTGTGGCTTTTGTTCCCCGGCGGTGTCCTCGGCAAATTGCAGCAGATCTCCCGCGGCGGCTTCAGGCTTGTCGTTGTTGGACATGGTCTCCCCTAGTCTGATCGTTCTTTCCCAGCATTCTAGGACAGTAAGTGCTGGCGCAGCAATGCCGGAAGTCAATATAATGGCCGGCCTGAATCTTCCGGGAGCTTCTGATGACCCATACCACACGTTCGCTTCTGTTTTTGTCCCTGCTTGCACTGTCGGCGCCTTCGTTGGCGGCAAAAAAGCCGGTCAAGGCGCCGAAACCGGCACAGCCAGCCATAGAGCCCTTTGAGGTGCCGCTGTCACATTCCTTCGGTCAGGAGGGAACGCAGGAATTGCAGAAACTGATTGACCGCTTCAACCAGGAGAACCCAAAAACACCCATTGTTCTGGCGCGCCAGGAGCCCGGCGCCAAGCCGGCCGTGCTCAATATCCTGCGCCGGACCGAGGTGGCCGAATTTGTCGCCAACAAGCAGGCATTCAGGCCGCTGTATCGTCTGATGAAGGAGAGCAAGGAGGTGTTTGACCTTGCCTTGTCCCCCGATCTGAAAGCGGGCGTCAGTGACAAAAAAGGGCGTTTGGTTGCCTTGCCGCTGGCCTATTCGACCCCGGTCATGTTCTACAACAAGAATGCGTTCAGAAAGGCCAAGCTCGACCCGGAGAAGGCGCCGGCGACCTGGGAGGAAGTTCAGGAAACCATCATCAAGCTGGACAAGGCCGGATTCAAGTGCCCCTATACCACTTCATGGACAACCTGGGTGCATGTCGACAACATGAACGCGCTTGCCGGTTCGCCGGTGGTGAACTCAAAAGGGGAGCTGGCGTTCAATTCCCTGATGCAGGTGAAACACATTGCCAAACTGGCCACCTGGAAAAAAGCCGGGCTGTTTCATGTGTTCGGCCGCCGGAATGAGGGCGACGAGCAATTCAGGGAAGGAAATTGCGTCATATTGACCACCAATTCCTGGGCGCATAGCTTATTTGGCGACGCCAAGGGGGTTGATCTGGGAATCGCGCCGCTGCCGCACCACGGAGACGGCTATGAGGCACGGCAACATACGCTGGCGGACGGGCCGTCGCTTTGGGTGGGTGCCGGTTACCGTGCGCCTGAATACAAGGCGGCAGCCAAATTTATTGCCTTTCTCCTGAGGCCTGCGATGCAGGTCGAGCTTGCCAGTGTTTATGGTCATCTGCCGTTGACGGAAGCGGCACGGCTTGCGTTCAAGAGCAAGGCATTCCGCGACCGCAGCCAGGCGCTGGAGGTGGCCTATGCTTCGATGAACGGCAAGGGCGGCAGCGCACCGGTGCGCATTTCCGCCATCGATCCGGTACGCATCATTCTGGAAGAGGAACTGGAACGGGTTTGGGACGACAAAATTCCGCCCAAGGAGGCCCTGGACAACGCCGTGACGCGCGGCAACGCCGTGCTCAAGGCGCAGCCCGCACTGAGGAATGTCGTACCTATTGAATAGGACTTTCTGCCCAACTGTAAGACCCGCCGCAAGCCGGCGGGTTTTTCTTTTAGAATGCCGAACTATGCTTTGTTTGCCGATAGGCCGCCACCCATGAAAAGCGCTGAAATCCGCCAGAAATTCCTGAAATTCTTCGAATCCAAGGGCCACCAGATCGTCGCTTCGTCGTCGCTGGTGCCGCACGACGACCCGACTTTGCTGTTTACCAACGCTGGCATGAACCAGTTCAAGGATGTTTTCCTTGGCTTCGACAAGCGGCCGTACACCCGCGCCACCACCTCGCAGAAATGCGTGCGCGCCGGGGGCAAGCACAACGATCTGGAAAATGTCGGCTACACGGCGCGGCATCACACTTTCTTTGAAATGCTGGGAAATTTCAGCTTCGGCGATTACTTCAAGCGCGACGCCATCCGCTACGCCTGGGAATTGCTGACTGAAGTCTTCAAACTCCCCAAGGATCGGCTGTGGGTGACGGTCTACGCCGAGGACGACGAGGCCTACGACTTGTGGACGAAAGAAATTGGCATTCCGGTGGCGCGTTGCATCCGGGTTGGCGACAACAAAGGCGCCCGGTACGCTTCCGACAATTTCTGGATGATGGGCGATACCGGCCCCTGCGGCCCATGCACCGAAATTTTCTACGATCACGGCGAAGGCATTCCCGGCGGCCCGCCGGGCAGCCCGGATGAAGATGGCGACCGTTACATCGAGATCTGGAACAACGTGTTCATGCAGTTCAACCGCGACGAGGCCGGGGTGATGCATCCGCTGCCCAAGCCTTCCGTCGATACCGGCATGGGGCTGGAGCGCATTGCCGCCGTGCTGCAGGGCGTTCATGCCAATTATGAAATCGATCTCTTTCAGCGCCTGATCTCGGCGGCGCGGCGCGAAACCCATTGCCCGGAAGCCGACACCCCCAGCCTGCGCGTGCTGGCCGACCATATCCGCGCCTGCACCTTCCTGATGGCCGATGGGGTGATTCCCGGCAACGAGGGCCGCGGCTTCGTTCTGCGCCGCATCATCCGCCGCGCCATCCGCCACGGCTGGAAACTGGGTGTGCGCGCCCCCTTCTTCCACAAGCTCGTCCCCGATCTGGTGGCCGAAATGGGTGAAGCCTACCCGGAACTGAAGCGCGAGCAGGCTAAAGTCATGGACATGCTCAAGCTGGAGGAAGAGCGTTTCTTCGCCACCATCGAGCATGGCATGGCCATTCTGGAAGGCGAGCTGGCGGCGATGGCCAAGGCAGGCAATACGCTATTCAACGGCGAAACGGCGTTCAAGCTGCACGACACCTATGGTTTCCCGCTCGACCTGACGGCCGACATCTGCCGTGGCGAAGGGGTCACGGTCGATGCCGTTGCCTTTGATGCGGCGATGGCACGCCAGCGTGAGCAGGCGCGCGCCGCCGGCAAGTTCAAAATGAACGTCCAACTCGACTACGACGGCCCGGCGACGGTTTTCCACGGCTATGAACAACTCGAAACCAAGGGCAATGTGCTGGCGCTGTACAAGGAGGGCGCACCGGTCAATGAGCTGAAGGAAGGCGAATTGGGCGTGGTGGTCCTCGATCAAACGCCCTTCTATGCCGAGTCGGGTGGCCAATGCGGTGACCGCGGTGTGCTGCAGTCAGTGCACGGCATTTTTGCCGTGGAAGATACACAAAAGATTCAGGCGGCGGTCTTTGGCCATCACGGTGTGGTCAAGACCGGTACGCTGACGGTGGGCAATGGCGTTACGGCCAAGGTCGATTTGCAGGCGCGCGCCCGCACGACCCGTCATCACTCGTCGACCCACTTGATGCACAAGGCGTTGCGCGAAGTGCTGGGTGGTCATGTCCAGCAGAAAGGTTCGCTGGTCGATCCGGACAAGACCCGGTTTGACTTTGCCCACAATGCGCCGATGAGCGCGGCGGAGCTCCGCCAGGTCGAGACCCTGGTCAATGCCGAAATCCTCGCCAACGCCACCACCGAGGCGCGCGTCATGCCGATCGAGGATGCCCAGAAATCGGGCGCCATGATGCTCTTCGGCGAAAAATACGGCGACGAAGTGCGGGTGTGCAGCATCGGCTCTTCGAAGGAATTGTGCGGCGGCACGCATGTCGCCCGCACCGGCGACATCGGCCTGTTCAAGATCGTTTCGGAAGGCGGCGTGGCGGCGGGCGTGCGCCGGGTCGAAGCCATCTGCGGCGATGTGGCGCTGGCCTGGATGAACGCCCAGCAGGACACGCTGGCGCAGGTGACCGCTGCTGTGAAGGCGCAGCCGAACGAAGTCGTCAACAAGGTGCAGCAGGTGGTCGATCAGGCCAGGGCGCTGGAAAAGGAACTGGCGCGCCTGAAAGGCAAGCTGGCTTCCAGCCAGGGCGACGATCTGGCCAGTCAGGCCGTAGAAATCAAAGGCGTCAAGGTATTGGCGGCGATGCTGGAAGGCGCCGATATCGCCACACTGCGCGACACCCTCGACAAGCTGAAGGATAAATTGAAGAGTGCCGTGATCGTTCTGGCCGCCATTGTCGATAGCAAGGTGGCGCTGGTGGCTGGCGTGACGCCCGATCTGACCGCCAAAATCAAGGCCGGCGAACTGGTCGGCATGGTGGCGCAGCAAATTGGCGGCAAGGGCGGCGGCCGGCCGGATATGGCGCAAGCGGGCGGCTCCGATGTGGCGGCCTTGCCGAAGGCGCTGGCTTCTGTGGCGGGCTGGGTGGAAGGCAAGCTCGGCTAATTCATTTCGAAACTGTGGTCTGTCCCTGAGGTTTTTGGCCTCGAAGATCGGATAGTTGAAAAATTGCCATTAGTGGAAACAGGCAGGTAGCCATATATGGAAACTTATATCCACCAATCGACACTTGTATCCAGATACGGATACTCAAAAGTGACGTCTACTTAACGTTCTTCAACATAGAGTGCTCCGCCGAATAATCGATGGGTAACTGGTCATAATAGGGAAAAAACTGTATGTATATACAGCCGCAAAAAACTGCTAAAGTGCAGAGCACGATTTGAGCGACGTATAACAAGTTATGCGCACGCACAAAGCGAACTCTGCAGTTAAGGCAGGCAATTTCGAGGCTCATTTACGGGCATCTTCCCAATGGGCGTCCTCAAAGGCCGACGCACTCCATGTCGTAGAACAGGTCGATGAAGCGAACACCGCTCACTGCGTGAGCGGCTGCGCCCCACTTGTTCCGCTGCGTGTTTATCGCGATGATTTCTTTCGCTCCTCGATAACTCCCTTGGGCGCGATAAACATAAACGCAGCGACCCTGCGGGGGTGTCGCTTATCTCCACTACGTTAGCCGCCATAAGAACCATGCGCATAGATGACATCTTCTGGCACGATTCCTTGATATTGAAGGTCACCATCAATCCAGAGCGAGACCTAGTTGAAATGCGCCTGCTCTTGCCTGAAGAAGCCAGACAAAAAACTTATGCTGAGCAAACCATAGTCTTTCAAAATGCCTACGGCTACAAAGAATTTGAGGGCCCTTTTCAAGGCTGCCCCACAATTTTGTCCGTCGCAGTCATCGAGCAGGTAGGGCAGTGGTCAAAACTCAAAATTGAAACCAATGCAGGTTATCGAGAGCTTTTCTGTTGTGACGTCTTTCAAAAATAACTGCTGTCACCGGACTTGTCATAAAACGACGGCTAACACATCATTCAACCGGACGCCGGGTAAGCGTCTTCTCGCTGCCGCAAGTGCTCTTGTGGCCGGCGCCGGTTAATTCAAACGTTAGGCCACTCACGATGAGGCACTTCCTGACCATTCTTCTCTTGGTAGCGAGTTTCCAAATGTCGCACGCCGCAGACAATCCATTACTCAAAGGTGCAGTAAAAGCGTCTCCCGTTGTTTACTGGGCCTCCCTTGGCCGCACTGAAACGGTGAAGCAATTACTAGCGAATGGCGAAAGTCCAAACTCAGTAGATGAAGAAGGCTGGAGCGCACTACAAGCCGCTGCCGAGAATGGTCATCTTGAAATAGTAAAAATACTTGTTGGCGCAGGCGCCAATATTCACTACACCTTTTCAGGCAAAACTGCATTGCAGTTCGCTGTTTCAGCGAAGCAAGAAAAAGTTGTTCAGTATCTCAAAGGCATAGGCGCAAAGTGAAAACACGGCTTAGATTCAACGTTGAAGTGCAACAAGTCTCAGGACCCATGATAGACCTCCATGGGGGTTTTGAAGTCGTGTCTTT
>JAKJFA010000069.1 GCA_022705135.1 Pseudomonadota bacterium | reverse complement strand
GTAGCCGATGGCCTGTAGCTGGCCAGTTGCACCCTGGGCCGCGCCTTGCAGCCGCTCCAGGGTACGGGCGTCATCCTTCAAAGCCTTTTGCTGGTCGGCAACGGTCTGGAACAGGGCATCGTTGGCCTTCTTTTGCGACTCTGACGCCAGGCGGCGGTTCTCTTCCATCGCTGCCTTTTCGGCCGGCGTGCATCCGCCGCTGCCGTTGAAGCATGGCGAGCTGCGGTAATAGGCCACGTCCTGAAACTTGGCCAGGTAACGATCCAGGCTGCCTAGCTGGTTCTCGTAATAGGCCAGCGTGTTTTGCGCGGCAATCAGCCGGTTGATCGTAGTCTGCGCCTGATCCCAGATATACGCGGCTGGGGCCATCGTGTTCTGGAGCTGATTTTCGTACTGCTGCAACTGGGTCTGGTACTGCTCAATCTGCTTGAGCGTCTGCGCCACCGACTCGATGGCCGTCATGATGTTCTGGGCCAGGTTGCCGCCGTCGATGACGGGGATACCAGCTTGCACAGGGGCGGTGGTAGTGGTGATAAAGCCGGTTGCGAGTGCAACGGCTAGAGCGGTTTTTTTAGCCGCTAAAATTTTGGACTTCATGGTCGTACTCCGTCGATGAAAAGAAGGCATTGCCTTGACCAAGCGTTGTGCTTGTTCTCGGCAACGTTTCATCGAAGAGCTACGCCACTAGCTGATCGGTATTGCCCTTGGCGCTGAGGCCCGGACTTACAAACGTAAAACTACTCTGTTTTTTTATCGCTTTCGGACAAGCCAACTTCCCGGCCAATCTCTTCAAGCTCTAGCGGCTGTACTGCCGCCGTCAGTATTTCGCGTATTTCCGCGTCGGTGCTCCTATCGTTGAGCGCTGCTCGAACTTTCAACGCACGGTGCACCTCGGCGGGTAAATTCCTGATAAGCACATTTGCCATATCAATACCCTTTTGGTGTACCCGACAACCATGCTATCAAAGATATTAAAAATAGCAAGACCTATACTCTTGCAACCGGCGGTAGCCGATCAGCCCCGCAGGGCAGGATTCCCGTTGAGTGCCCCCGGCGCGAATAAGGGACAGTGAAGATAGATAACCGGCTTGCCGGTTAGCTAACTTCACCCATCCTGCCCGCATTTCACCCACTATTGAAAATCTAGCGCATATCGAACGTAAAGCGTTTTATCGTCAAACAAACACCGATTCTTGGCAACATAACCGTAATCGTCACCAAATCGGCCTGCAATCGACATAGTCGCTTCAAAATCGCTGCTCAATCGGCTTTAAATCGGAACCTAAAATGCCAACAATCGACACAAACCATTCGCCCCGATGGGGCGAGTTGGACGCCAAAAAAGAAGGGCATAACCCGCCCCTCAAGTGTCAATGAACACAAGAAATTTGCCTCCCCTCCCGTCATACCACTAAGGCGACGTATTGATACTTGAGGGGCAACCTTTCCTGATGTTGACACCTTCACGCAGGTTACTGGTTATGGGCGTCCAACACACACGGCTCATTCCTGCTTGGTAATAATAAGAATAATAATCTTCTTATTATTCTTACCGAACGAATGGGCACTGCTTAGCCATTTCACGTTTCGAGCCAAGGTTTCAGTACAGATAACTACAAGTGCACACAGCGGCCCTCCAGCACCGTTAGACGCAGATTCTGCTTCAGCTCATGGAATAAGGGACTCCGGGTTGTTTTCCCCTCTCACAAGGCGTTTCAGCGGCCACTGAAGCCGCCTTCTCTTCTTGGCGTTAAACCATCGGCCTATGGCCGATTGATAAAGCCCGCCAGGGCTTTATTGGCAAGGTCAGAACGCGCCCTCAAGGCGCGAGCTGCACCGCGCATGATGGATTATCTTTAGATAATCTTGGATGGATTTCCCAAACTGCCCGCAAAGCAGCGCACCGTCTGGGTTTTCCAAATTGGGACGGGGAACGTTACGACGGCAGAAGGGGAGCGTTACGACGGTAACAAGGGAACGTTACGACGGTAAACGGGTGCAGTTGCCGTGGGGCCAGGCCTCTTGATCTCCCATTTTCCCTTGGCGTATTCGTTCACTACCCAACCCACGGCGGCAAGTTCGGCCAGTGCCTTCCGGGCAGTCTGACGGCGTTTTTTCATAGCTTCGGCATTGGCTTCATCTGGCCAGACATAGCCGCAAAGCGTGTCCAGTTCCACGCGCCCGGATTTGCCGGGGTCGATCCAGCCGCATAGCCGTTGGTGCATCAGCCGTGCCGGATCAGTCTGTAGCACCCGCACTTCCGCCATGTCGATACGGGCATATGGACGATGCCCCAGGATCGCTTCGGCAATACGCGGATTCAGGGCAACCCATAGCCTGCCGTCCGTCTCGTCAAAAGCATGACTCATCAGGTGGAACGCGGCTTGCCGCCGTCCCTTCGTCACAAGGATGGTGACGTTCGACATGCGCAGCAGGCTGGCTTTGAGCGCCTTGATGTTGTCGCCGCTATCCGTCATGCCCGTTTCTGAGAGCAGTTTGGTCAGGCTCTCACGAACCACCAAGCCGTCTTGCTCAATGGCTTCGAAACGGGGTTCAAGGAATAGCCGTAGCTGTCGCCCCGTCTCACTGGTCGGTTCCGGGGTTAGCAAGATGCCGTTCGGGCCGCCAAGGGCCACGATGCCTTGCAAAAGACGCATATCATCGGCCCCGAGAGGTTCGAATCCGACGAAACGCATGGATTCGTCCTCGCCAAAGGTGTAGGTCACGTCCAGCTTGCAGCGTTTGCGATCGCCACGCTTGAGGCTGCGGAACAGGCCAGGTGCCAAACAGTGCGCGGGATCATGTCGGACGTGGGTCAGGTCATGCTTAGGCTTCTTCACGCTGTCTCCTTTTCACCTTGCACTGCCGCTCCAGTACAGCAGGCTTCAACACGCCGCCGTCGTGCCGTCTAAACCAGAGTTCTTGAAAAGGTGCGCCATAGTTGGCCTTGCTGACGCCAAAGCGGACAAAATACCCACGCTGACAATCATCGACCCCCAGTATCTCGGCCTCGCCTTGCGTCATGCCGGATAGGTACGATTGCCAACGGATGTTATCAACCAGTACGGACGATCCACGACTGGCCTGCTGTTGATCGCCCGACCCCATCATGGCTGCGCTTTTACTCGCGTGGTGCAGAAACACAATGGAGCAGCCTGTATCAGCGGCTATGGCCTCCATGTGCCCAACAACCTGCGCCATCGGCCCGCTAGCGTTCTCCTCCTCAATGTGGAAGCGCCGCAAAGTGTCCAAGATCATCAAGCGACGACCTTCAGCGGCTCGTTTGAGAGCATCGAACCAGCTAGCAGCCATGATGTTTGGGCATTTACCGATCAAGGGTTCAATGAGCAAACCATCAGCCACGGCTTGCCGTTCCGCTGCGCTGAGGTGTGCCCCAAGGGCGTGCAGACGATGGTGAATAGCGGCCGGTGGATCTTCAGCAGGCAGATAGACCACTTGCCCGGTGGGAAACTCGCCTATTTCAAGTAAATCAGGCCCGCCTGCAATCTGTGCAGCCAATTGAAGGGCCAACATGGATTTACCAGCCCCACCAGGCGACACAAGAGCACCAACAGTGCCAGCAACCATATTAGGCAGAACATAATCAATGGGTGGCGGCAATTCCGTGAAAGCCGCCATAAGATCAAGAGCCATATAACTAGCCCTCTATAGGGCCAGGTCGCGCAGCTTGATCACCCGATGATTTACGTGCCTCAATCCACTCTTCGACCTCTGACAAATCCCAGGCGACATTTCTACTGGTTAACGCGATACGGCGTGGAAAATCCCCTCGCTGCTCCAGGTTATAAATTGTTCGTGTCGAAAGCGGGATCATCTCCAGGAGCTTCTTCCTGTTGATGAGGGTCTTTATATTTTGCATGGGTCAATACCTCTCAAATGAATAGTTGCTATTCATCGAGTAGCTGCGCGAAGCAGCTAATCGGTAATTGACCTGCCCGATGCCAATGGCGGCCTTATTTATAAATTCACGGCATCAACTTCAATGCTATCAAAGATAGCAAAAACATCAACCCTTACTGCCTCCCGAAGTCCACTCATCAATCATATCGGCCCAATCCTGCAACATCGCCGCCCGCTGCTCGCGGTACTCAGCCTTGTTGTAGACAGCCCTCACGCCCTTCTGCTCGTGCGCCAGGCACTTCTCGATCCAGTCGGTGTTGTAGCCGGCCTCATGCAACAGCGTGCTGGCTGTGCGCCGCAAATCATGCGGTCCGAACTTGGTAAGTGACTTCCCATCTTTCTGCGCCGCCTTGTAAGTCAGCGTCAGCACCTGGTTAAGTGTGGCAGCGCTCATCGGCGCATCCGAGTCGTACCGTGATGGCAAAACGAAGTCGGAACCACCGGCAAAGGTTTTCATGGCAATGAAAATATCCAGAGCCTGCTGGGACAGAAATACCAGGTGCGGGTTACGGCGTTTCATCCGCTCCTTTGGAATCGTCCACAACGCTTCGCTGAAATTGATCTCGCTCCAGGTCGCATTGGTCAGCTCGCTCTTGCGCACCATCGTCAGCAATAACAGCTTGGCCGCCGCACGGTTTGTTGGGCTTGTGCCCACTCGCTCCATGTACTGGTACATCAGCCCAATTTCTTCTGGCGTCAACGCTCGGTCACGTGGCTCGAATCGAGCGATGCTTGTTGGGCGCACCAGTTCTGCCGGGTTTTCGACCTTCTGCCCACGCTCGATGGCCCAGCGAAATACCTGCAACACGATTTCACGCACATGAACGGCGGTGGCCGGTGCGCCTCGCTCAACAATGGCATCAGCCAGCGCCCGCAAGTCTTCGTGGGTGATCTCCACCAGCTTCTGATTGCTGAATTTCGGCTTCAGCTCACGCTCATAAACCGAGCGGCGCATATCGCGGGTGGAGTCGGCCATCTGGTAGCCACGCAGCCACTTCTCCGCCCAGGCACCGAACGTCTCTGCATCTTTCACCCGCGCCTTGTCTCGGGCTTTCTCCTTGGCCGGCGACTTGCCCGCCGCAACCATCTTCTTGGCGTCACCCAACAGCTCGCGGGCTTCGGCCAGGGTGATGCCACCGACACCATAACGCCCAAAGGTGATGGTCTCCTGCCGACCGTTGATTGAGTAGTTGTAACGGAACGAGATGGAGCCGGCTGGAGTCACTGCCACATAGAGACCTTCCCGGTCATTCACTTTGTAGAGTTTGTCCCTGGGCTTGAGATTGCGCAGCTTGGTATCGGTCAGCATGTACCTTGTCCTTCTTCGTCTCCGATACCATGCTGAAAAAATCTCGAATTTATCGTATTTTTTCTTACGAAACAGTAACTTATAGAATATTAATACCATGAACACACAAAAGAACGCAGCATGGTATCGGCATCAATCATGGCATCGCCAAACCATAATACCAGCTTTAATGCCATGCTCAAACGGTGCTTGGCGCTTCCTCCCGTTGCCAGATCGTGCCAAACACAAACAAAAAAAAGCCCGCAATTACGCGGGCTTAGCGGCATTTCATGCCATCAGGTGCCTGGCTGTGCCAGACGCGGAATCATTCCCACTCGATCGTGCCCGGTGGCTTCGACGTATAGTCGTACACCACGCGGTTGACGCCCTGAACCTCGTTGATGATGCGCGTCGCGCAGCGCGAGAGGAAGCTTGCGTCGAAGGGGTAGATGTCTGCGGTCATGCCGTCGGTGGACGTTACTGCCCGCAGCGCGCAGACATGGTCATAGGTGCGGCCGTCGCCCATGACGCCGACGGTCTTGACCGGAAGCAGCACGGCGAATGCCTGCCAGATGGCGTCATACAATCCGGCGTTGCGGATCTCGTCGAGATAGACGGCATCGGCCTTGCGCAGGATGTCGCAGCGTTCCTTCGATACTTCGCCGGGGATACGGATCGCGAGACCCGGACCGGGAAAGGGATGACGTCCGACGAAAATATCGGGTAGTCCCAGTTCCTTGCCAAGCAGCCTTACCTCGTCCTTGAACAGTTCGCGCAGCGGTTCGACGAGTTGCATGTTCATTCGCTCGGGCAGGCCGCCGACATTGTGGTGGCTCTTGATCGTCACGCTGGGGCCGCCGGTGAAGGATACGCTTTCGATCACGTCGGGATAAAGCGTGCCTTGCGCGAGGAAGTCGGCGCCGCCGATCTTTTTCGCTTCTTCCTCGAACACATTGATGAACTCGCCGCCGATGAACTTTCGCTTCTTTTCGGGGTCGGTGACGCCGGCTAGGCCCGCCATGAAGCGTTCCTCGGCGTCCACGACGACGAGCGGGATGTTGTAGTGGCCGCGGAACAGTTCTTCGACCTGGGTTCGCTCGTTCATGCGAAGCAGGCCGTGGTCGACGAAGACGCAGGTGAGCTGCTCACCGATCGCTTCGTGGATCAGCACGGCCGCAACCGCGCTGTCGACGCCGCCCGACAGGCCGCACAAAACGCGCTGATCCCCGACCTGTTCGCGTATCTCGGCGATCTTGGTGGCGCGGAATTCGGCCATCGTCCAGTCGCCCGAACAGCCGCAGACGTGGCGGACGAAATTGGCGATCAATTTCGCGCCGTCGGGCGTGTGGACGACTTCCGGATGGAACTGGGTGCCGTAATAGCGGCGTTCGTCGTTGGCGATGAGCGCAAAGGGTGCGCCGTCGCTGACCGCGACGATGCGAAAGCCGGGAGCGAACTCGGTGACTTTGTCGCCGTGGCTCATCCACACCTGATGGCGTTCGCCAACCTCCCACAACCCGTCGAACAGCACGCAGGGTTCGGTAACGGTCAGGAAGGCGCGACCGAACTCGCCGTCGCGTTCGCCATCGGCGCCGCCGGGCTCGACCCGGCCGCCGAGTTGCTGGCTCATCACCTGCTGCCCATAGCAGATGCCCAGGATTGGAAGGCCGCTGTCGAACACCGATTGCGGGGCGCGCGGGCTGCCGGTGGCGGGGACCGAAGCGGGTGAACCCGACAGGATCACGCCCCTTGGCTTCATTCGCTCAAGCGCCGCTTCGGCTGCGTTGAAGGGGACGATCTCGCTATAGACCCCCGCTTCACGGACGCGGCGGGCGATGAGCTGGGTGACCTGGCTCCCGAAGTCGATGATCAGGATCGATTCAGGCGCGGCGGAGGAGTCGGGAGTCGGCATGGCCGGCCGATAAAGAGGCAGGCCCCCGCTGTCCAGCGGTCGATATCGGTCGTTGGTGGAACGGCGCTGGTTCCGACACATTGTTGCGACAATTGCGACATAACTGAACCGCGAACAAAGAGCGGTGTCAGCGAGTGTTCAGCGCGGGCACGGCAAGAAAAGACCAAGACAGAAAAGAAACAAGGCTTCTCCCCAATGAAAAAAAATCGCCTTTCCCTTTCCACGCGGGCGCTGCTGTTGGCGGCGGGGGCGTCGTTTACGATGCCGGCCTTGGCGGAAACCGAAGCCGCAGTCGCTGCGACGGTCGATATGGCGGAGCAACCCGCAGTGCCGGCCGCGACGACTTCCGACAAGGAGTCCGATCAGTTCGACCGGAACGAGATCATCGTCACCGCCCCGCGCCTTGCCGGACAACTCGACACGGATATCGCCGCCGAGGCCGAACTCGACGAGACGGCGATCGCGAGTTATGGCGTGTCGAACCTGTCCGATCTGATCGACGCGCTGGCACCGCAGACGCGGTCGGGCCGCGGGCGCGGGAGCGGACGTCCGATCATCCTCGTCAACGGGCGCCGCATCGGCGGTTTCGGCGAAGTGCGCAACCTGCCTCCCGAAGCGATCGCCAAGATCGAAATCTTTCCCGAAGAGGTCGCGCTTCAATATGGCTATGCGGCTGACGAGCGCGTCGTCAACGTCGTGCTCAAGCCCGATTTCCGGCAGCTTGCGGTCGAGGCAGAGGGGGGCGTCCCGACCCAGGGTGGCCGGTTCCAGAGCGAAATCGATCCGAGCTTCCTGATGATCGGAAAGAATGGGCGGGTGAACGTCAACGCGGGCTGGGAGCATGCGACGATGCTACGCGAGAGCGAGCGCGACCTGCGTTACGACCCCGCGACGAGCGACGCCGCCGACGCCTCGGCGCGCAGCCTGCTTCCCGCGACCGATACCTATTCGATCGACGGCACGATCCAGCGCAGCCTTAACAAGCTCACCGACGCATCGCTGAACCTGCGCTTCGACCAGACCGATTCGCTTTCGTTGCTGGGGCCGGGCGCGGGGGGCATCGCCGATCCGCTGCGGCGCGACAGCCGGACGCAAAACATTACCGCCACCGCGAGTGTCAACGGAATGCTGGGCGACTGGCGCTGGGCGGTGACGGGCAATTATGGCGATTCGGACCAGCGCATCTTCACCGACAGGCTGAACACGACGCGCGATCGCTTTGACAGCAGCAGCCAGAATTTCGGCGCCAACGCCAATTTCTCCGGCAGCCTCGGTGATGGCTGGGCAGGGCCGATCCGCGCGTCGGTGACCGGCGGCTATAGCGGGCTCCGCTTCGACAGCCGCTCGGAGCGCGGCGCGACGATCGTGACGACCGACCTGTCGCGTGATCTGCCCAGCGTATTCGGTTCGCTCAACGTCCCGCTGCTCGATCCCGAATATCATGCCGGGCCGATCCGCCTGTCGGCGAACCTCAGCGCGCAGATCCAGAAACCGAGCGATTTCGAAACATTGAAGAGCTGGGGCGCGAGCCTCAACTGGGTATTGTCGAAGAATTTCTCGGTCGTCACCAGTTTCAACAGCGACGAGGCGGCGCCCAGCGTGACCCAACTGGGCGCGGCGCCGCTGACGACGCCCGACGTCACTTACTATGATTTCAGGACCGGACAGACGGTCCGCATCACCACGACGAGCGGGGGAAATCCCTTCCTGCTTACCGAGCGTCGCCGCGATCTCAAGGTCGGGCTGAACTGGTCGCCGCCGATGATCGAGGGACTCGACCTGTCGGTCAACTACAACCGTAACAAGAGCTTCGACACGGCGAACTCGTTTCCGTTGCTGACGCCCGAGATAGAAGCGGCATTTCCCGGCCGCGCGATCCGCGACACGAACGGCGTGCTGATCGCGCTCGACCAGCGTCCGGTCAATTACGACCGCGCGGAAAATTCGCAGATTCGCTGGGGCTTCAACTTCGGCAAGAGCTTTGCTCAGCCGAAGCAGGGCGCTGGCGGCCCCGGTCTTGGCGGGCCGGGCGGGCCGCCGCGCGGCGAGGGCGGACCTCCTCCGGGAACCGGACGCGGACCGGGTGGCATGTTCGGCCAGCCGCAGGGTGGGCGTTGGCAGGTCTCGCTGTATCACACGATCAAACTCACCGATAAGGTGCTGATCGGTCCCGGTATTCCAGAACTCGACCTGTTGAATGGATCGGCGACCGGCAATGGCGGCGGCAGCAACCGCCACCTCGTCGAGCTGGACGGCGGCGTGTTCTACAAGGGCATGGGCGCGCGCGTCAGCGCGAAATATGACAGCGGCAGTACCGTTGTCGGCGGCA
>JAKJFA010000068.1 GCA_022705135.1 Pseudomonadota bacterium | reverse complement strand
ATTGCAGGGCAATCTCGATCCCGCAGTCTTGCTGGCCGCGCCGGGGCGTATCGTGTCCGAAACGATTCGGGTGCTTGAATGCTTTGGGGCAGGCCAGAGCGGCCATGTCTTCAATTTGGGACAGGGCATTTCACGCTGGACACCGCCGGAACATGTTTCTGTCCTGGTGGAGACCGTGCATGCTTACCGTCGCCCTGTGGCCTGAGTTCCGGGCACATTCGATTCGACTTATGCACAGAATGGGCAGTGTCGGCAAGGCTCGGCAAGGGTAGCGCGATGGCCCGTGGTTTTGATTTAGGTTATTGATAATCAAGAGAATAAAATCGAGCTTGCCAATCGATTACGGATTGTGCTTGCTTTTTTTCCTCTTTTGCTGCCGGGGATGTTTGAACAATGCACAACTTTATCCACAGGCTGTCCACTTTTAAAAAAATCCTTACCTGCGAACGGGTTACAGGGCATTGCGCAGATTTAACTGGAGCGCAACCGTCTAAATGATCGTTTTGCGCGTTGCGCTGGCTGTGCCGTTGCACAGGCTATTTGACTATCTCTGGCAGGGCGAATCTTGTCCGGCGGTGGGGCAACGGGTGCGCGTTCTACTTGGGAGCCGGGAATGTGTGGGTGTTGTGGCGGAAATCGTCGATGAAAGTGCGGTCCCGGTCGAGCAGATGAAGCCGGCGCTTGCCCTGCTTGAGGATCTGCCACCCTTGCCCCCGGATTTCATGGCGCTTTGCCGGTTCGCGAGTACCTACTACCAGAGTCCTTTCGGGGAAGTGGTCATGCAAGCGCTGCCGGCAGCGCTCAAGCGTCCTGTCGCGCCGCGCCGCCGGTCGGCACGGCGGACGGTGGGGGCAACAGCTCGGCCTGTTCCAACCTTGACTGCGGAACAGAAGCAGGTGTTGCGCGAACTGCGTGCCATGAAAGGTTTTTCGCCCACGCTCTTGCATGGCGTGACCGGCAGCGGTAAGACTGAGGTCTACCTCAATGTGATGCAGGACGTGATCGAAGCGGGAGGGCAGGTCCTGCTCATGGTGCCGGAAATCAACTTGACGCCGCAACTTGAGGAGCGCGTGCGCAGCCGTTTTCCGGAACAAAGTGTGGTGGCGCTGCACAGCGCCCTGGCCGAGGCGGAACGCGAGCGTAACTGGCGCGCCGCCTTTATTGGTTCGGCGGACATTGTGCTGGGGACGCGGCTGGCGGTCTTTACGCCGATGCCACGCCTGAAGCTGATCGTTCTGGACGAGGAACACGATCCCTCATTCAGGCAGCAGGATGGAATGCGTTACTCGGCCCGGGATTTGGCCGTGTTCCGCGCCAGCGACTTGGGTATCCCTATTGTGCTCGGCTCGGCGACGCCAGCTCTGGAAACCTGGGCCAATGCCAGGAATGGTCGCTACCGCCTGTTGCAGTTGAAGGAGCGCGCGCACCGCGAGGCGCGATTGCCCGAGGTTCGCCTGATCGACACCCGCAGTCTGGTATTGCAGGAAGGATTCTCCAGTGCACTGATTGACGCGGTGAGCGAGCGTCTGCACCGGGGCGAGCAAAGCCTGATCTTCCTCAACCGGCGCGGCTATGCCCCGGTGCTGGCCTGTCCGGCCTGCGGTTGGGTATCGCATTGCCGGTGCTGCGCCGCGCATCTGGTGCTGCATCTGGCAGGTCGGCGGCTACGCTGTCACCACTGCGGTTTTGAAACCCGCGTTCCGGCGACTTGTCCGACCTGTGGCAACCAGGATATCCACCCCTTCGGGCGAGGGACGCAGCGTTTGGAAGCATTCCTGCAGGAGCGTTATCCGCAGGCGCGCGTCCTTCGGGTCGACCGCGATTCGGCCAAGAGCCGCAAGCAATGGGAAGGCATGCTGCAACGCATCCATGCGGGTGAGGCGGACATCCTGGTCGGTACCCAGATGTTGGCCAAAGGACACGATTTCCCCAAGCTGACCCTGGTGGGCGCACTGGGTGCGGATGCTGCGCTCTTTGCCGCCGATTGGCGTGCGCCGGAGCGTCTGTTTGCTCAGTTGATGCAGGTTGCGGGCCGGGCCGGACGGGCGGAAAGGCCGGGCGAGGTTTTGATTCAGACTCAGTATCCCGATCATCTTCTCTACCGGGCGCTCAAGGAACACGACTACGAAGGTTTTGCAGAAGCACAGCTGGCGGAACGCCGGCAGGCGGGTTTCCCGCCTTATGCCTATCAGGCGGTTTTGCGTGCCGAGGCGCCGGAAATGGCGCTCGCCTTGAGGTTCTTGAATGCGGCGCGAGCGTCACCCTTGATGGCCGATTTCCCGGCTGTGATGTTGTACGACCCGGTACCGATGCGCCTGGCCAGGCGGGCCAGCATGGAACGGGCGCAATTGCTGGCGGAGTCGCCCTCACGCGCTGCATTGCAGGCCTTTTTGCCGCGCTGGCGGCAAATGATCGAGGGTATCAAAGCGCCAGCGCGACTGCGCTGGCACATTGAGGTCGACCCGCTGGAACTCTGAGGCGTCAATAAGGAAAAGCGTCCGGTCAGACCCGGACAGCGATGCCTTTGACGTTGCCGTGCGTGGTCGAGAAGGTCCGCAGCGGGCTGAACCCGGATTCAAGAATCAGGGTGAGCAGGTCGCGCTCGCTGTACAGGCAGACTGGCCCCATGATGTGATATTTCTCTTGAATTTTGGGAGCCAGTTCGCAGAAGCGGCTGGTGACCATCGACTCGGCGCCGGGGTAGTGGCTGCCCAGCTCGGAGTGCAGGCCGAGCAAGGAGAGGTAGAGGCGGCCACCGATTTTGAGGCGGCGCATGAGCTGACGGACGACCGTTCGGGCGTCGCCATAAGACACGGAAGACAGGCCGCTGCGGCAGATAATGACATCAAAAGGCTCGCCGGTGATTTTCTGGTTGGAGTCCTTGAGATCTATGGGCAGGAAAAGCGCGTTTTCACGCAGTTTGGCCTTGATTTCGGACTTTTTGACGATCTGTTCATTGATCTCATCCCAATCGCCCTCGTCGCTGGCGGAAACCAGAATGCTCTTGCGTGCCAACTCAATGGTCAGGTCACAACGACCCGGGATGACTAGAGCGCTGGCCTGCGGATTGAAGCAGCGGCGCTTGGCGAGCTCTTCAAGGGCCATGTGCTCGAGTTCGTCCATGGCGCAGGTGCGGAAAGCGGAACTATGGTGTTTGATCATGATACCTCCTCCCTTTCCTCATTCTGCACTATGGGTTGGGGTAAAACAAGCAGTGAATACGGGCAGTTCGGACGAACCTAGCTGTTTTGCCTAGGGCGAGTGCCCATTCGATTGGCGAATGGCGTTGCTTTGGCAGGGGATGGCGTTCCGACGAACACCGGTTCCGGTTCGAGCGTGAGGCCAAAGCCGCGGGCCACATCCTCCCGGACCGCGGCCATGAGGGCCAAGAGGTCCTGAGCGCAGGCACCGCCGCGGTTCACCAGGACCAGTGCTTGCTTCTCGTACATGCCGACCGGGCCGAGCTGGCGTCCTTTCCAGCCCGCCTGTTCGATCAGCCAGCCGGCGGCCAGTTTGACGCGGCCATCGGCTTGCGGATAACGCGGCAAGTCAGGGTGGGTGAGGGCCAACTTCTGTGCAAAATCAGCGTCGACAATCGGGTTTTCGAAAAAACTGCCGGCATTGGGCAGGAGGGCTGGGTCGGGCAGTTTACGCTGGCGCAAGGCGATGATGACCTCGGCGATTTGTTGCGCGGTTGGGCTTTGAATCTGGCGCTCGGCCAATTCAATCGCAACATCGGCATAGCCGCAATTGGCTTGCCAGGCTTTAGGCAGGCGGAAAACGACCGAGGTAATCAGAGACTTGCCCGTCAGATGCCAGCCTTCGCGTTTCCAGATGCTGTTGCGATAGACGAACTGACAATCAGCCTGGTTGAAAACCCTTTCGGTACCGGAATCGAGGTCGATCGCACGCACTTGATGAATGCGTTCCCCTGCTTCCAGACCATAGGCGCCGATATTTTGGACAGGAGTCGCGCCAACGGTACCGGGGATCAGCACCAGATTTTCCAGCCCCGGCCAGCCTTGCGCCAGTGTCCACAGCACGAAGTCGTGCCAGTTCTCGCCGGCAGATGCTTCGACATACCAAGCCTCGGCATCCTCAGTCACCAAGCGTCTTCCCATCAGGGCAACATGCAGGACTAGGCCGTCGACATCGCCGAGCAGCACCAGATTGCTGCCACCGCCGAAAATGAAGCGCTGCTGGTGCGGGGGCAGGGCAAGCAGTTGCGCCGTTTGTTCAATGCGCAAATACTGCGCAGCCCGTGCCGGCAGGCGCAGGGTGTTGAGATCGAGAAGCGAAAAATTGCTGAGAACTGGCATGCTTAAAGCACTGGTGCTAACCAGCGTTCGGCAGTTTCAACCGTCATGTTCTTGCGTTTGGCCCAGTCTTCCAACTGGTCGCGGCCGATTTTCGGGATGGCGAAGTAATGGGCTTCCGGATGGGCCAGATAGAAGCCGGAGACTGAAGCCGCAGGATCCATGGCATAGTTTTCGGTCAGACGGATACCGGTTTGCGCCGTAGCGTCGAGCAGCGCAAACAAATCACCCTTGGCGGTGTGATCGGGGCAGGCGGGATAACCGGGGGCCGGGCGGATGCCTTGATAGTGTTCGGCGATCAGATCCTCTGGAGTAAGCATTTCCTTGGCGGCGTAGCCCCAATAATTGCGGCGCACTGCGGCGTGCAGCCATTCAGCTGCGGCTTCGGCCAGACGATCGGCCAGCGCTTTCAGCAAAATGGCGGAATAGTCATCGTGCGCCGCCGCAAATTCGGCCAATTTGGCTTCGATGCCCAAGCCGGCGGTGACAGCAAAGGCACCGACAAAATCTTTCTGTCCGACAAAATCGGCCAGCGCCAGATTGGCTTTGCCGGCAGGCTGTTTGTGCTGTTGGCGCAGGCCGACCCAACGGCCTATTTCTTGCTGGCGGCCGGCATCCGCGTAAAAAACAATATCCTCGTTTTCGCTGCAGGCGGGCCACAAGCCGAATACGGCTTTGGCCTTCAGCCATTTCTCTTCGACAATGCGTTTTAGCATAGCTTGCGCGTCGGCGTACAAATGCCCGGCGCTATGGGCGGTTTTCTCGTTTTCGAGGATGGCCGGGAAACGCCCCGGCAATTCCCAGGCATTGAAGAAGGGCGTCCAGTCGATAAAGGGAACCAGAGTGGCCAGATCGAGATCAAGCACTTGGCAGCCGATCTGCCTGGGTGCAGGAACGGCAGGAGTGTTGGGGATGAAGCGATTGGCGCGGGCGTCGGCCAGCGGGATGAGCGTGGCGCCCTTGCGCTCGGCGTGCTCATCGCGTAGCGCCTCGTACTCGGCCATCAGCTCGGCAATGAAGGCGTCGTGTTGGTCGGCCGAAAGCAACTTGGTGGCGACGCCCACCGCACGCGAAGCATCCGGCACATAAACGACTGGTTGCGCGTAATGCGGCGCGATCTTGATGGCGGTGTGGGCGCGGCTGGTGGTGGCGCCGCCGATCATCAGCGGTTGCTTCAGGCCTTGTCGCTGCAGTTCGCCGGCGACATGCACCATTTCTTCAAGCGAGGGCGTAATCAGGCCAGAAAGGCCGATCAAGTCCACCTGATGCTCCTGGGCGGCGTGCAAAATGGCCTCACAGGAGACCATGACGCCAATGTCGATGACCTCGTAGCCATTGCAGGCCAGTACCACACCGACGATGTTTTTGCCGATGTCGTGCACGTCACCCTTGACGGTGGCCATCAAAATCCTGCCCTTGCTGCTGGCGCCGGTGCGCGCCTTTTCGGCTTCGATGAACGGCATCAGATGTGCCACGGCCAGCTTCATGACGCGCGCCGACTTGACCACTTGCGGTAGGAACATCTTGCCAGCGCCAAAAAGATCGCCGACATGGTTCATGCCATTCATCAGTGGTCCTTCGATCACCGCCAGCGGTGGCTTGCCTTCGGCTTCGAGCCGGGCGCGCACTTCTTCAGTATCGGCGACGACGAATTCAGTCATTCCCTTGATCATCGCGTGTTCGAGGCGCTTCTCGACCGGCCACTGACGCCAGCTCAAGTCGGGGCCGGAATCCTTGGTTTTGCCTTCTTTCACCGTCTGGGCATATTCGATCAACGCCTCTCCAGCGCCGGGTTGGCGATTCAGCACCACATCCTCGACCCTGTCGCGTAACACCGGGTCAAGTTCATCGTAAACGCCCAGCATGCCGGCGTTGACGATGCCCATGGTCATGCCGGCGCGAATGGCGTGATAGAGGAACACGGTGTGAATCGCTTCGCGCACCGCATCGTTGCCGCGAAAGGAGAAGCTGACATTGGAGACGCCGCCTGAAACGCCGGCATGCGGCAGATTGGCCTTGATCCATTTGACGGCTTCGATGAAATCGACGGCGTAGTGGTCGTGTTCGGGAATGCCTGTCGCAATCGCGAAGATGTTGGGGTCGAAGATAATATCCTCGGCCGGAAAACCGATTCCGGTCAGCAGGTCATAAGCGCGCTTGCAGATTTCAATCTTGCGCGCGTAAGTGTCGGCCTGGCCCTTATCGTCAAAAGCCATGACGATCACCGCCGCACCATAGCGCAGGGCAAGTCTGGCCTGACGCAGGAATTCCGCTTCGCCTTCCTTCATCGAAATGGAATTGATGATGCCCTTGCATTGCAGGCATTTGAGCCCGGTTTCGATGACCTCCCATTTCGAGGAATCGATCATGATCGGCACTTTGGCGATTTCCGGCTCGGAACCGATCAATTTCAGGAAATGATCCATGGCCTTGACCGAATCCAGCATGGCTTCGTCCATGTTGATGTCGATCACTTGCGCGCCGTTTTCCACCTGTTGGCGCGCGACAGCAAGCGCCGCATCAAAACGGCCTTCGAGAATCATCTTGGCGAAAGCGCGTGAGCCGGTGACATTGGTGCGCTCGCCAACGTTCACGAACAGCGAGTTCTTGTCGACGTTGAAATGCTCCCATCCGGATAGGCGCAATTGCTTTTCCACAACCGGGATGACGCGCGGCTTGACGCCTTGCATGGTGGCGGCAATGGCGCGGATGTGGTCGGGCGACGTGCCACAGCATCCGCCGACAATGTTGATGATGCCGGATTCGGCCCAACTCTTCAGTTCCGCCGCCAGCATTTCGGGCGTCTCGTCGTAACCGCCGAAGACATTGGGCAGGCCAGCATTGGGATGGGCCGAAACAAAACAATCGCACAAGCGGGAAAGCGTCTCGATGTGCTGGCGCAATTCGGCGGCCCCCATGGCGCAATTGAAGCCGAAGGCAAGGGGCTTTGCATGGCGCAGCGAGTTATAAAAGGCCTCATCGGTTTGGCCGGAGAGGATGCGGTGATCGTTTTGGCTGATCGTGCCCGAAATCATGATGGGCAGACGGCGGCCGATCTGGTCAAAATAGGTTTCAATGGCAAAAAGCGCCGCCTTGGCATTGAGCGTGTCGAAGATGGTTTCGACCATCAAAATGTCGGCACCGCCTTCGGCCAGACCGCGCACCGCAACGAGGTAATCGGCAACGAGTTCGTCAAAGCTGACGTCGCGGCGCGCCGGGTCGTCCACAAACTTGGCAGCCGAAGCGGAAACGCCGGTCGGTCCCAGCACCCCGGCAACGAAACGCGGTTTGGCCGGATTTCTGGCCGTATATTCGTCGCAGAGTAAACGGGCCAGCCTGGCGCCTTCGAAATTCAATTCGTAAACAACCGCCTCGGTGCCGTAATCGGCTTGCGACACCGCCGTGGAATTGAAGGTGCAAGTTTCCAGAATGTCGGCGCCGGCTTCCAGATACTCGCGGTGGATGCCGCTGATGACGTCCGGGCGGGTCAGTACCAGCAGGTCATTGTTGCCTTTCAGGTCGCGTGCGTGATCGGCAAAAAGCGTGCCGCGAAAATCAGCTTCGGTGAGGTCTTGGCGCTGGATCATGGTCCCCATGGCGCCATCGAGGATGAGCAGGCGTTCGTGCAACAGGGCGGTGAGTTCGGTGGTGCGGTCGGCTTGCATGGATGTGTTCTTGTGGGCAGAAACCCCGAATTGTATCAACTCGCTGTGCGGCGCATGACGAAGACGCCGTAGGACAGGCTGGAGAAAACGCCAAAGAACAGCAAGCCGGTCATGCCGAAGGACAGGGTTAGGGTCGATCCCCAGAGTAACGGCGCGATGATGCCGGCGGTGAGCGAACTGACGGCGGATTGCAGGAAGGATTGGCAGGAGGCGGCCATGCCGCGTTGCGCCGGGAAAAGGTCAAGAGCAAGCAGGGTCAGACTGGGCATGGCCAGAGCCATGCCGATGGTGTACACGAAAATGGGCAGGATGGCCCAGGGCAGCATCGGTGGCAGGATAAGATTGAGCGTGACATTGGTGGCTGCCGCCAGCACCATGATCAGGAACCCGCGACGGATGGTGGCGCGGGCGCTGATCTTTCCCGCCAGGTGACCGGAAAGCCAAGAGCCCAACATCATCCCCGCCATGGCCGGGCCGAATAGCCAGAGAAATTCGCGTTCCGAGACGCCGAGATGGCGAATGAGAAAGGCAGGCGCCGATAGGGGATAGAGAAAAAAGCCCGAAAAATTGAAGGCGATGGCCAGGCAGACGGCGAGGAAGGGCGGGCAGGTCAGGACCTTGCAGTAGGTGCGGCCAAGATAGCCGAATTTCAGGGATTGACGTTTTTCCGGTGGCAAGGTTTCGGGTAGAAAGCGCCAGCTGATACAGAAAAGCAGCACCGTAAACAGGGCAAGAAAAAGAAAGACGGATCGCCAGCCGAACAGGCTGTGCAGCCAGCCGCCAATGACGGGTGCAAGGGCCGGGGCGAAGGCAAAAGTCATCGAGACGTGCGCCATCATTTTCTGCGCCAAGGGGCCGTCGAACAGGTCGCGCACGATGGCGCGGCCAACCACCACGCCGACCCCGGCGGTGGTGCCCTGTGCGGCACGCAAAATCCACAGCTGTTCGATTTGGGTGACCAGGGCGCAGCCGAGTGAAGTCAGGCCAAACAGCACCAGGGCCCAGAGAATGACGCGGCGGCGGCCGAGCGCGTCCGAAATCGAACCGTGCCAGAGCGACATGAAGGCAAACGGCA
This sequence comes from Pseudomonadota bacterium, assembly GCA_022705135.1. GTDB lineage: Bacteria > Pseudomonadota > Gammaproteobacteria > Burkholderiales > Rhodocyclaceae > UBA1934. Next base: position 673 of record JAKJFA010000068.1, on the reverse strand, counting down.
ACAGATAGGCGGTCAGGGTTTGCTGCACCTGCAATGGCGTGGCCGAAAGGGTCAGGCCGATGTCGTTAAAACTCGGCAGATAGGCGTCGATGGAAAAAGGGCCGAGGGCGGAAAGCGCGGCCAGCAGCAGCGCCAGACCCTTGCGGGGCCGGTCCGGTTTCATGGCCCGGGCACGGGCGGCTTGGCGTAGCCGGCGCAGGTGCCTACGAGTTGTTCATGGATGAGATGCTGCGCTTCTTCTTCGCTCTGACAGCCTGCAGCGGCGCGGGCGTTGAGCGCCAGCGGGAGCAGGCCGGCGAGCAGTGTGCGCAGATTGCCGCAGCCTGTAATTCCACCCAAGGCCTTGTTCAGCGCCTTGTTCAATCCCTTGCCGATGATGAGACCGACCAGTTTCTGCATCCCCGTGGCCGCGTTTGGGCAATCGAGGCAAGGATAACGGAGAAAGTCGGCGCGTGCCGAGTGCACGACCAGAGTTTGCGGATGTGCCCGTACCTCGACAGCGATGTCGTGAAAGCGGTCGGTGAGCGTGGCGGTCAGGATCAGCATCCCGTCGGCCGCCCGTTCGAGGCGGTAGACGATGTGGCGTTCAAAGGGTTGCGCGGCAATCGCCATTGGCGTTCTTCGGCTGGTGTTGGATTGAACGGGTGGCTGGGCGAGAGCGGTGCGGGGTTGA
>JAKJFA010000067.1 GCA_022705135.1 Pseudomonadota bacterium | reverse complement strand
TGCCGACATTCTCGCCGGGGTGAAACTCTGTGCCACGCTGCCGAACAATGATGCTGCCCGCAGAGATCAGCTGACCACCGTAGCGTTTGATGCCTAGTCGTTTTGATTCTGAGTCGCGGCCGTTACGCGAACTACCGCCTGCTTTTTTATGTGCCATGAATAATGCTCCCTAATTCTGGACAATCAGGCGGCAATGCCGCTGATTTCAATTTCCGTAAAATTTTGACGGTGGCCTTGGTGCTTCTGGTAATGCTTACGGCGACGCATCTTGAAAATCGTGACCTTGGGATGACGACCCTGAGAAACCACTTTAGCCTTGACGGTCGCACCGGCGACGAGGGGTGCGCCGATCTTGACCGACTCACCTTCGCCAACCATGAGAACCTGGTCAAGCGTGATTTCAGTGCCTACATCAGCCGGTATCTGTTCTATTTTAAGTTTTTCGCCAGCGACAACGCGATACTGCTTGCCCCCGGTTTTTATGACCGCATACATGATGGTGACTCCAAATGGATAAAACAAAGAGGCGCGCAGTTTACCGAGGTAAGCACTTGAAGTCAATGTTAATTCAGCACTATTCGATGAAAATTCCCCTTCTGCGCCGTCTCACCATCGCCGACTTTTACGCCGACCGCGGCATCATTCCCACTCTATTGTAAACAAGACATTTTTATCTTTTATATTCAATGGCTTATTTTCCTGCTAATTGGTAATACCATGAAAAATACCATGCTCAGAAAAGGCTTAACAATATTTTGAAAAATTGCCTACTGAGCGCTGCCGCACAGCTCCATAGGCCGCTTTCCTGGCTTTGCTTCCAGATGTATGCTCTTCTGCTCCTGCAGCTAATGGATCACCGCAAACAGGTTACTCGCCTGGGGATTCCCTTTCGACCCGAGCATCCGTATGAGACTCATGCTCGATTATTATTATTATAGAAGCCCCCATGAATAAATCGCTCATCATTTTCGGCATCGTCAACATAACCTCGGACAGTTTCTCCGATGGAGGCCGGTATCTGGCGCCAGACGCAGCCATTGCGCAGGCGCGTAAGCTGATGGCCGAGGGGGCAGATGTGATCGACCTCGGTCCGGCATCCAGCAATCCCGACGCCGCGCCTGTTTCGTCCGACACAGAAATCGCGCGTATCGCGCCGGTGCTGGACGCGCTCAAGGCAGATGGCATTCCCGTCTCGCTCGACAGTTATCAACCCGCGACGCAAGCCTATGCCTTGTCGCGTGGTGTGGCCTATCTCAATGATATTCGCGGTTTTCCAGACGCTGCGTTCTATCCGCAATTGGCGAAATCATCTGCCAAACTCGTCGTTATGCATTCGGTGCAAGACGGGCAGGCAGATCGGCGCGAGGCACCCGCTGGCGACATCATGGATCACATTGCGGCGTTCTTTGACGCGCGCATCGCGGCGCTGACGGGTGCCGGTATCAAACGCAACCGCCTTGTCCTTGATCCCGGCATGGGGTTTTTTCTGGGGGCTGCTCCCGAAACCTCGCTCTCGGTGCTGGCGCGGTTCGATGAATTGCGGCTGCGCTTCGATTTGCCGGTGCTTCTGTCTGTTTCGCGCAAATCCTTTCTGCGCGCGCTCACAGGCCGTGGTCCGGGGGATGTCGGGGCCGCGACACTCGCTGCAGAGCTTGCCGCCGCCGCAGGTGGAGCTGACTTCATCCGCACACACGAGCCGCGCCCCTTGCGCGACGGGCTGGCGGTATTGGCGGCGCTGAAAGAAACCGCAAGAATTCGTTAACTGCACATTCGGGATATTTCTCTATATTCGCGGTTCAGCAGGCATGTCCCCTTTGAGGGCGACCCGACGACAGGATAATCGACCTTATGGTGCGCAAATATTTCGGCACAGACGGTATTCGTGGCAAAGCCAACGAAGGCGCGATGACGGCGGAAACCGCCTTGCGCGTCGGCATGGCGGCTGGCCGTGTCTTTCGTCGCGGTGACCACCGCCATCGTGTCGTGATCGGCAAGGATACGCGCCTGTCGGGCTATATGCTTGAACCCGCGCTCACAGCCGGTTTCACCTCGATGGGCATGGACGTATTCCTTTTTGGCCCGCTGCCGACAACGTATAGGAAGAATAAACGCCCTTTTCACCCAAGTCCAACAGCTTTGGACCGCAGTTGACTCTTTCGACACCCCTGCGATGCAACCCAATCCGGCTGACGGGGAGCCAGCAACGCTGAAAATTTACCCTCCTCTTTCCCACTAGCGGCTCCTTTTCCGACAACCAGCACGGCGGATCCCTGCCGCGGCGCTGTGAACGCAGCATTTTGATTGGTATCGTTGGCCTTCAGGCTCGTCAGTCAAACAGACCCAGGAGCAGCTCAGCCGGTGGCGCCCGGCTTTCGGGTAACGCCCTGGTCCCGCTGGTTTCGGCTTTGTGCTTCAGGTGATCAAGGATCTGCTTGATCACTATAGGGTCTTCAATGCAGGCGATGACTTTCATGGCGCCGCCGCAGCCGCTGCAGGTCTCGATGTCGATATTGAAAACACGCTTGAGCCGTTGCGCCCATGTCATCGACGCTCGCCGTTGTGCTGGTGTTGCCGGTTCATCAGCCACCCTGACCTTGTTGCCCCTGCCCCGTTTTGCCGGCGTGACCAACGCCCGGTGCCGACTGTTGGGTGCGAACACCCCGTGGAAGCGGGTTAGGTTGACTCTGGGCTTCGGTACCAGGGCGGCCAGCCTTGCAATGAAATCCAATGGTTCGAAAATGACGTGCGTGGTGCCGTCCCGGTACGGCGTCTTCAGCGTGTAGCGCACCTGGCCCTGTGTGGTGAGCGACAGACGGCCGGTGGCAACGGGCGGCCGGGCGATGTACCGGCACAGCCGTTCGAGCTTCTTGCGTTCATCGGCCCTGGCCGCCACGCCGGCGTGCAGGCTGGACCCGGCTACCTTGCCAATCCCGTCACCGAACGGATCACCACTGGTCGGCAGAGTTTGCAAAGTGAACACCTTTCGCCCCGCCTGTGAACCGACAGCGATACGGTAAGTGATCGAGTGCCCCAGCAGGGGTGTCATCGGGTCGTCATCCACCGCATCCGAGGCCAGATAGCTGTTTTCGACATCCCGTTCCAGCAGGCCTTGCCGTTCCAGATAGCGACCCACCCGGTGGGCGATGGTGTGCGTCAGCTGGGTGAGCTCTGGGCTGGTCGGCGCCTTGACCCAGCGGAAACGCGCTGAGCCGTGGGATTGCTCGACATACACACCGTCGAGAAACAGCATGTGGAAGTGAACATTCAGATTGAGCGCCGATCCAAAACGCTGGATCAGGGTGACCGCGCCCGTCTTGGCCACTTGGTGGGTATGGCCCGCTTTCTTGACCAGGTGCGTGGCAATGACGCGGTAAACGATGCCCAGCACCCACCCCATGATCTCGGGCCGGCTGGCAAACAGGAAACGCAGCTGAAACGGGAAGCTCAACACCCACTGACGCATGGGTTGTTCAGGCAGTACTTCATCAACCAGCAAGGCGGCACTTTCGGCCATCCGCCGCGCCCCACAGCTCGGGCAGAAACCGCGACGCTTACAGCTGAAAGCGACCAGGTGCTCGGCGTGGCAAGACTCGCAGCGAACCCGTAGAAAGCCATGCTCCAGCCGCCCGCATTGGAGAAATTCTTCAAATTCCCGTTGCACATAGCCCGGCAATTCCTTTCCCTGCTCTGCCATAAGCGCAGCGAATGCCGGGTAATACTCGTCAACGATCTGATAGAGAAGGGTTTGCTCGGGTCGGTGGCTCTGGTAACGACCAGTATCCCGATCCCGGCTGGCCGTCCTGGCCGCCACATGAGGCATGTTCCGCGTCCTTGCAATACTGTGTTTACATACAGTCTATCGCTTAGCGGAAAGTTCTTTTACCCTCAGCCGAAATGCCTGCCGTTGCTAGACATTGCCAGCCAGTGCCCGTCACTCCCACTCGATTGTAAACAAGCACACAAAACCCTTTAGTGACAACAATTTGCAAGAACTATCAGGCTCAGTGCCATGAAAAATACCATGACCAGATCATGAGGTTGAACACGGCTTGCGCCGGCAGCGTTCACGCTCCTGGTCGGCGATCTCGCCCGGCTGCAATGCTAGCTCAGCATCGGTCATGCGCTCCAGCACGTCGCGTAGGCGGATGGTGCAAGGAATGGGCGGCAGCTCGAACTCATAGCCGCCGGCGATCATTTCGGCCGCAATCTCCTCGGTGATGAAAAACGGCTCGTCGTCTTGGTTCGGCTTCTTCATGCCCTTTCCTCCTGGCGCTCATCCTGGCCGACAGCGGCCAGGGCATCGGCTTCCGTCAATGCGTCCTCCACGAACGCGCCGTGCTGCTTCGCTTCGGCCTGGCTGACCTCGGCCCATATCCGTTTCACCTGGGCCGCACTGTACCCGGCCAGCTCGGCGGTCTTGTTGATGCTGTAGCCGGACTTGCGCAGCGCGACAACTTGGGCGCGGCGCTTCGGATCAGCACGGCGGCCCTTGTACCGCCCGGCCTGGCGGGCCAACTCAATGCCTTGGCGCTGGCGTTCGCGCCTGTCCTCGTAGTCGTCGCGGGCCATCTGCAAGGCCAGGCGAAAAAGCATGATCTGCACGGCTTCCAGCACGATCTTGGCGACGCCCTGGGCCTCGGCCGCCAGGTCGGATAGATCGACCACGCCAGGGACGGCCAGGCGTGCGCCTTTGGCCTGTATCGAGGCCACCAGGCGCTCGGCCTCGGGCAAAGGTAGGCGGCTGATGCGGTCGATCTTCTCGGCAATGACCACCTCGCCGGGCTGTAGGTCGCCGATCATGCGCAGCAGCTCAGGCCGGTCGGCGCGTGCGCCGGATGCCTTCTCACGGTAGATGCCGGCGACGTAGTAGCCGGCGGCCTTCGCGGCCGTAGTGATCGCCTCTTGGCGTTCCAAGTCCTGCGCGTCGGTGCTGACGCGCAGATAGACCCGCGCCACCATCGGCGCGGCTACTGGCTTCGTCCTGCGCATACTTGCGGGCTCCTTTGGGCATACTCAAATGCACCCATCTTAAACTGGCAGGCCAATTTATCACATATCGATCTAAATGCGCCTAGCTCATTTTTACAGCTTAAATGAGCTATTGAGCACACTCCATATTTCGACTATTATTGAAACATGGAAACGATAAATGCTGTAGCCGCCCTGGCGGCCATCGCTCAAGAATCGCGCCTCGCGGTGTTCCGGCTTCTCGTCCAGGCCGGCCCCGCCGGCATGGCCGCCGGAAAAATCAGCGAAGCGGCCGGCATCCCGCCGTCTTCGCTATCCTTCCACCTGAAAGAGCTGGCACACGCCGGCATGGTCACGTCGCGGCAAGAAGGCCGATTTGTGATCTACGAGGCGAACTTTTCGACGGCCACTAACCTGGTGGCCTTTCTCACGGAAAACTGCTGCGGCGGCCAGGTGTGCAACCTGTCTTGCACCACGGAAGCCGGGAAGGTGTTGGCATGAGACTTCGCCATCTTTCCGACCCCGATTCTTTGCCCGCTTTGGACAAATCCTTTGCCATCGAGCGCCCGGCGCTCGGGCTGGCACCCGACGCCCCGCCGGTGCGTATCCTGCTGCTGTATGGCTCGCTGCGCGCCCGCTCGTTCTCACGGCTGGCCGTCGAGGAAGCGGCCCGGCTGCTGCAATTCTTTGGCGCAGAAACACGCATCTTCGACCCGTCCGATTTGCCGTTGCCCGATCAAGTGCAAAGCGACGATCACCCGGCCGTCAAGGAGCTGCGCGCCCTGTCCGAGTGGTCAGAGGGACAAGTCTGGTGCAGCCCGGAACGCCACGGTCAGATTACCAGTGTCATGAAGGCGCAGATTGACCATCTGCCGCTTGAAATGGCCGGCATCCGGCCGACCCAAGGCCGCACCCTGGCCGTGATGCAGGTATCCGGCGGCTCGCAGAGCTTCAACGCCGTGAACACCTTGCGTCTGCTCGGCCGCTGGATGCGAATGTTCACCATTCCGAACCAGTCGAGTATCGCCAAAGCGTTCCAAGAGTTCGACGCGGCGGGCCGCATGAAGCCCTCGCCGTACTACGACCGAATAGCCGATGTGATGGAAGAACTGGTGCGCTTCACGGCGCTGGTACGGCCGCACCGTGAAGCACTGACAGACCGCTATTCCGAACGGAAAGCGGCCGGCCACGTCATCGACGAGGCCACCGATCTTTCATCCATCGCCATTGCTCCCCAGCCACTACCAGAAAGCGAAACATCATGACCGAAAGAATCTATAACGTCCTCATCCTCTGCACCGGCAATTCGGCGCGCAGCATCATGGCCGAAGCTCTCATCAACACGATGGGGCAAGGGCGCTTCCGCGCCTACAGCGCCGGCAGTCACCCAACCGGCAAGGTCAATCCCTTCGCCGTCGAAAAGGTGGAGTCGGTGAATTACCCGACCGAGAATCTGCGCAGCAAGAGCTGGGACGAGTACGCCACGCCCGACGCACCGAAGATGGACTTCATCATCACCGTCTGCGACAACGCCGCCGGCGAAATGTGTCCGGTGTGGCCTGGTCAGCCGATCTCGGCGCATTGGGGATTTGAAGACCCGGCCGCCGTCGAAGGCACTGACGCCGAGAAGCGCCGGGCCTTCGAACAAACCTTCCGGCACATGATGAACCGCGTCCGCCTGTTCGTGAATCTGCCTCTCAAAATGCTTGACCAGACGGCCATCAAGCGCGAGCTGGCGAACATCGGCAAGACCGAGCAGGAAGCATGAGCGCCGGCGCACAGGCCATCGCCGCGAAGCCGCGCCAGGCCCCGATGAGCGGCTTCGAGCGTTACCTGACGCTGTGGGTGGCCCTGTGCATCGTCGCCGGTGTTGCGCTCGGCCAGGGCCTTCCTGACGTGTTCCAGGCCATAGGCCGCATGGAAGTGGCCCAGGTCAATTTGCCGGTGGGCCTGCTGATTTGGGTAATGATCGTCCCGATGCTGGTCAAGATCGACTTCGGGGCGCTGCACCAGGTCAAAGAGCATTGGCGCGGCATCGGCGTCACGCTGTTCGTGAATTGGGCCGTCAAGCCATTCTCGATGGCCCTGCTGGGGTGGCTGTTCATCCGACAAGTGTTCGCTCCGTTCCTGCCGGCCGATCAACTGGACAGCTACATCGCGGGCTTGATCTTGCTGGCCGCCGCGCCCTGCACGGCAATGGTGTTCGTGTGGAGCCGCCTTACCAACGGCGACCCGCTTTTCACGCTCTCGCAAGTGGCTCTGAACGACGCCATCATGATCGTGGCCTTCGCGCCCATCGTCGGCCTGCTGCTGGGCATGTCCTCGATCTCGGTGCCTTGGGACACGCTGCTGATTTCGGTCGTGCTCTACATCATCGTGCCGGTGATCCTGGCGCAGCTCTTGCGGCGGCATCTGCTCAAGCAAGGACAGGCCGCCTTTGAACGGGCCATGCAGAAGATCGGGCCGTGGTCGATGGCCGCGCTGCTGCTGACGTTGGTTCTACTGTTCGCCTTCCAGGGCGAGGCCATCATCCGGCAGCCGTTAGTGATCGCCATGCTAGCCGTGCCGATCTTGATTCAAGTGTTCTTCAATTCCGGGTTAGCCTACTGGCTGAACAAGCGGGCGGGGGAAAAGCACTCTGTCGCCTGTCCTTCGGCCCTGATCGGTGCCAGCAACTTCTTCGAGCTGGCCGTGGCGGCCGCCATCAGCTTGTTCGGTCTGCACTCCGGCGCTGCATTGGCAACCGTGGTCGGCGTCCTGGTCGAAGTGCCGGTGATGCTGCTGGTCGTGCGCGTGGTGAATCGCTCGAAGAGCTGGTACGAACGAGGTTGAACATGAGTAGGAAAAAACTGAGGAAATGATTGCAGATTGCCGCGCCGGCCGCTTCCTGGCGCATTCGATCACTGACCTGGAACACCTAGTATCCATGCTTGCTGAGGTCGCCCGATGACAGACCCAAAGAACCTAGAGAACAGGCTGCATGAGAAGGCCGACCCGGCCCGCGCCGTTTCCACTGGTCGGGTGCGCTACACACTGGCCGAACTACTGGCCGACGCGGAAGCATCCGGGGCTTACCCGCTGCCGCCGGAGGAACGCGAATGGATGGATGCGCCGTCTGTGGGTCGGGAATGGCCAAACAGTGAAGATTGAAAAAGGCGGCCAGTTCGAGTGGCCGCCCTTTCGTCATTAGCTGCACGCTTGGCGCAAGGCGTTCATTGCTTCTTGAAAATCAGCCTGTGTCGCCCGGCCCGTTTCAGCTTGGTAGTACACCACCATAAAAGCATTAGCGACGGCTTCGGCCAATGGCCCAAGGCTCCGCGCTTCCGCTTGGTTGATGTACTCCAAAGAAGAAAGAATAGCCGCTGCTTGATGCACTGCTTGCCCTGGTTCGATAATATGTTGTGTTGTCATAATTCACCTCTCCAGTAGGTGTTGATTGAAAGTGCCGGGCTGGTTGTGGCCAGCCCGGTGCGCCTACAGGTACAGCCCCGCCGCCTCCGCGAATGCTGACCGCTCATTCCTGCCGCCATTAACCTCAATACTTATCGGCTTAGTTTCGCTCTCTCTCATAGGGTCTGGCCGTGATACAAAAGCGGCTGTTTCTGTCTCTGCATCGACCTCGGTCGATTGATCACCCAGCGGCGAAATAAATACCTGGCTGACTTCTTCCCTTGGCGCTTCATCCAGGGCCGCCAATGCGGCCATGTATGTTGATGTCGTCATCGTGCTAACTCCTGACTTCGTTACTATCTGGGCCAGAATCGGCGCCCAAGCTATTGCCCTCGAACTGGCCAGATTGGCTTGCTTCTTTCGGCTCCATGCTTTCGCGTATCGAAGCAGCCAGTTTTCCGCCTGTGGTTTCGCTCACTCGCTCCTGGAATCCCTGCTTCACTTGAGAGCCGACACCCTTGGCTAACTCGGAGGCCGTGCCTGTGGCCAGCTTCGCGGCCTTGGCAAAGCCGCCACCGCTTGAGCTACTGCCGCTGTCACCAAAGCCAGCCGCTTGGGCGAATGGGCTACTGCCAGCAGTACCCGCTTCACCACCACCGTTTCCGCCACTGCTGACAACTGACCCCATGCTGGACATGTCACCGCCGGTTTCCATACTCGCTGATGCTTTCTGAAAAGCCGCTTGGAGTGCACTTGCACCTCCGGCTGCACCGGCTGCGGCACCCATAACCGCTTTACCTGCCAGGGCAGCGCCGCCAGTTGCCATACTGGCCGCCGTCACCGCCGCCCCAACTGCCGCACCCGCACCGAAGTTTCCAATTCCACCGGCTGCGCCAATACCACCACCAGACACAAGACCAGAAATCATCGGCGGAACTTTGTTGACCAAGAAAAGCAAGATGACCGATATAACCAACATCACGGCCAGTTCCTGGGATGCCATGTTCTCGCTGATTTGCGTGTAGTAGTGATTGATGAACTCTTTGCCAATCGCAACCAGAAGCACCATTGCCATAAGCTGTGCGGCCAGGCCCAGCACGGTCTTGTAGTAATTGATCGCCATGTCGGAAGTCCAACGACTTCCACCAAAGCCAAGGAAGAACACACCGGCATACAACAGAATCCAGGCTGATGCGAGCAACAGCAACAGGTTGACCGCAATCAACGCCAGGACAAACAAAACAGCCAGGGCCATTAGCTCCATGACCAGAGCAGTTGCCATCTGCCGCCATCCCAGCTCCGAGGTGGCCTGTACTGTGCGGTTGTATAACTCGAAACCAAGATCAAGGATGCTGGAGGGCCCAAGATTGCTATTGGAAAGTCCCCCCGCCTGCGCGCCCAGAGTTTGCAATGACTGAACAATCGTACCGGCGATATTCATGCCCTGGTTCGCATTCGTCAGCAACCACCAGAAAAAGCCGGTGAAGATCGTGAAGCGAACGAACTCCGCGAAGAACTCGCCAATGTCGGCCTTGCGCAAAGCCATCATGCCGAATGTCCAGACCATCGAAATCACAACCAGCGTCCAGAACAAACGCGATGCAGCGGACTCAATAGCTGGCCCCCATGTTGCGGCAGCATCATGAAAACGCTTGAGCACATCATTCATAACACCGCTGCTACTTAGCTCCTGCGCCATTGCAGGTTCAGCCAGCACCATTGTGGCGACCATCATCAAGCCACCTAGAGCAATTTTCTTTCTCATGGCGACCACCTCAATAATCATCTTTAGGGCTGGGCTTGAACTCCCACTGACGCATCTGCTTGGCCTTCTGGAATGCTCTGCATTCCTCGGTAAAGGCCTCTCGGTTCGCTTCGCTGCGCATTTCATTCAGTGCTGCCTGGAACGCATCGGGGGCACACGTCGCCGCATTTGGTTCGGGCATCCTTTCCTGTTCACATCCAGCCAACAACAGCAACGTAGCCGCGGTAGTAAAAAAGATTTTTTTCATCTCACCGCCTCCCTAGTAGTTGTCTGCCGGACTCGGGCGAAACGTCCAGGTACGCATTTGCTCGGCCCTGGCATCACCTCGCGCCTCGGCATCGAGTTCTGCTGCAATCCGGGCTGCCTCCGCGTTGTGTTGGGCGGTCAACATGGTGCGAATCTGCAAGAGCTGATTGGCCTGCTGGCTGGCGAGCTGGTTGGCGTAGCCGATGGCCTGTAGCTGGCCAGTTGCACCCTGGGCCGCGCCTTGCAGCCGCTCCAGGGTACGGGCGTCATCCT
>JAKJFA010000066.1 GCA_022705135.1 Pseudomonadota bacterium | reverse complement strand
CTGACCGACACCCAGGGCAAGCTCATCAATAAATTCCTCATCGTATCCAACATGGCGGTGACCGACCCGGTGCATATCGTGACCGGAAACGCCAAGGTGGTTCGCCCACGCCTGGCAGACGCCCGCTTCTTCTTCAACCAGGACCGCAAAACAACGCTGGCGGCACGCCTCGACAAGCTGGCCAATGTTGTCTACCACAACAAGCTCGGTTCGCAACTTCAGCGCGTTGAGCGCCTGGAAGCGCTGGCGCGGAAGATCGCTACACGGCTGGGCGCCGACGGCGCTCTGGCGGCGCGGGCGGCACGTCTGGCCAAAGCCGATTTGGCCACCGACATGGTGGGCGAATTTCCTGAATTGCAGGGCATCATGGGGCGTTACTACGCCCTGCACGACGGTGAGGAAGCAGGCGTTGCCGATGCCCTCCGCGCCCACTATCAGCCGCGTTTTGCCGGCGATGCCTTGCCCACCGGCCATCTTGCCGCATCGGTCGCGCTGGCCGACAAGCTGGACGCGCTGACCGGCTTTTTCGGCATCGGCCAGAGCCCCACCGGCGACAAGGACCCCTTCGGCCTGCGCCGCGCTGCTTTAGGGGTTTTGCGTATTTTGATGGAAACGCCGCTGCCGCTTGATCTCGATGCGCTGCTCGCCGACGCCGAAGCCGGCTTTTCCAACGGGCTTCTGACGCAGCCAGTACGCGCGCCACTGGCCGATTTTCTCTTCGACCGCCTGCGCGGCCTGCTCAGGGAGGCGGGCCATGCGCCCGATGCCATCGAAGCCGTGCTGGTCCAGCGCCCGACCCGCATCGACCGGGTGCCGATGAAACTGGCGGCCGTGCATGAATTCCTGCGCCTGCCGGAATCCACCGCTCTGGCAGCCGCCAACAAACGCATCGGCAATATTCTGAAAAAGGCGGAAGTCCCGATTGGCGCACCAAATGCTGCTTTGCTACAGGAAGATGCCGAAAAGGCGCTCTTTGCCGAAGTGCAGCGCATCACGCCGCTGGTAAAGGCACACGTTGCTGCCGAAGCCTACGCTCAAGCGCTGCGCGAACTGGCGACGGTGCGTACCGTGGTCGACACCTTCTTTGACAAAGTGATGGTCAATGTCGACGATCCCGCGCTGCGCGCCAACCGCCTCGGCCTGCTCAAGTCCCTGTATGAACAGCTCAACGCCGTCGCAGACATTTCAAAAATCGTGAGGAGTGAAGTGTGAAGCGTAAGGGAAAAAAACCAGGACTAGCCGTTCCGCCTGCCTTGGTGTTATCCCGCGTCGCCTCCCAGTCGCTGCATTTACTCCTCACCCCTAGCTCCTAACTCCTCACGTCCTTATGAAACTCATCATTCTCGACCGCGACGGCGTCATCAATTTTGATTCGCCGCAGTACATCAAGAGTCCGTCGGAGTGGAAGCCCATCCCCGGCAGCCTCGAAGCCATTGCCAAGCTCTGTCAGGCCGGTTATCGCGTCGTCGTCTCGACCAACCAGTCCGGGGTCGGGCGCGGACTTTTCGAGATGGATACCCTCAACACCATCCACGAGAAGATGCATAAGGCAGTGGCCGCTGCCGGCGGCCGCATTGACGCCATTTTCTTCTGCCCGCATGCGGCAGACGACAATTGCGCCTGCCGCAAGCCCAAGCCTGGAATGTATCAGCGCATTTCGGAATGCTTCAACATCAGTCTGGAAGGCGTGCCGGCCATTGGCGATGCGCTGCGCGACCTGCAGGCCGCGCACGACAGCGGCTGCCGCCCCATGCTCGTGCTGACCGGCAAGGGCGAGAAAACCCAGGAAGAAGGCGGGATGCCGGAAGGGACTTTGGTCTTCAAGGATCTGGCCGCAGCCAGCGAATGGCTCTTGGAAGGGCAAGCGTGAATTTCATCCGATCCGCCCTGTTCATGCTGTGTGCGACCCTGGCCACGATCCTCATCGTTCCCTGCATCATGCTCGGGGCCTTGTTCGGAAAAAAGGCGGCCTATGCCATGGTCTGGCTCTACCGGCGCGCCATCCTGTTCGCTTCGCGCTGGATCCTCGGTATCATCCCGGAAGTGCGCGGTCTGGAAAATATCCCGAACGAGCCCTGTGTTCTCCTTGCCAAGCACCAGTCGGCCTGGGAGACCGTCGCATTGCAGGAGATTGTTCCCCTCGGCACCTACCCGGTTTTCGTGGTGAAAAAGGAATTGCTCCGCTTTCCCTTCATCGGCTGGGGAATGGCGGCGCTGCGCTTTATCTCGATTGACCGCAAGGCGGGGCGCGATGCCCTGGCGCAAGTGGTTGAGCAGGGCTGCGATCGTTTGAAGAATGGCTACACAATCATTATTTTTCCGGAAGGGACGCGGGTCGCGCCGGGCGAGAAAAAGGTCTATCAGCCAGGCGGCGCCTTTCTGGCCAAGAAGGCGGGGTGCAAGGCCGTGCCGATTGCCCAGAATGTTGGCGAGCTGTGGCCGCGCAACGCCTTCATCAAGCGCCCGGGCAAGGCCATCATCAGCATCGGCCCCGCCATCGACCCTGCCGGCATGACCGGCCGCGAAATCAGCCGCCGCGCCGAGGAATGGATCGAAACCGAAATGCGTCGGCTGTCGCCCCACCTCTACCCGGACGCGCTCCCTCCGTCCGAAAACCCGGGGTAACAGGATGAAGTGAAAGGAAAGCGCTGAGGGTTTTTCAAGAACCTGTTAACGTCGCCCCTCGGTTGGCGGATAATTGCGGCTTTGCCAAGCCGCCAACTTCCAAATCACCATGAGCGCCCAACATTCTGCACGACCCACTACCCAGGCTCTTTCCACTCCCGTTTTCACCCCCATCACCGGCGCCATTCGCGCCTTGGCCATGGATGCCGTGCAGAAGGCCAATTCCGGCCACCCTGGCGCGCCGATGGGCATGGCCGAGATCGCCGAAGTCGTCTGGCGCCGCCATCTGAAGCACAACCCGGCCAACCCGAAATGGGCCGACCGCGACCGTTTCGTGCTCTCCAACGGCCACGGCTCGATGCTGCTTTATGCGCTGTTGCATCTGACCGGCTACGATCTGTCCCTCGACGACCTGAAAAATTTCCGCCAACTGCATTCCAAAACCGCCGGCCACCCGGAATACGGCCTCGCGCCCGGCATCGAGACCACCACCGGCCCGCTCGGCCAGGGCATCAACAACGCCGTCGGCTTCGCCATCGCCGAGAAAGTGCTGGCGGCCGAATTCAACCGCCCCGGCCACAATATCGTCGATCACTTTACCTACACTTTCCTCGGCGACGGCTGCCTGATGGAGGGGGTCTCGCACGAAGCCTGTTCGCTCGCCGGCACGCTTGGGCTGGGCAAATTGATTGCCTTTTATGACGATAACGGCATTTCCATCGACGGCCACGTTGAAGGCTGGTTTACCGACGATACGCCGAAGCGGTTTGAAGCCTACGGCTGGCATGTAGTGCCAGCCGTCGACGGCCACAATCCGGCCGCCATCGAGGCCGCGCTACAGGCCGCCAAGGCCGTCACCGACAAGCCCAGCCTGCTCTGTTGCAAGACGGTGATCGGCTGCGGTTCGCCCAACAAGCAAGGCAGCCACGATTGCCACGGCGCACCGCTCGGGGCAGACGAGGTCGCTGCTGCCCGCGCTACCATCGGTTGGAAACATGCGCCGTTTGAAATTCCCGCCGACGTCTATGCCGCCTGGGATGCCAAGGCCAAAGGCGCCGCCGCTGAGGGTGACTGGAACGCCAGATTTGCCGCCTACCGCACCGCCTTCCCCGAACTGGCCGCCGAATTCGAGCGCCGCATGGCTGGCCAGTTGCCGGCGGGCTGGAATGCCGCCGTCGCCAAGTATGTCGACGACACCCGAACCAAGATGGAGCACATCGCCACCCGCAAGGCCAGCCAGAACGCCATCGCCGCCTATGCGCCCGTACTGCCCGAACTGTTCGGCGGCTCAGCCGACCTCGCCGGTTCCAACCTGACCATCGTCAAAACGTCCAAGGGACTCAGCAAAGACAACTGTGGCAATTACATCCACTACGGGGTGCGCGAATTCGGCATGACCGCCATCGCCAACGGCATCGCCCTACACGGCGGCCTGATGCCTTACACCGCCACTTTCCTCGTGTTTTCCGACTACGCCCGCAACGCCATCCGCATGGCGGCGCTGATGCACCAGCGCCAAATCATGGTCTATACGCACGATTCCATCGGCCTCGGCGAGGACGGCCCGACACACCAGCCGGTCGAGCATGTCGCCAGCTTGCGCCTGATCCCCAATCTCGATGTTTGGCGTCCGGCCGATGCGCTGGAAACGGCCGTCGCCTGGGCAGCCTCGATCGAACGCGCCAACGGCCCCTCGCTGCTGGCGCTGTCGCGCCAGAATCTGCCGCTGGTCAGCGGCGCGATCCCCGCCGAGACCATTGCCAAGGGCGGTTATGTGCTGGCCGAGGCCGACAACGCCACCGTCACCCTCATCGCCACCGGCTCGGAGCTCAAGCTGGCCTTGGATGCGCGCGAAGCATTGGCGAAGGAATGCATCGCCGCCCGCGTCGTCTCGATGCCCTGCGTCGAAGCCTTCGAACGCCAGAGCGCCGACTACAAGACCAGCGTGCTCGGCAAGAGCAGCAAGCGCGTCGCCATCGAAGCCGGTCACACCGGCCTTTGGTACAAATACGTCGGCCTCGAAGGTGCCGTCATCGGCCTTGACCGCTTTGGCGAATCCGCCCCGGCCAGCAAGCTGTTTGAATTGTTCGGTTTCACTGTGGATAACGTCGTCAAGACTGTCAAATCCATTCTTTAACGTTTTCCAACACAGAGGCGCAAAGAACGCAGAGTACCGCAGAGAAACCCAGGAAAATGTACAACAATCTCTTCCCGGTTTTTCGCTTCTCTCTGCGGCACTCTTTACCTCTGCGCCTCTGCGTTGAAACTTTTGAATACAAAGTTCACACCACTGGAGCACTTCTATGAGCATCAAGGTTGGCATCAACGGCTTCGGCCGCATCGGCCGCATGGTATTGCGCGCTGCCGTGCGCGATTTTGCGGATATCGAAATTGTCGGCATCAACGACCTGCTGGAACCCGACTACCTCGCCTACATGCTGCAGTACGACTCGGTGCATGGCCGCTTCAAGGGCAGTGTGGCCGTCGAGGGCAACTTCCTGATCGTCAATGGCAAAAACATCCGTCTCACTGCCATCAAAGACCCGGCCGAACTGAAGTGGAATGAAGTCGGCGCCGACATCGTCATCGAATCGACCGGTCTGTTTCTGACCAAGGAAACCGCCGCCAAGCACCTCGCCGCCGGCGCCAAGAAGGTCATCCTGTCCGCCCCCTCCAAGGACGACACGCCGATGTTTGTTTTTGGCGTCAATCATCAGAAGTACGCCGGCCAGGACATCATTTCCAATGCCTCCTGCACGACCAACTGTCTGGCGCCGGTGGCCAAGGTGCTGAACGACACCTGGGGCATCAAGCGCGGCCTGATGACCACCGTGCATGCCGCCACCGCGACGCAGAAGACCGTTGATGGCCCTTCCAACAAGGATTGGCGCGGCGGCCGCGGCATTCTGGAAAACATCATCCCGTCCTCGACCGGTGCCGCCAAGGCCGTTGGCGTGGTCATCCCGGAACTGAACAAGAAGCTGACCGGCATGTCCTTCCGTGTGCCGACTTCCGACGTTTCCGTCGTCGACCTCACCGTCGAACTGGAAAAGCCGGCCAGCTACGCCGAAATCTGCGCTGCCATGAAGGCAGCTTCGGAAGGCGCGATGAAGGGCGTTCTCGGCTATACCCAAGACAAGGTCGTCTCCACCGATTTTCGTGGCGAATCCTGTACCTCGGTGTTTGATGCCGATGCCGGTATCGCGCTCGACCCCACCTTCGTCAAGGTCGTCGCCTGGTACGACAACGAGTGGGGCTACTCCGCCAAGTGCCTGGAAATGGCGCGCGTTATTTCCAAGTGAGGAGTGACGTAAAACGTGAGGTGTGAGGAGTTAGGGGTGAGGAAAACCACTCACCTTCCCAACTCCTCGCTTTTCTCCCTCACTCCTCACTCCTAACCCCTCACGGCTTCTAAACCCCTCACTCCTCACCCTTCACTCCTCACTGCCTTATGAATTTCAAACAGCTTACCGATCTCGACGTTGCCGGCAAACGCGTGTTTATCCGCGCCGACCTGAACGTGCCGCAGGACGACCAGTTGGCCATCACCGACGACACCCGCATCCGCGCCGCCTTGCCGGGCATCCAGTACGCGCTGAAACACGGCGCTGCCGTCATGGTCACGTCGCACCTGGGCCGTCCGACCGAAGGCGAGCTGAAACCGGAAGATTCGCTCGACCCCATCGCTCGCCATATGAGCGCATTGCTCGGCCAGCCGGTGCGGCTGGTGCAACACTGGGTCGATGGTGGTTTCGAGGTCAAGCCCGGTGAAGTGGTGCTGCTGGAAAACTGCCGCTGCAACAAGGGCGAGAAAAAATCCTGCGAATCTCTGTCCAAGAAGATCGCTGCCTTGTGCGATGTCTGGGTGCATGACGCTTTCGGCACCGCCCACCGCGCCGAAGCCACCACTTACGGCGTCGGCAAGTTTGCGCCAGTGGCCTGTGCCGGCCCCTGCGTCGCCTCCGAACTGAAAGCGCTGTCGCACGCGCTGGAAGACCCGGATCGGCCGCTGGTCGCCATTGTTGGCGGCTCCAAGGTGTCGACCAAGCTGACGGTGCTGGAAAGCCTGGCCAGCAAAGTCGACCAGCTGATTGTCGGCGGCGGCATTGCCAACACCTTCCTGCTCGCCGCCGGCAAAAACATCGGCAAGTCGCTGGCCGAACCCGATCTGGTCGAACAGGCCAAGGCCATTCTGACCAGGGTCAAGGTACCGCTGCCGACCGACGTGGTCGTCGCCAAGGAATGTTCGACGACCGCCGAAGCCACGCTCAAATCGATCGATGATGTGGCCGATGACGACATGATCCTCGACATCGGCCCGAAATCAGCACAGGTCTTGGCCGACATCGTCGCCCGGGCCGGCACCGTGGTCTGGAATGGCCCGCTCGGCGTCTTCGAAATTGCCGCCTTTGCCCAGGGCACCATTGCGCTGGCCAAGGCCATTGCCCATTCGCACGCCTTCACGCTGGCCGGCGGCGGCGACACGGTCGCCGCCATCAATATCTTCCAGATCGAAGACAAAATCGGTTATATCTCGACCGCTGGCGGCGCTTTCCTCGAATTTCTCGAAGGCAAGAAACTGCCCGCGGTTGAAATTCTCGAACAACGCGCCAACAATTAACTTTTTTATGATGCGTTTGTGAAAAAATCGTAGCGAGCGAAGCCAAGACAAGGCGGGCGCAAATGAAACACGAGACATATCGAGTTGATAGGCGAGTGTTGAGGCTTGTGAGCAACGCCGTATTGGCAAGCGCAGTAGATTTTTCCAAACGCTAAGGAGACTCAAATGCCCCTCGTATCCCTACGCCAACTGCTCGACCATGCCGCCGAGAACGGTTACGGTCTGCCTGCCTTCAACGTCAATAATATGGAACAGGTCTGGGCCATTTGCGAGGCGGCCAGCCAGATCGACGCTCCGGTCATCATGCAAGCCTCGGCCGGCGCCCGCAAATACGCTGGCGAGCCTTTCCTGCGCCATCAGATTCTCGCCGCGCTGGAAGCCTATCCATACCTGCCCATCGTCATGCACCAGGATCACGGCCAATCGCCAGCGGTGTGCATGGCCGCCATCAAGTCCGGTTTCACCTCGGTGATGATGGACGGCTCGCTCGAAGCCGATGGCAAAACCACCGCCTCCTACGACTACAACGTCGCTGTGAGCAAGGAAGTGGTCAAGTTCTCGCACGCCATCGGCGTTTCGGTCGAGGCCGAACTGGGCGTCCTCGGTTCGCTGGAAACGATGAAGGGCGACAAGGAAGACGGCCACGGCGCCGAAGGCCACATGACCCGTGAGCAACTGCTCACTGACCCGGATCAGGCCGCCGATTTTGTCAAACAGACCAATTGCGACGCGCTGGCCATCGCCATCGGCACCAGCCACGGCGCCTACAAATTCACCAAGAAGCCGACCGGCGACATCCTCGCCATCGACCGCATCAAGGAAATCCACGCCCGTATCCCCAACACGCATCTGGTCATGCACGGATCAAGCAGCGTGCCGCAGGAGCTGCTGGCCGAAATCCGCCAGTTCGGCGGCGACATGAAGGAAACCTACGGCGTGCCGGTGGAAGAAATCGTCAACGGCATCAAGAACGGTGTCAGGAAGGTCAATATCGACACCGACATCCGCCTGGCGATGACCGGCGCCATCCGCCGCTATCTGGCCGAAAATCCCTCCAAGTTCGATCCGCGCGACTACCTGAAGCCTGCGCGCGAAGCGGCCAAAAACATTTGTCTTGCCCGCTACGAAGCCTTTGGCTGCGCCGGTATGGCCAGCAAAATCAAGGTTGTTCCGCTGGAGAAGATGGCGGAGCGCTACGCCAAGGGCGAATTGAACCAGATCGTCAAGTAGGCGCATGTTCAGCCATCGCCTGCGCCAACCGCGATACTGGCGGCTGGCCCTGTTGCTCTGCATCCTCTCTGCCCGCGTGGCCGAAGCACAAGACGAACAAGAACCCCCGTTTGAGCCGCATGTATTCGTGCGCGCCGAGGTCATCACCGACCCCAGCCCCGAACATTTTTCAGTTTGTTTTGGCCACACCTGCACCGAAATCATTTCTCTCAAGCTTGATCCCGGGTCGTGGAACAGCATCCGCAGCCTCTTTGCCCACCCGGCAGCGACGCCCGAGGCCGAGCGCAAGCTGATTGCGCGCGCCATTGCTCGCTTCGAGCAAATCGTCGGACCGTTGTCGGACACCACCTTCGACGCGCCTGAGAATGATGCCCCAGAACGAGGGTATGGCATGGATTGCATCGACGAGTCGACCAATACCACCACCTATCTGCGCCTGCTGGCCAAGGCGGGCCTGTTGCGTTGGCATCGGGTCGAAGCGCCAGCGACGCGCGGCTGGTTCATGTTGGGCGCACCACACAGCACCGCTGTCCTCCGTGAACGGCATAGCGGGTTGCTTTGGGCGGTGGATTCCTGGTTCTTCGCCAACGGAGAACCCCCGGTACTCCTGCCGCTTGAAGAATGGCGGAACGGCTGGCGCCCGCGCCATCCCGCCAATACTCGCCATTGAATTCCTCATGTCCGAAGCCAAGCGCGTATAATGCGCCCCCATGTCTGAACCAATCGCCCAGACCGGCACCCCAAGCTTCACCTTCGCACACCTTGGCCTGGCTCCTGAATTGCTGCGCGCTGTCGCGGACGAAGGCTACACGGAGCCCACCCCGATCCAGCGCCAAGCCATTCCGCTCGTCCTTGCCGGACAGGATATTCTCGGGGGCGCCCAGACCGGCACTGGCAAAACGGCGGCCTTCACCTTGCCCCTGCTGCAGCGCCTGTTACCGCACGTCAGCAGCAGCCCGTCGCCGGCGCGCCATCCTGTCCGCGTCCTCATCCTGGCGCCGACCCGCGAACTGGCCTTGCAAGTGCATGAATCAGTCAAAACCTACAGTAAATACCTGCCTCTGCGCAGCATATGCGCCTTCGGTGGCGTCGATATCAAGCCGCAGATCGAGGAATTGCGCAAAGGCGTCGAGATCCTGGTCGCCACGCCTGGCCGCCTGCTCGATCATGTCGAGCAGAAAAGCGTCAGCTTTGCCTCCGTCCAGGCCCTGGTGCTCGATGAAGCCGACCGCATGCTGGACATGGGCTTTATTCCGGACGTCAAGCGCATCCTCAATTTGTTACCAGCCAACCGCCAGAGCCTGCTCTTTTCCGCCACCTTCTCGGAGGAAATCCGGCGCTTGGCTGACACCATGCTTCGTTCGCCTATTCTGATCGAAGTTGCCAGACGCAATACCCTCACCGAAACCGTCCGCCACCGCGTCCATCCCGTTGCGGAACACGACAAGCGCGCCCTGCTGATCGGCCTGCTCAAATCGGACGACCTCAGCCAATGCCTGGTCTTCGTCAGAACCAAACTCGGCTGCGCCCGGCTCGCGCGCGAATTACAACGGGCGGGCCTGCTGGCCGAGGCGATCCACGGCGACAAAAGCCAGGCCGACCGCATCAAGACGCTGGACGCCTTCAAGGAAGGGCGTACCCGCATCCTGGTCGCCACCGACGTTGCAGCCCGTGGTCTCGACATCGACGACCTGCCCTGCGTCATCAATTACGAATTGCCGCATGTGCCGGAGGATTATGTGCACCGCACCGGCCGCACCGGCCGTGCCGGCAAGCAGGGGATCGCCATTTCCCTGGCCTGCGCCGCCGAAATGGGTTATCTCGCCGAAATCGAAAAACTGATCAAGCGCCCGCTCGAACGCGTGGATGCGCCCTTGTTCCCGACGGACCAAGCCATCCGGGCACGCCCCAGCCGCAATCAAGGCGCCTCTTCGCTCCGCCAAGCGCCCAGAAACACCATCGCACCGGACGGCTTTGACTTCAGCAAACCCTACGAGCCCATGGGTGAAGTACCCGATTCGCCCGATCTTCCCAAAAAGCCGGAACCGCACAAGCCGCGCAAGGTCATCGCCGCCTTGCTGGGCGGCGTGGGAAGAAAGTAAGCACTCGCGGATTCACAAAGTAAGTGCAACAAGTTCTCCAAAAAGGTGGGGAGCTGAGAGACTAACGGCATCCCATTTCCG
>JAKJFA010000065.1 GCA_022705135.1 Pseudomonadota bacterium | reverse complement strand
CCCGATCGCGGATCAGGATGCCTTCGGCGATCAGGCGATGGAAATTCTCCGCGGACTTGGCGTAAACCTCGGGTGAGTAAGGGTTCGTATCAACCGGCAGGTCGATTTCGGCCTTGGAGATGTGCAGGAAATTCCACTCCCGGCCGGTGGCGCGCTGACGGGCTTCCGCGCTGGAAAGCACGTCATAGGGCGGCGCGGCGACTTCGGCAGCGCGCTCGGGGATGGGACGAAGACCGGTAAATGGCTGGATCAGGGGCATGGCTGGTTTCCGTAATGAGTCCCTTGCGGGTCAAAGCGTGGCATTTGTAATCGAATTTTAACGCAGAGGCGCAGAGGGCGCGGAGTGCCGCAGAGGGAATGTATGTTTGCTCTGCGGTACTCTGCGTCCTCCCTCTCTCTGCGTTGAGACTTTTGGTTCCGGCTCACCCGGCCTAGGGGTTGCGTTTTGGCAGCAGGTCGCGCAGCGTGTTGGCGGCGTCCAGCAGCATTTTTTCCGTTTCTTCCCAGCCCAGGCAGGCGTCGGTGACCGAACAACCATATTTGAGGTCAGAGAGTTTGCTGGGGATCGGGATCGGCTGGTTGCCGCCGACGATGTTCGATTCGACCATGACGCCGACAACCGATCGGTTGCCGCAGCGGATCTGATTGACGATGTCGTTCATCACCAGCGGCTGCAGTTCCGGCTTCTTGTAGCTGTTGGCGTGTGAGCAGTCGATGACCAGATTGGCGGGCAGCTTGGCCTTGGCCAGCGCCTGTTCGGCCAGCGAGACGGAGACGGTATCGTAATTCGGGCGGCCGTCGCCGC
Organism: Pseudomonadota bacterium; assembly: GCA_022705135.1. GTDB lineage: Bacteria > Pseudomonadota > Gammaproteobacteria > Burkholderiales > Rhodocyclaceae > UBA1934. The sequence continues at coordinate 9,951 of JAKJFA010000065.1, read as the reverse complement.
CGCGCAGTACAACATGGCCATAGCGGTTGCCCTTGGTTCGGACGATGGCCACCGAGCCCTGACCGTTGATGCCGAGGAAGGAATGCGGCTTGGAAGCGGAAAGGATGGCGTTGACCGCTACCGTCAGGTCGCCGCTGGTGCTGTTCTTGAAGCCAACCGGGGTGGATAGGCCGGAGGACATTTCGCGGTGCGTTTGCGATTCCGTGGTGCGGGCACCGATGGCTGTCCACGCGATCAGGTCGCCGTAATACTGAGGCGCGGTCGGATCAAGGGCCTCGGTGGCAGCAGGTACTCCGAGTTCATTGACGTGGATCAGGAATTCGCGCGCTTTTTCCATGCCGATATCAACGCGGAAAGAATCGTCCATGAAGGGGTCGTTGATGAAGCCTTTCCAGCCGGTGGTGGTGCGCGGTTTTTCGAAATAGACGCGCATGACCAGGAAGAGCGTATCGCCCACTTCTTCAGCCAGTTTTTTCAGGCGTTGGGCGTAATCGAGGCCGCCGGCCGGATCGTGTACCGAGCAGGGACCAACAACGACGAAGAGGCGATGATCTTTGCGGTCGAGGATGCGGCGCAGGGTTTCACGCCCTTCATCCACCGTGTTTTCGGCGGCTTCGGAAAGCGGCAGGCGGCTGTGGATTTCGTCCGGCGTCGGCATGACGTCGAAGGCGGTGACGTTGATATTTTCGAGATGGCGGTTGGGCATGGGGTGACGGATGCATTCAGTAGCGAAAAAACACGGCACGCCGAAGCGCGCCGCCCGTGAAAACGGAAAACATAAAGGATTTCAGTGTGGATTGTAGCAAAAGCCGTGGACTTGCCGAATGCTTAAAACGCCAAACTAAATCCGGCAAAGAAAACTTGCCGTTCCGGCAGCAGTCGATAAAAGGAATTGGTGGTGCCGCCGTAACGTCGATAACCGCCTTCGATGCGCAGCTTGTCGGCGACCCAGGCAGCGGAAAGGGTAGCCGTCCAGCCGCCGCCCTGCGGGCGTTGTAGCACGTCCAGCGCCGTCGACCAGCCGCTGCCGGCCGGATCAGTCCAGGAGACGCGCAGCAGATTGCCGCGCCGCGTCGGGCTGGGATTCTGGAACATGCGGGTGCTCAGCGCCAAGGCGCCGCTGACGCCTTCCGCCGGGATGCCGGGCATGCCGAGCATGGCATTGCGTATTTGGGTCTGACGCGCCAGATTCTGCCAGTCCGAAGGCTTGGGTGCGGTGCCGTCCCACCAGGTTTCGGCCAGCACCGACCAGCCGTTGTCGGTGGTCCAGGTGGCGCCGAGCAGGGCTTTGGCCGGATTTTTCAATGATTCGGAGACCAGGATGTTGGGATCGTCGGCGCTTCTGGCGAGCAGCAGGATGGGGTTGGCATTGGCCGGCAAGCGGATAGGCACGGTGCGTTCGCCGCGTTGCTGGATGAGGAAGGAGCCGTGAATTTCCAGGCTGGACTCCGGTACGCTGGAAAAAGCGGCGCCGGTTTCCAAATGGTAGCGCGAGGAATAGCGGGCGACGCCGTGCAGGTCGGTGGCGCCGATGCGGTTGTAGTAACGCAGCGTCAGCGAGCCGTCCTTGCTGGCGTCCGCCCCACGGTTTTGATCGGGATTAGCCAGAATCAAGGACCAGGCTTGCTGCCCCGAATAATGCTCCCACATGAGATTGGGAATGCCTTCCAGCGTTTTCGGAATCAACTGCATCCGTGCTTCGCGCTGTACGACGTCAATCGGGCGGAAACCGTAACCGACATCGCCGGAGAGAATTTTCTTGCCGACGGTGAAACGATCGGCGCCGGAGCCGAAATCAATAAAGACTTCATTGGCGACTAACCTGGCCTTGGGTTTTTGCCCTTCCTGCCCGGAGTGACTACCGGTCAGCAGCAACGAGACAGGGCCAAGCTTGCCGCGCACCTCCTCCTCGAAGCGACCGTTATCGCGGCCAAATCCGGTGCGCGCCAACCCAGCCGCGAAGGGGCTGTCGGAGCGAAGTTGGTGAAACTCGCCGACCACCCGGCTGGTATAGGTCAGATCAATGCCGTTTTCAGCCTGGGCGGGCAGGGCAAGAACCCCGCCCATAGCAAGGAGAACTAGGCAGGAAGACGCAAGCTGCGGTTTCAATTGTCGATCTCCGCCCGCACCAGAAAGGCCGGGTTGTAATACTCATCCGAAAGCGTTTTGGCGCTGCGCGACAGGTAATGCACTTCGGTGCGCCGGTCCTTTTGCAGATGGTCGGTGAGGATCATCGTCGTCACCTGCTTGCGGCCATCGACGTTACCCATTTTGAACTCGGCCATTTTGGCCAGCTTGTCGGAAGCAACGTACAACTCGGCCTTAACCGGAAAGCTGCCGTTTTTGGCCACGTACAGCACGATGCGCGGGTAGCTGACGCCTTTGCGCTGGCCGACGATATCAAGCTTGTGACAGACAATGTCGCCGACTTTTTCCTCGCCAACGATTTTGCCGTCGTAGTCGCCCGACCAGGTTAGTGTGGCAACGTCGCCGGTGGACGCATCGCCCAGCAATTTCTGCATCGGCGTGATGCGCAAGGGGCGGGCGCTGCTCGGCATGACCAGCCAGAAATCGTCGCCGAGCATCAGCATTTTCTGGCCACGTTCGACGGGCGAGCGGAAGACCACCAGCGAACGGCGTTCGGGTTTGATATAAACGGTGTAGAGCCGGGTTTTATCGAGGGCGTCGCCCTTGAAAACGCGTACTTCGGTGTCGACGCGGGCTGATTCAAGATTGAGCCGGTACTCATCGGCTTGCTTCAGCAGGGTTTTGACATCGGCGGCGAAGCTGGTGGCGGATACCAGCAGTGCAGCCAACAGAAAAACAGTTTTGGGCACCTCGAAAAACCGTCGCGAGCGGTTCGAGTGCAAGGCGGACGGATCGCAGCGACCGAGACATATCAATGAGATAGGCGAGGAAGCGAGTACCGCCCAACGCGGCAATCGGGCCGCGCAGTAGGTTTTGAAATTACACATGAGCGAGTGCCTCCGTAATAGGTTTGCGGGCCGCCTTGGCGCTGACCAGCCAGGCCGCAACGCCGGAAACCAGTAGCACCGCCAGCGTGGCGCCGAGATAAAGCGGGGTGGAGTAATTGACGAGCAGGGCGTAGCCGGTGGAACGTCCCGGCGGTGGCGGCATTTGAAGATTGGCGAACATCAGGAAAACGGTGGTCGCCAGCGCCATGATCATGCCGAGCAGCGCACCGCCGAAGCCGATGACCAGTCCTTCCAGCACGAAATTGCGAACGATTTCGCCGGGTTGGCTGCCGATGGCGCGTAGGGTGCCGATTTCGCGGGTGCGTTCGACCACCGCCATACCCAGCGTATTGATCATGGCGAACAGGATGATGACGACCATGATGGCGCCGAGAATGCCGAAAATGCGGTTATAGAGTTCCTTGACCGATTGGTAGAACACCGCCAGATCGAGCCAGGTTTTGGCCGCCAGTTGCGGTTCGGCAGCCTTGACCTGCGCCAGCAGGGTGTCTGTCTGGTCAATGTCCTTGATATAGAGCGACAGCGTGCTGACCTTGTCGGTGAGCAGCAGTTTCTGGGCAGCTGGCAAAGCGGTAAGCACCAGGCGCTTGTCGATATCCGGTACGCCAACGCTGATGATGCCCTTGACCGTGACATCGACGGCATTGAGATTGCCTTCGGTGGTCGTTGCCAGCAGGGTCAGCGAACTTCCCGGCTTGGCCTTCATCAACTTGGCGAGTTCATGGCCGATGACGACTTCCGGCACCGAAGGTGACGGCGAAGAAAGTACCTCGCCGGAAACAAAAGTCATTTGCGGGCCGCGCAGGCGGAATTCGCTTTCCGGATCGACACCGGTGCCGACAAAAATGGTCGATTTGTCGCCGTTGGAAATCAGGCCGGAAAATTGCAGGCGTGGCACGACGGCGCGCACGCCCGGCATCTCGGCAAATTTCTCGGTCAGTTTGCCGGCGCCGGACAAGCCGTTTTGCATGGGCAGTTCCTCGTCGTCATCAAAATAAGCGCTGTGGCCGACGACGACATGGCCGGTATCGCGGGCGGTCATTTCCGCCAGCGACTCATAGGTAAAGAGCGCAAAACCGCCGCCGATCAAGCCGGCCGCTGTGCCAACGGCGATGATCAACAAAGCCAGCAGCGCGCGTCGGCGATTGCGCAGCACATTTTTCCAGGCGAATAAAAGCCATTTCATTGCATTTCTCCATCAACCAGTTGGACAACGCGGTCGCAGTGATCCGCCATGCGGTGATCGTGGGTGGCGACGACAACGGCGCTGCCCTGTTCGCTGGCCAGTTGGCGCAGCAGATCGACAATCTGGGCGGCCGTGACCGAATCGAGATTGGCGGTCGGTTCGTCGGCGATGACCAGATGCGGCACCTTGATCAAGGCGCGGGCAATGGCAACACGCTGGCGCTGGCCGCCGGACAGGGCATCCGGCAGGCGGCTGGCGTATGGCTCGATGCCGACCCGCATCAGCGCCTGCTGTACCCGTTCCCGCCGCTCCGCAGCGGAAACGCCGAGCAGCAGCAGCGGGTATTCGACGTTGTCGTGCACATTCATCACCGGCACCAGATTGAAATTCTGGAAAACGAAGCCAACCTTCTCGCGCCGCAGGTCGGTCAGTTGCTTCTCCGCCATGCCGTTGATCGCTATGCCGGCCAGAAAACGCTCGCCTTCGTCCTGATGGTCGATCAGGCCGCAGATGTTGAGCAGCGTGCTTTTGCCGCTGCCGGAAGGGCCGGTCAGCGCCACCAGTTCGCCGGCCGCCACGTTCAGGCTGACGCCGCGCAAGGCGTCGACTGCGGTGTCGCCGGTGCTGTAGCGCTTGCGGATGCCGGTGAGGCGGACGCGTTCGCTAGTGGAAATGGTCGTGTTCATTGGCCGAGTTCCTTCAGGCGGGCGCGCGCACCGTCTGCTTCGAGGCCAGTCGCCTGTTTGGCCAGCGCTTGCTTGAGCAGCGCCGCTTCGTCGGCGGAACGTTTTTCCTGGTTGGCCAGTTGTGCGGCCGTGATCAACACGGAAGCCTGGAAATTCGTGGGCGTCGTCGCCAGCGCCGGATTGTTCTGGACTTGTCCCAGCAGCGATTTGCCCTGGCTGCGGCGGTGAAAAATGTCATCCTTCAGAATCAGGAACGTACGGGCCGCCAGCATGCGGGTTTCCAGGCTGACCGGAACGCCGCGCAGGCTTTCTTTATCGTGCTCGGGCTTGAGCTGGCGCAAGGCTTTGTCGAGATAATCCAGCCCTGCCTCGGCGGCTTTCATCTTGTTCCAGGGCATCAGCGCGTCGCGGCCGCGCAGGGTCAGCGCGCTGCCCAGGTAGGCGCCAAACAGCGGCTGCTTGGGGTCGCTGGCGCTCAGCTTTTCAAAAGCGGCGATGGCCGGCTCAACCTGATCCTTGTCGCCGCCGCTGGCGCGCTGGAACAGCGAAAAAGCCGATTCAAAGCCGGCATGGCTGGCTGTAACCGGCTGTTGCGCAGCCTGCGCAGCGCCTTGGGCATGAACAGCCAATGGGGTAAAAACTAGGACAAGGGCCGAAACAAGCGCGGCAATACGGGTGTGCATGGTGATCCTCCAAAGTGGGTTGAACGTGGAGGCATGCTAGGGAAGGCGGCGGGCAAGGTCAGCTGCGTTGCGACAAACTGCAAAAAGCGCAGGATGAAATGCAGAAGATGCGGATGAATGGGAGGAGGCTATTAAGGCTTATTTTTGGCCCGTCAGCGCCCGCAGCATTTCCCTGACATTGGCCACCTTGTCGCCGAGTGTCGGCGAATGGCGAATCAGCGCCAGTTTGTCCTGCCCGGCCAGCTTGTAATTCCGGTTTTTCTGGATCAGGTTGATGATGGTGAGCGGCTCAATCGGCGGATTGGGGCCGAATTGCAGGATGATCTGGTCGCTGCTGGCATCTAGTTTCTGCACGCCGAGCGGCTTGGCCAGCAGGCGCAGGCGGTGCGAGGCGATGAGCGAGGCGCCTTGCGGCGGCAAGTCGCCGAAGCGGTCGATCAGTTCTTCGTGCAGGGCGTCGATTTCGTCATCGTTGCTGCAATTCGCCAGCCGCTTGTAGAGGGTCAGGCGTTCGTGCACGTCCGGGCAGTAGGCGTCCGGCAAAAGCGCCGGAACGTGCAGGTTGATTTCGGTGGCGATGCCGAGCGGTTGTGCCAGATCGGGTTCCTTGCCCTGTTTGAGTGCGGCGACGGCGCGGTTGAGCATTTCGCTGTAGAGGTTGAAGCCGACTTCCTGCATTTCGCCGGACTGGCTTTCGCCCAGCACCTCGCCGGCGCCGCGAATTTCCAGGTCGTGCATGGCGAGGTAGAAGCCGGAGCCGAGTTCTTCCATCATCTGGATGGCTTCCAGGCGCTGGCGGGCCTGCTTGGTCATCGCCTTTTCATCCTGCACCAGCAGGTAGGCATAGGCCTGATGGTGCGAGCGGCCGACGCGGCCGCGCAACTGGTGCAACTGGGCGAGACCGAATTTTTCGGAACGGTTGATCAGAATGGTGTTGGCGTGCGGGTTGTCGATGCCGGTTTCGATGATGGTCGTGCACAGCAGCAGGTTGGCGCGCTGGCCGGTAAAGTCGCGCATCACCCGTTCCAGTTCGCGCTCGTTCATCTGGCCGTGGCCGACGACGATGCGCGCTTCCGGCACCAGCTTTTCCAGCTTCTCCCGCATGTTCTCGATGGTGTCGACTTCGTTGTGCAGGAAATAAACCTGGCCGCCGCGTTTCAATTCGCGCAGCACGGCTTCACGAATGATGCCGTCGGAAAAGCGGCTGACAAAGGTCTTGATGGCGAGGCGTTTTTGCGGCGCGGTGGCGATGACGGAAAAATCGCGGATGCCTTCCATGCTCATCGCCAGGGTGCGCGGGATGGGCGTGGCGGTCAGAGTCAGCACGTCGACCTCGGCGCGCAGGGCTTTCAGGGCTTCCTTCTGGCGCACGCCGAAGCGGTGTTCCTCGTCGATGATGACGAGGCCGAGGTGCAAAAACTGTACGTCCTTGCCGATCAGCTTGTGGGTGCCGATGACGATGTCGAGTCTGCCGTCGGCCATTTCCTGCAGCGCTTGCGCCGATTCCTTGGCGGTTTTGAAGCGGGAAAGTTCGGCGATGCGGATGGGCCAGGTGTGTGAAATCTGCGCGAAACGATCGGAAAACGTCTGGAAATGCTGCTCGCAGAGCAGGGTGGTCGGGCACAGCACCGCCACTTGTTTGCCACCGGCGACGGCGCAGAAGGCAGCCCGCAGGGCGACTTCGGTTTTGCCGAAGCCGACATCGCCGCAGACCAAACGATCCATCGGCTTGCCGGAACGCATGTCGTCAATCACCGCCGCGATGGCCTGCGCCTGATCGGTGGTCTCCTCAAAGCCGAAGCCGTCGGCAAAGAGTTCGTAATCGCCCTCCTTGAAGGCGAAGGCATGGCCCTGGCGGGCGGCGCGGACGGCGTAGAGGGCAAGGAGTTCGGCGGCGGTATCGCGCGCCTGCTCGGCGGCTTTCTTCTTGGCTTTTTCCCACTGGCCGGAGCCGAGGGTGTGCAGCGGCGCGGTGTCCGGGTCGGCGCCGGAATAGCGCGAAATCACATGCAGTTGCGAAACCGGCACGAACAGCTTGGCCTCATTGGCGTAATGCAGTTCGAGGAATTCCATCGGGCCTTCGCCGAGGTCCATGTGAATGAGGCCGCGATAACGGCCGATGCCGTGGTTTTCGTGCACCACCGGGTCACCGACCTTGAGTTCGGTCAGGTCTTTCAGCCAGTTGTCGAAACCGGCCTTACGCTGAGCCTCGCGCCGAGTACGGCGTGGCGTGCCGGCGTACAGTTCGCTTTCGGTGATGCAGGCGAAGCCTGCGGGAAGGGGGAAGGGAGAAGGGAGAAGGGTAAAACCGCCGTGCAGGGGGGAGATGGTGAGGGCGAGTTTGATTTCAGAGGAAATAAATTCAGCGAAATTTCCAATCATTTGGGGCTGCAAACCGTGTTCGGTCAGCAGCGTGTTCAGGGTTTCGCGGCGGCCGGGTGATTCGGCATGCAGCAGGATGCGGCCGTGGAATTGGGTGACGAAGGCTTTCAGTGTTGCCAGCGGGTCTTCGGCGCGACGGTCGATGGCGAGTGGGGGTAGCGGCGAAATAGGGGACAGACCACGATTTTGAGATTCAGAAAATCGTGGTCTGTCCCCTATTTCAAATTGAATCCGCCCATAAGCCTTGGCGGCGATGAAGAATTCCTCGTCGGATAGGAAGAGATCAGCGGGCGGCAGCAGGGGGCGGCTCTTTTCGCCGGAAAGCAGGTTGTGGCGTGATTGCGTGTCGCGCCAGAAATTGGAGATGGCGGCAGGTACGTCACCATGCGTGACGAGTAGGGCATCCTGGGGCAGGTAGTCGAACAGGCTGGCGGTTTCATCGAAGAAGAGTGGCAGCCAGTATTCAATGCCGGCCGGGGCGATGCCGCTCGAAATGTCCTTATAAATGCCGGATTTGGCGGGGTCGCCCTCGAACACTTCACGGAATTTCTGGCGGAAGTGGGTGCGCCCTTGGTCGTCCATCGGGAACTCGCGCGCCGGCAGCAGGCGCACTTCCGTCACCGGGTAAAGGGTGCGCTGGCTGTCTGGGTCGAAACTTTTGATGTTGTCGATTTCGTCGTCGAAGAGATCGATCCGGTAGGGCAGGGCCGAACCCATCGGATAGAGGTCGATCAATCCGCCGCGAATTGAGTATTCACCGGGCGAAACCACTTGCGTGACATGGCTGTAACCGGCCAGTGTGACTTGGGCGCGGAATTTTTCGGCGTCGAGTTGCTCGCCCTTCTTGAAAGCGAAAGTATAGGCAGCGAGAAAAGCGGGTGGCGTCAGGCGATAAACGGCGGTGGAAGCGGATACCAGCAGGACGTCGACTTCGCCCTGCAAAGCGGCCCACAAGGTGGCGAGACGCTCGGAAACCAGATCGTGGTGCGGTGAAAAATGGTCGTAGGGCAGGGTTTCCCAGTCCGGCAGCAGGCGTACGCGCAACTCCGGCGCAAACCAGGGGATTTCTTCCAGCAGGCGGGCGGCATCGGCGGCGGTGGCGGTGAAGACGGCGAGTTTTTTGCCTTGCGCGGCGAGTTGGGCGAGCGCCAAGGCTTCGGCCGAACCGGCGGGGATGTCGATGTCCACGCGGTGGCCAGGTTTGGGGAAATCAGGCAGGGGAAAAAGATCGGGAAGGGCAGGCATGCACGAAAGCGAGAACGATGCTCGGAGGGCGCATTATAACGAGAGGGGTATGACGCTGCGTGGATAAAGGATTATGATGCTGAGACTTGCCGGAGGGGCGTCTTTTACCAACTGAGACAAAAAGGTGAACAAATGAAGATCAGTAATCTCCGCATCGGCCAGAAATTGGTTTTTACCCTGGCTTTGGCGATTTTTACAGCATTTCTGATTGCCGGGGTAGTGATGAAATCGATTGGCAAGCGCTACGCCGACGAGACGGCGTCGAGCACAGCGGCGATTGTCAATGCCCAGGTGGTGAATATGGTCGACGCCTACAAGGACGAACTCGAAAAGTCGGCCGATCGCCTCATGGGGTCGATGAGCCTGGGATTCTCCGAGCGCTTCAGGCTGGACGAGGCCGCAACGGTACGGGTTGGTGAGTTGAACGTGCCGACGCTCTACAACGGCGCCCGGGTGGTCAACCTCGATTTTTCCTATGTCGATCGCCTGGCGACTCAAACCAAATCGGCGGCGACCGTTTTTGTGCGTTCCGGCAACGAGCTGGTGCGGGTGACGACTTCGCTCAAGAAGGAAGACGGCAGCCGGGCAATCGGCACGCCGCTGGATCAGAAACACCCAGCCTATGCCAAGCTGATGGCGGGTGAAAGCGCTTACGGCATGGCCCGGCTTTTCGGGCGCGATTACTACACCAAGTATCAGCCGATCATGGACGGCAGCAAGGTGATCGGCGCCCTGTTTGTCGGGGTTGATTTTACCGATGCCCTGGAAAAACT
>JAKJFA010000064.1:381-11051 GCA_022705135.1 Pseudomonadota bacterium | reverse complement strand
GCAGTATAACGCAGCCGTTTTCGAGGCGGGAAGGCATAAAAGTAACTGTTTGTGACCAACAACAGGGAAAAAGGAGGAAACAGCGTGAGGTATACTGGTCAGCAAATTAAATGAGGGGAAGACAAAGGTGCAGCTTTTCGACGTCCTGATTATCGGCAGCGGTCTGGCCGGGGAGTCGGCGGCTTTGCGCCTGGCCGATCACTACCGTGTTGCCCTGGTCGCCAAAACCAGCCTGGAGGAGAGCGCATCCTCGCGTGCCCAGGGCGGCATTGCCGCAGTCATCGACATTAAAGATTCAAACGAAGCGCACATCAACGATACACTCATTGCCGGCGCCTACCTGAACAACCTCAAAGCGACCCGCTTTGTCGTCGAAAACAGCCGCAGGGTCATCGAATGGCTGATCGAGCGCGGCGTGCCGTTTACCCGCGACGATTCGGGCTACCACCTCACCCGCGAGGGCGGGCACAGCGCCCGGCGCGTCATTCACGTCGCCGACGCCACCGGGCTGGCCGTGCAGGAAATTCTCACCCGTCAGGTACGCGCGCACCCCAACATCACCGTGTTCGAGCATCATGTCGCCATCGACCTGATCACAGGGCGAAAGCTCGGCCTGCCGAATAACCGCTGCTACGGCGCCTATTTCCTGGACGACGTCAAACATCGCGTGTTGACCCTCGGTGCCGCCAACACCCTGATCGCCACAGGCGGCGCCGGCAAGGTCTATCTCTACACCACCAATCCGGATACGGCCACCGGCGATGGCATCGCCATGGCCTGGCGTGCCGGCTGCCGGATCGCCAACATGGAATTCATCCAGTTTCACCCCACCTGCCTCTATCACCCGCAGGCCAAGAATTTCCTGATTTCCGAAGCAGTGCGCGGCGAAGGCGGCGTGTTGCTGTTGCCGGACGGCACACGCTTCATGCCAACCCATGACCGGCGCGCCGAACTGGCACCACGCGACATTGTTGCCCGCGCCATCGACTACGAAATGAAGAAACGCGGCCTCGATTGCGTCTATCTCGACATTGCGCACAAGGGCGCCGACTTCATCCGCACCCATTTCCCCAATATCCACGCCCGCTGCCTCGAATTCGGCATCGACATGACACGCGGTCCCATCCCGGTCGTCCCCGCCGCCCACTACACCTGTGGCGGCATCGTCTGCGATCTCAACGGCCGGACCGACCTGCCCGGCCTCTACGTCTCGGGAGAAGCGTCCTGTACCGGCCTGCATGGCGCCAACCGGCTGGCCTCGAATTCATTGCTGGAATGTTTGGTCTTCTCCGAAGCCGCAACCAAAGACATGTTGGCCTCACCACCCGTCAACATTCCAAAACTGCCTAGATGGGACGAAAGCCGGGTCACCGATGCCGATGAGGAAATCGTCATTTCGCACAACTGGGACGAACTGCGCCGTTTCATGTGGGGCTATGTCGGCATCGTGCGCACCAACAAGCGCCTGAAGCGCGCCCAACACCGTATCCGTCTGCTGATGCGTGAAATTGACGAGTTCTATGCCAAATTCCGCGTCAGCCACGACCTGATCGAGCTGCGCAATCTGGTGGTCGCTGCCGACCTGATCGTGCGCTGCGCCATGCGCCGCAAAGAAAGCCGGGGTCTGCACTTCAGCCTGGACTACCCGGAAACAGCCCCTAAAGCGCGCAATACCGTCCTTCCCGGGCGCCGATCAAACTGAATCAAGGGTGGCAAAGCTGGCACGCCAGCGCAACCATACCCGCAAGCGACGGCGGTCTTCCGCTGGAGCGCTGTCCGGCAAAAGCACGACAGCGTGCGTTTTGCCCTTGCATTGCAGCCGGATCACCGTCAGCAGCGGATGCACCATCGCTCCCGGCAGCAGTTGCGCTTCCGAAAACTGCCGGTCGCCTCGGCAACAACATTCCAGCCGGCCATCGGCCAGCAGACGCAAAACCTCAATGGCAGACTGGCATTGCCACCAGGAAAACACCGCCGAGACCAGAAATAAAAAGATGCAGCAAACCGTCAGCCAAACCGGCCAAACCGGCAGGAACAAAATCGCCGCAGCCGCCACATGGACAAAGACCACGGCAAAGACCAGAAAAAAAGAACGGTGCACTCCGATGGTGATCGGGAAGCGCACCGTGTTTTCTCTCTGAAACGGAAACGGCGATCAGACGCGCTTGAAGGCGATCGTTCCGTTCGTGCCGCCGAATCCGAAGGAATTGGAAAGCGCCGCATCGATCTTCATCGGCCGCGCCGCGCCAACGCAATAGTCGAGGTCGCACCCCTCGTCCGGGTTGAACAAATTGATCGTCGGCGGCGAGATCTGGTGATGAATGGCCAAGGCCGTGAAAATAGCCTCCACGCCCCCAGCCGCGCCCAGCAAGTGTCCCGTCATCGACTTGGTGGAATTGACCACCAGTTTCTTGACCGCATCGCCAAAAGTCCGCTTGACCGCCATCGTTTCGGCCAGGTCGCCCAACGGCGTCGACGTACCATGCGCATTGACATACTGGATGTCGGAGGGCGCAAGACCGGCATTCCTCATCGCCGCGACCATGCACCGCCGCGCGCCATCGCCATCCTCACAGGGCTGGGTCATGTGGTTGGCGTCCGCGCTCATGCCATAGCCGGCAACTTCCGCGTATATTTTGGCGCCGCGCGCTTTGGCATGCTCGTATTCCTCCAGCACCAGCACGCCAGCGCCCTCACTCAGCACGAAACCGTCACGATCCTTGTCCCACGGGCGGCTAGCCGTCTTCGGGTCATCATTGCGCGTCGACAAGGCCCGCGCAGCGCAGAATCCGCCCAGGCCCAGCGGAGAAACGCAGCTCTCCGCTCCACCGGCGACCATCACGTCAGCATCGCCGTACTCGATCATGCGCGCTGCTTCGCCAATCGAGTGTGTCCCCGTCGAGCAGGCGGTCACCAGGGCGATATTGGGGCCCTTGTAGCCGTACATGATCGACAGGTTACCCGAAACCATGTTGATGATCGATCCCGGAACAAAGAAGGGTGAAATCTTGCGTGCCCCACCCGCAGCGTAGTCATCCTTGGTTGTCTCGATCATCGGCAGCCCGCCGATGCCCGAACCAATGGCCACCCCGATCCGCTCGACGTCCGCCTGGTTTTCGCCCAGGCCCGCGTCGCGGACAGCCTGAATTCCGGCCGCCATGCCGTAATGGATGAAAATATCCATGCGGCGCGCGTCCTTGGCCGGAAGATAAGTGGTGATGTCAAAATTTCTGACTTCGCCGGCAATCCGGGATGAAAAGGAGGATGCATCAAACCGGCTGACGGTATCGATCCCGGAGCGACCAGCCAGCAGGTTCTGCCAGGCCTCCTCAACGCTGTTTCCGACCGGGCTGACGATTCCCAGCCCGGTAATCACTACTCTGCGACGTGCCAAAATATCCACTCCGAAAGCAAATACGCCAAGGCCGGCTTGAAGGCCGGCCTTGGCGCGATGGGTTATGAATTACTTCTTGTGCGCAACGATGTAGTCAATCGCTTGTTGCACGGTCGTGATCTTCTCGGCTTCCTCATCGGGAATCTCGCAGTCGAACTCCTCCTCCAGCGCCATCACCAATTCAACGGTGTCCAGCGAGTCCGCGCCAAGATCATCGACGAACGATGACTCATTCTTGATATCCGCCTGATTGACGCCGAGCTGCTCGGCAACGATCTTCCTGACGCGTTCTACGATATTGTCCATTTAATAAAGCTCCTTCCCCTTTGGGAGTTAAAAAACACTTGGATATTACCAAAAGTCTGCCGCTTCGGGTATCAGTCCATGTACATGCCGCCATTCACATGGAGGGTGGCGCCAGTAATATACGCTGCCGCTGGCGAAGCTAGAAACACCACCGCAGCGGCAATATCTTCCGGTGTCCCCATGCGGCCAAGCGGGATATTGGCAAGCAGATTCTCACGGTGCTTGTCATCCAGCACCTTGGTCATGGCGGTATCGATGAATCCCGGCGCCACGCAATTCACCGTAATGTTGCGCGCCGCCAGTTCACGCGCCAGGGCACGAGTCATGCCACCAACGCCGGCCTTGGAAGCGCAGTAGTTGGCCTGCCCGGCATTGCCAGCATGGCCGACCACCGAGGTGATATTGATGATGCGTCCGGCACGCGCTTTCATCATGCCGCGCATCACGGCCCGGCACATGCGGAAGACGGCCTTCAGATTGGTATCGATGACCGCATCCCATTCCTCGTCCTTCATGCGCATGGCGAGATTGTCACGGGTGATGCCAGCGTTGTTGACCAGAATCGAAGCGCCGCCGAATTCCTTGTCGATCAGCGCCATCGCCTCGTCGACCTGCGCGGCGTCACGCACATCGACAAAGAGGCCGCGCCCCCTGAGGCCAGCTTCGGCCAGAAAAGCGGAAATCGCCGCCGCATCCTGTTCGTTGATTCCAGTGCCAACGACGGTGGCGCCGAGGCGGCCCAGTTCGAGCGCAATCGCCTTGCCAATGCCTTGCGTAGCCCCGGTCACGAGCGCAACTTGTCCTTGCAGCATGGTGTTTACTCCAGATTGAGATTGGCTTCGATGGCGGCGACATCGGCCAGCGCGATGCCATTAACGCCATCAACACAGCGTTTGGTCAGACCCGCCAGCACCTTGCCGGGGCCACATTCGGCGACGGTGGTGATGCCCATCGCCGCCATCTTCTGCATCGTTTCGACCCAGCGCACCGGTCCATAAGCCTGGCGAACCAGCGCCTCCTTGATCCTGGCCGGATCATTCTCGATCGCCACGTCGATATTGTTGATGAGCGGAATCGCCGGCGCCTTGAACTCCAGTTCGGCCAGACGCGCGCCCAGCTTTTCGGCGGCCGGTTTCATCAGCGAGGAATGAAAAGGCGCGGAAACCGGCAAAGCCTTGGCCAGCTTGGCGCCACGCGCCTTGCACGTCGCCATCGCCCGCTCGACAGCCTCTTTGTGACCGGCAATGACGATCTGCCCGCCATTGAAATTGACCGCTTCGACCACCTGCCCTTCGGCCGCCTCGGCACAACCGGCGCGCACGCCCTCGTCGTCCAAGCCCATGATCGCCGCCATGCCGCCAACGCCAGCGGGGACCGCTTCTTGCATCGCCGTCGCGCGCAGACGCACCAGCGGGACGGCCTCCTTGAATTCGATTACACCCGCCGCCACCAGCGCCGAGTATTCGCCCAGGCTGTGGCCCGCAACGACGGCAGGTTTCCTGCCACCCTTTTCCAGCCACAAACGCCAGGCGGCAATGGCCGAAGTCAGCATCACCGGCTGGGTATTGACCGTCTGCGCCAGCGCTTCGGCCGGGCCTTCCGCGACCAGTTGCCAGAGATCCTGCCCCAGCGCAGCAGAAGCCTCATCAAAAGTGGCGCGCACCACGGCGGAATCGCCATAGGCCGCCATCATGCCAACGCTCTGCGAGCCCTGACCGGGAAATACAAAAGCAAATGCCATGTTCAAGCTCCTTGATCAGAAGCGCAGCAATACCGCGCCCCAGGTGAAGCCGCCACCAACGCCGACCAGAATAACTTTCTGACCATGCTGGATGCGTCCGTCGCGTACAGCCGCGTCCAGCGCCAGCGGAATCGAAGCTGCCGACGTATTGCCATGTTCGCCCACCGTCACGATCACCTGTTCCGGCTTCATGCCCAGCTTCTTGCCAGTAAATTCGATGATGCGGACGTTGGCCTGATGCGGAATCAACCAACTGACCTCATCCAGCGACACGCCCGCCGTATCGCAGGTCTGCTGCGCCACACTGGGCAAGATGCTGACGGCGAATTTGAACACCGCCTGCCCATCCATGCGCAGGAATGGGTCGCCAGTAACTTTGCCGCCGCTGACCTGTCCCGGCACGTTCAAAATGGCATTCTTGCTGCCGTCGGCATGAATGGCCGTGCCGAGAATGCCCGGATATTCGGCCGCTTCCAGCACCACCGCGCCGGCGCCATCGCCAAACAACACACAGGTATTGCGGTCGTTCCAGTCCAGGATGCGCGAAAACACATCGGCCCCGACCACCAATACCTTTTTGTGGCTGCCGGAACGGATAAATTTCTCCGCCACCGACAGCGCATAGACAAAACCGGCGCAGACCGCCTGCAAATCAAAGGCCGCCGCGCCAACATTGCCGAGCTTGGCCTGCAGGATCGTCGCCGTACTGGGAAAAATCATGTCCGGCGTCGACGTCGCCACGAGGATCAGATCGAGCGCTCCAGCCTCCATCCCGGCCATCGCCAGGGCACGACGCGATGCTTCAAGCGCGAGATCGCTGGAAGTAACCCCTTGTGCGGCAAAATGGCGCGTCCTGATACCCGTCCGCGAGACAATCCACGCATCATCCGTATCC
Organism: Pseudomonadota bacterium; assembly: GCA_022705135.1. Classification (GTDB taxonomy): domain Bacteria; phylum Pseudomonadota; class Gammaproteobacteria; order Burkholderiales; family Rhodocyclaceae; genus UBA1934. The sequence continues at coordinate 4,715 of JAKJFA010000064.1, read as the reverse complement.
ACGCCCCGGGCAATCAAATCCTGATTGGTCACCGGCTCTCCCGGCAGGTAACCGCCAACGCCAGCGATACGGGCAAAAGTCATGCCGACTCCTCGGATTGGGTTTCAACAGCCGCCGGCGCCGCCAGCGGGTGAATCTGATTCATTTTATCGACAATGCGCTCAACCACGCGGTTGCTGGCTGCATCGCACGCCCTTTGAATCGCCGTGCTGAAGGCGAAGGCATCGGCGGAACCATGGCTTTTGACGGAAAACCCTCTCAGACCGAGCAGGATCGCGCCGTTGTACCGGCGATGATCCATGCGCTTCTTGACACGCTTGAGGACAGGCATCGCCGCCAAGGCAGAAAGTTTTGAAAACAGCCCCCGGCTGAACTCCTCCTTGAGGAACTGCCCAAGCATCTGCACGACGCCCTCAACCGCCTTCAGGGCAATATTGCCGACAAAACCGTCGCAGACGACCACATCGGCTTCGCCCCGAAACATGCGGTCGCCCTCGACATTGCCGATGAAATTGAGTCCCGAGTTTTTAAGCAGCTCGGCAGCCTCCTTAACCACCTCATTGCCTTTGATTTCTTCTTCGCCAATGTTGAGCAGACCGACACGCGGACGTTCCTTGTGATCGAGCGCCGATGCCAGCATGGCGCCCATAACGCCGAATTCGAGCAGATTCTCGGCTGAGCAATCGACATTGGCACCGAGATCGAGAATATAACAATGCCCCCCCGTCATCGTGGGCAATGCGGGGCAAATCGCCGGCCGGTCGATGCCAGGCAGCATCTTGAACACAAAACGCGAAGTCGCCATCAAGGCGCCGGTATTGCCCGCCGAAACCACGGCATCGGCCTCGCCCGCCTTGACGAGATTGATCGCCACGCGCATTGAAGAATCCTTCTTATTCTTCAAGGCAAGAGTGGGCGATTCGTCCATGCCGACCACCTGGCTGGCATGAACAATGCGCAGGCGCCCGCCATAACGATTTTCGCCCAACTGCGCCTTGATCTGATCTTCCAGCCCGACCAGAATCAAGGCACTTTCAGAGTTGTTTTCAAGAAAAAACCGGGCCGCCGGCACCGTCACCGACGGACCGTGGTCCCCTCCCATGCAATCAATGGCAATGCGAATCGTCATGGCAAAAGAAAAGGCAGACGGCCGGAAAACCAGACGCGCCTGCCTCGATCCCTATGATTACTCGTCCTTGCCCTTCATCACCTTCTTGCCACGATAGACGCCGCTCGGCGAGACGTGGTGGCGCAGATGCGTCTCGCCGGTGGTTGGCTCCACCGCCAGCGGCGGATTGGTCAGAAAATCATGGGCGCGATGCATGCCGCGCTTGGACGGGGATTTCTTGTTCTGTTGAACAGCCATCTTGCAACTCCATCAAAAAAATCAGTTCAGCCTACCCTTAAATCCCGATAAAACAGCGAACGGATTGATCCGCTCACCCGCCTCGTCATCGCCGGGCGTATCACATTCTTCGTGCCGCGGCGCCACCGGCAAGGCCAAGAGGATCTCGTCCTCGATCAAAGCGGCCAGATCCAGCGCGCCCGCCACGGGCAACACATCACAACCATCGTCCTGCAGTTCTTCCTGCGTCAGCTCGGTGTCTTCCGGCACCAACCTGAACAGGCTGTCCACATCAAGATCAAGCGCTATCGCCCCAAGACAGCGCTGACAAGCCAACTGCAACGCGCCCCGGATATGCACCCGCAACTGCGATTCGCCTTCTCCAACCGCGTTTCTGATCAGCCTGCCCTGCACCGAATAGCGCAGCTCGCCGGAAACCTCGGCCAACAGATCGTGAACCCGGGTGAGTTCCGAAACTGGCAAGCTTCCTTGCAAAACAGCGCCCTCACGGGCAAAAGCGAAACTGTCAATCATCAGTTGTTGCGACATAAACGGCGGATTGTATTATCTTTACCCCCTCAAGTCAAAAGTCATTTCCACTTTGAACCAACCCCGGCTATAGTGCCTAAGCCATTGTCCCGACTCGATTTTCATGGCTCCCAATATCATTCTCGCATCCACCTCGCCCTACCGACGCGAACTGCTGGCCCGCCTCGGCCTGCCTTTTACAACCGCAGATCCGCGCACCGACGAAAACCCGCTGGCGGACGAGACCCCGGAAGCCCTGGCCCTGCGCCTTTCCAAAGCCAAAGCACGCGCCGTCGCCAAGCAATTTCCTAACTCTCTGATCATCGGCAGCGACCAGGTGGCAATCATGGACGGCCAAGTGTTTGGCAAACCCGGCACGCACGCACGCGCTGTTGAACAATTACGCATCCTTTCCGGGCGCACCGTCAATTTCTTCACCGGCCTGTGTCTGTTCAACAGCAAAACTGGGCGCGCGCAAGTCCTAGGCGTACCAACGCTGGTCACCTTCCGCAAGCTCACCGAACGCGAAATCGAAAGCTATTTGCGCCGCGAACAGCCCTACCAGTGCGCGGGCGCCGCCAAAGTTGAAGGTTTGGGCATCGCTCTGCTCGACCGTTGTCAATCCGACGACCCGACCGCGCTCATCGGTCTGCCTCTGATCGCGCTGCGCACCCTGCTGCGCGCCGAAGGCGTTGAGGTTTTGTGATGGCCGCAACTCTTTACCTTATTCCTGTACCGCTTGGCGCCACCGCACCGGAAGCCGTGCTGCCAGCCCCTGTGCTCGAACAAATCCGCCCGCTCACCCATTTTGTCGTCGAAAACGCCAAATCGGCGCGCGCTTTCCTGAAGGCCGTCGGTACCGCACAGCCGCTGCAAAGCCTGCTGCTTGACGAATTGAACGAACACACGCCGCACACCGCCTTGCAGAAACTGCTGGAACCTCTGCTGGCCGGTCACGATATCGGGCTGGTTTCCGAAGCCGGCTGCCCGGCCGTGGCAGACCCCGGCGCCGATCTGGTGGCGCTGGCGCAAAAGAACGGCATCCGCGTTGTTCCGCTCGTCGGCCCCTCCTCCCTGCTGCTCGCATTGATGGCCTCCGGGCTGAACGGCCAGCGGTTTGCCTTTCTCGGCTACCTGCCCAGCAAACCGATGGAGCGCGCCAAGGCCTTGCGCAACATCGAAGCGGAATCACGCCAACACCGGCAGACCCAACTCTTCATCGAAACACCCTACCGCAACCGGCCCATGCTGGAGACCCTTCTCGCCACCTGCCAACCTTCGACCCGGCTGACCCTGGCCACCGACCTGACCTTGCCGAGCGAAAGTATCGTCACGTTAACCATTGGCGAGTGGAAAAAAAGAACGCCGCCCGACATCGAGCGGCGTCCAACAGTGTTTCTGCTGTTGGCCTGATTACTTGGCAATCCCCACCCTGGTCTGCGGCGCGTAATTGATGCGCCGCACTTCGCTGATGTTTTCACCGGCAATGCGGCCTTCGACCAGCTCATAACCCATCAGTGCAAAAACGCGGTTTTTCAGGAACAGGGGACGCGAATTGCCGTACCAGTCGACGCAGGAAGCACGGCAGCCATCGTTGACATTGCCCGCTTTCGATTCCAGTGCCCCCAATTCGGTCAGCTTGAGCGAACTGTTCTTCAGATAAAGCACGGCTGCCGATTCCTGGTGCAACTGGTGGTAACCGGGGCGGCCAGCGCCGACGATGGGCAGGCCAACCACGCCTTCCTGCTCGCTGGCCGGCTTGTAGAAGAAGCCATGGCTGCGCGTTTCGCCCTGCGCCGCATCCTTGCGGGTGTAGAGGTGGGCAAAGGCCGCTTGCTGTTTCAGCTCGACAGAGGAGAAGTGCAGATCCCTGCCCTGCGTGCCGACAATGACGGCATCCTGCCCCATCGCCTCGATGCGGTCGACGCTGTGCGTCAGCGGCACGGCCTGCGCAGCGCTGTTATTGTCCCAGCGCACGGCATAGAGATTCTGCATTTCGCCCTTCGGCCGTCCCCAGCTATCGCCGGCGCCGTAGAGGAGGAAATTGCCAATGTAGCGATTCTGCAGGGTGTAACCGGCCGGATGCGGCAGGCGCTTGTAGGCTTCGACCGGCGCGCCGTCACGTCCATCGCTGAAGCTGGCCAGCGGCACGCGCAGCAAGGCCGTGTCGCCCCGGCTGCCCTCGGCCGCCCACATGGCATCCCCGCGCCCTTGCGCCCGCACCAGCACATTTAGGTGCTGATCTTCGCTTTCCAGAAAGGAGAACTGGTCGATCGGCGCGCCCGCCGTTTTGAGCGCCGTCGGCGCCGAGCCGTCAAGCGGGATGCGGAACACTGCCGACCGCGCCGGGGTACTGCCACGGGCGTAGGTATTGGTCCACACATAAACCGACTGGCCGGAAACATAGAAGACCCGTCCCGGCGGCCCCATCACGGCGGTCGCCTGACACTCCATTTCCGGC
>JAKJFA010000064.1:0-370 GCA_022705135.1 Pseudomonadota bacterium | reverse complement strand
ATGCTCACCGTGTGCAGGGCGTGGCCGCCATACGGGTCGATCGGATCATCGGTCGTATAAATGCGCGTCGCCGGCGCGATGCGCTTGAAATCAGCTGGCTTGACGTCCTTGTGCCAGCGCCGCACCGCCGGGAAGCCGGCGTAGAAATCTTCACGATAGAAGTTAAGATTGAGCGGCGTATAGAAAATGAGCTTGTTGCCGATCAGGCGGCTGGCGTAATTACGCGAAGAATAGTAATCATTGGAGCGCATGTGATAAGTGGCGCGGTAGGTCAACCGACCGGCCTCATCGATATTGAACAGGCCGATTTCGGTGCCGCCGCGCGCATAACTGTAGCCAATGACGACAATGGTGTTGCCGGCAATCAGCA
>JAKJFA010000063.1 GCA_022705135.1 Pseudomonadota bacterium | reverse complement strand
CTTCCAGATATTCGGCCTCGAATTCGCCGACATAGACCACCGGCCACTCAACCAGCGCCGTCACTTCGTCGAGCAGGCCTTCGGCACGGTGAATGTTGGCGTTCAGTTCGCGCGCCTTGGTCTGCAGCTGCTCGGCGATCCATTCGCGGCGCTCGGCAAAATCGGCGATGACCTTGCCCTCCACCTTGAGTGTGGCGGCATAGCTCTCGGCATGTGGAATGCGCAACGTTCCAGTCGACAGAAAGCGGTGGCCAAGCGTCGTCCTGCAGCTTTCACAACCGAGTGCCCGTCCTGGAATGATGCGCTCGCCGTGCAGCATCATCAGGCCATGAACGGGACGAACGAACTGTACGTCCTTGTCACCCCAGCGCATGACTTTGGGAATGGGCAGTTTTTTCAGCGCTTCCGCCACGATTCCGGCCAGCACATCGTCAAGTTTGGCGCCGGGAACGGTCGCCTGATAGAAAAAGGTTTCCGACTTGCCATCCAGTCGTTTCTCGAATTGGCTGATTTCGGAAACCGGAATGCCTTTGGCCTCCAGTTTTTTCAGCAATGCCGGAGTTGGATTGTCAGCGGCGTCGAGCGCTACCGTGACCGGCATGATCTTTTCCAGCGTGGTCGCTTCCGGCGCAACGGCCAGTACATGCGGCACCTGAACGGCGAGACGGCGCGGCGTGGCGAACCAGTGGTAGTCGGTTCCGGCGGCAACCAGGTTATGGTCGGAAAGCCCGGCATGCACCTGGGCGGCAAAGACTTCCGCCAAACGCGCCAGCGCTTTGGGCGGCAGTTCCTCGGTCAGGAGTTCGATGAGCAGGGTTTGGTTCATCTTATTGTCCTCCCTGGCACATCGGGAATCCCAGAGCTTCACGCGAATTGAAATAGGACTGCGCCACTTCGCGCGCCAGGGCACGGACGCGGCCGATGTAGGCGGCACGCTCGGTCACCGAAATGGCGCCGTGGGCGTCGAGCAGGTTGAAGGTGTGCGAGCACTTCATCACCTGCTCGAAAGCGGGCAGCGGCAGTTCCAAGGCCATCAGGCGCTTGGCTTCGCTTTCGTGATCGGTGAAATGGCGGAACAGGATGTCGATATTCGAATGTTCGAAGTTGTACTTTGACTGCTCGACCTCGTTCTGCTTGAAGACGTCGCCGTAGGTGATGGTCATCTGGTCGTTCTTCGCCCAGACCAGGTCGAATACATTGTCGACGCCCTGCAAATACATGGCCAGACGCTCCAGGCCATAGGTGATTTCGCCCAGCACCGGCTTGCACACCAGCGAGCCGACTTCCTGAAAATAGGTGAATTGCGTCACTTCCATGCCATCCAGCCAGACTTCCCAGCCCAGCCCCCAGGCGCCCAGCGTCGGCGATTCCCAGTCGTCCTCGACAAAACGCACGTCGTGTTCCTTGAGGTTGATGCCGAGCGCTTCGAGCGATTGCAGGTAGAGTTCCTGAATGTTGTCCGGCGAGGGCTTCAGCACGACCTGGTACTGATAATAGTGCTGCAGGCGATTGGGGTTCTCGCCATAGCGGCCATCCTTGGGACGGCGCGACGGCTGGACATAGGCGGCATACCACGGCTCGGGGCCAATGGCGCGCAGGAAGGTGGCGGTGTGGAAAGTGCCGGCGCCGACTTCGATGTCGTAAGGCTGCAACAGGGCGCAGCCTTGCTGGTCCCAAAAGGACTGCAAACGCAGGATGACTTCCTGAAAAGTGGGCTTAGTGCTCATCAATGCACGCATAGAATCGGAAAGGTTTGGATTTTAGTCCATTTCAAGGGGCCCCGTGAGATCAAGCAAGGCGTAGGGAGGGCAACTCGTTGCGCATGCGGATACGAACCTATGCCAGGTTGGCAATCAATGGCCCAATCTGTGCCGTTTTGCCCAAGCAAAGCCATTCCACAGCGCTGCAACGGTCATCAGCAGCGCCAGCCCCAAGGCCAGTCCGTTGCCATAACGGGCATAGGGCGTCATGCCTTGATGGCCTTGGACATTGGCGGTGAGGACGCCGCGGGTGAAGGGGGGCAGTGCCGCGCTGATGCGGCCCTCCGGCGTAATCACGGCAGTCATGCCGGTATTGGTGGCGCGCAGCATGGGGCGGCCGGTTTCCAGCGCGCGTATTTGGGCAATTTGCAGGTGTTGCGGCTGGGCGAGCGAACGCCCGAACCAGGCGGTATTGGAGAGATTGGCGAGAATGGTGGCGTCCGGCAAGTCCTGGATGATTTCCTCGCCGAAGGCGTCTTCGTAGCAGATGTTGGCGGCGATCCGCTGGCCCGAGAGGGCAAAGGGTTGTTGCTTGTCGCCACCGCGCGAAAAGTCGGACATCGGGATGTTCGCCATACGCATGAACCAATTGAATCCGGGCGGAATGAATTCGCCGAAGGGGACCAGGTGTGACTTGCTGTAGCGTTGCGTCGGTGCTGTTCCCAGGCTGACGGCGCTGTTCCAGTAGCGGTTGCCGGCGCTGGTCGGAACGCCAATCAGAAGATCGCCGTTCTGGCGCCTGGCCAGGCGAGACAGTTCCTCGATGAATTCCGGCGGCAGGCGGTCGAAGAAGGCGGGAACGGCGGTTTCGGGCAAAACGGTGATCTGGGCCGGGTGCTGTTCAACAAGTTCGCGATAGAGGGCGAGTGTTTGGGCGAAATACTCCGGCTGAAATTTCATGTCCTGCGGGACATTGCCTTGCACCAGTGCGACCGAAACCGGCGCGCCGGTCGGCTGCGTCCATTCGACGCGCTGCAGGCCCCAGCCAGAAAGAAATGCTACGGCCAGAAGAGGCACGCCCAGACGCCAGGTGGCAAGGAGCGCACCGAGCGTGGCCGTCAACAAGGTTAGCCCGTAGACGCCAAGGAGCGGCGCAAAACCGGCCAGCGGGCTGGGAACGGCCTGCGTATACCCCAGGCTTAGCCAAGGGAATCCAGTCAGCAACCAGCCGCGTAGCCAGTCGCTCAACATCCAGAGTGCACCAAACAGCAGGGCTTGCCGGAAGGCGCCAATCGGTTGCCAACGCTTGAACAGCGCGCCGGCCAGGGCCGGATACAAGGCGAGGAAGGCGCAAAAAAGCAGTGTGGCCGCGCCGGCCAGCCACCAGGGCATGCCGCCAAAAATCGACAGGCTGACATAGACCCAGGACACTCCGGCCAGAAAAAGCCCCAGACCAAAACACCAGCCGAGCCGGAAGGCGTGGCGCGCATTGGCGGCGCTGCGCAAGAGGAGGAACAGGCCGAGGCAAAGCCCGGGGGCGAGCCAGAACCATTCGAAGGGCGCAAAAGACAACACTCCGGCGGCGCCCAGCAAGAAGGCCGAAAACCCGCGCAGAGCGGGCGATTCAGTCCACCGAGACATCCGGGGGCGCCGGCGGCGGTGTGACCAGCAGGGTATAGAGCCGCCGGCTATCGGCGCGCAGCACCTGGAAGCGGATGCCGTCGATGTCAATGCTCTCGTTGCGCTTGGGGACCCGTCCCAGATGGCGAAGGATGAGGCCGCCCACCGTATCGAATTCCTCGTCGGAAAAGCGGCTGGCAAAGGCTAGGTTGAAATCCTCGATTTCGGTGCGCGCCTTGACCCGGTAGCGGCCGTTGGAGTCGAGGCGGATATTGTCGTGCGCCTCATCAAAATCGTATTCGTCTTCGATGTCGCCGACGATTTGCTCCAGCACGTCCTCGATGGTGACCAGCCCGGCAACGCCGCTGTATTCATTGACGACGATGGCCATGTGATTGCGCGAAACTCGGAATTCACGCAGCAGGATATTGAGACGCTTCGATTCCGGAATGAACACGGCCGGGCGCAAAGCATTGCGCAGGTCAAATTCTTTTTCGTTGATGACGCGCAGCAGATCCTTGGCCAACAGGATGCCGAGAACGTTGTCGCGGTCGCCGTCGACGACCGGAAAACGCGAATGGGCAGCGTTGATGACGGTTTGAATCAACGCGTCGAGTGGCATGTCGACATCAAGGACATTCATCTGGGCGCGTGGCACCATGACGTCTGAGACGCGGGTTTCGGAGGAGGAGAGCGCGCCTTCGATGATGGAGATGGCGTCGGCGTCCATCAGATTGCGCTCGTAGGCCATGCGCAGTATTTGCAGCAGTTGCTCGCGGTTTTCAGGTGCGCGCAACAACAGGTTGGACAGTTGTTCGAAAAAACCAGGTTTGTGACTCGGGGAAGGGTCCATAAGGCAGTGAGGGGTGAGGAGTAAGGAGAAAGGGGTTACACCTCGTTGTTATAAGGATCCGGGTAACCCAATGCGGCCATGATTCTTGTTTCCTCGTTTTCCATCGCCAGAGCGTCCTGTTCGCCGGTTTCGTGGTCATAACCTTGCAGGTGCAGCATACCATGCACGACCAGATGGGCGTAGTGGCTTTCCAACGTCTTGCCTTGTTCCACGGCCTCGCGCACGACCACTTCCGGGCAAATGACCAGATCGCCCAACAGCCGCGGTTCGGTGTCGTAGGGAAAGGAGAGCACGTTGGTGGCGTAATCCTTGTGGCGATACTCGCGGTTTAGTTCACGGCCTTCTTCGACGTTAACCAGACGGATCGTGATCTGTCCGCCCCCTGCCAGCGCCGCACGCGCCCAGCGCCGAAACTCAGCGCGCAAGGGTAAGCCTTCTGCGTGACAGGCGTATTGCACCGACAGGTCAAGCCGGCGGTTTGCTTTGCGATCCATTGCTGTGCTGTTCATAAGCGGCGACAATGCGCGCCACCAGCGGATGGCGCACCACGTCTTCCTTGAGAAATTCGGTAAAGGCGATGCCGCGCACGTCGGCCAGGATGGCACGCGCTTCGTTGAGACCGCTTTTCTGGGCCTTGGGCAGGTCAATCTGGGTAATATCGCCAGTCACCACCGCCTTGGCGCCGATGCCGATGCGGGTCAGGAACATTTTCATCTGCTCCGGCGTGGTGTTTTGCGCCTCATCGAGAATGATAAAAGCGTGGTTCAGCGTTCTGCCGCGCATGAAGGCGAGCGGCGCGACTTCGATGGCGCCCTTTTCGTAAAGCTTGGTGACACGGTCAAAACCCATCAAATCATAAAGTGCATCGTAGAGCGGCCGCAGATAGGGATCAACCTTTTGGGCCAGATCGCCGGGCAGAAAACCGAGACGCTCACCAGCTTCGACTGCCGGCCGTGTCAGGATGATGCGCTCGACGATATCGCGCTCCAGCGCATCGACGGCGGAAGCGACAGCCAGATAGGTCTTGCCGGTGCCGGCCGGGCCGATGCCGAAGGTAACGTCGTGCGCCTGAATGGCTTTCAGGTATTCGATTTGGCGCGGCGTGCGGCCATGCAATTCGGTTTTGCGCGTCACCAGTTGCGGGCCGTCGGCCGGACTTTCACCGGAGGAGAGACGGCGCACCGGCGCGTTGTTGAGTTCAATTAGGCCGAGCTGGATGTTATCGACCGACAGCGGTTTTTGTGCGCTGGCGTAAAAATGTTGCAAGGCTTCGACGGCGCGCCTTGCCTGGCCAATGCGGCTGCCCTGCACGGTAAAGCGTTCGCCCCGGCGGGAAATGCTGACATCCAGCGCTGTTTCGATCTGGCGCAGATTTTCGTCCAGCGCGCCGCACAAATGGGCGAGCAAGGTGTTGTCGACTGGCGACAAGACCAGTTCGAGCGGGCGATTGCGGACGGCGGACCGGCTATTCACGAATGATGATTTCTCCGCGCAGGCTGTGTGGCAGTGCTGCCGTGATGGTGACATCGACGAAGCTGTGAATCAAGCGCGGGTTGCCCTTGAAATTGACGACGCGGTTGTTGTCGGTGCGTCCGGCCAGTTCATAGGCGTCCTTTTTGGAGGTGCCCTCGACCAGCACGCGCTGCACGCTGCCGACCATGCTTTGGCTGATCGCATGCGCCTGTTCTTCCAGGCGCTTTTGCAAGCGAGTCAGGCGTGCCGATTTGACGGCGGCGGGCGTGTCGTCGGCCATTTCTATCGCCGGGGTACCGGGGCGCGGACTAAACATGAAGGAGAAAGAGGTGTCGAAGCCGATGTCGTCGATCAGTTTCATCGTTTTTTCAAACTCGTCATCCGTCTCGCCCGGAAAGCCGACAATGAAATCGGAAGAGAGTGAAATATCCGGCCGCACGGCGCGCAGTTTGCGGATGATCGACTTGTATTCAAGCGCCGTATAGCCGCGTTTCATTGCCGCCAATACACGGTCGGAACCGGCCTGCACCGGCAGGTGCAGGTGCGACACCAGCTTGGGCAGTTTGGCGTAGGTGTTGATCAGGCGATCCGTCATTTCGCACGGATGCGAGGTGGTGTAGCGAATGCGCTCGATGCCGGGGATTTCGGCCACGTATTCGAGCAGCAGCGCCAGATCGGCTTTTTCATCCGTGCCTTCCATCTCTCCCTGATAGGCATTGACGTTCTGGCCGAGCAGATGGATTTCCTTGACGCCATGCGCCGCCAGATCGGCAATTTCGGTCAGGATGTCGTGAAAAGCGCGCGAAAATTCGCCACCGCGCGTGTAGGGCACGATGCAATAAGTGCAGAATTTGGAACAGCCTTCCATGATCGAGACGAAGGCGGCTGCGCCTTTGACTTCGGCCGGCGGCAGGGCATCGAATTTCTCGATTTCTGGGAATGAGACATCGACTGCGGCCTTGCCGGTCCGTCGGCGCTGCGCCAGCAATTCGGGCAGGCGATGCAATGTTTGCGGGCCGAAGACAATATCGACGTAAGGCGCGCGGCTGACGATGGCTTCGCCTTCCTGGCTGGCGACGCAGCCGCCAACGCCGATGAGCAAATCAGGATTGGTTTTTTTCAGGTGCTTGATGCGGCCGAGATCGTGAAACACCTTTTCCTGTGCCTTTTCGCGCACCGAGCAGGTGTTGAACAGGATGATATCGGCGTCTTCCGGTTTGTCAGTCTTGATGAGGCCTTCAGCGGCAGCGAGTACATCGGCAATCTTGCCGGAATCGTACTCGTTCATCTGGCAACCAAAGGTGCGGACGAACAGTTTTTTTGCGGTCAACGGAATCACTCTTTCAGGAAAGCACCGCCCTCAGGCTGGTGCTGCCTGAGGGCATGGGAAGAGGCGTATTTTACTGTGCAACGCACTCGGCGTCGCGATTGGCGCCGATGCTGCGTCCGGCTCCGCGATTACGCGAAATGGCGCCGGGGATGTCCATACGGAATCCGGCTTGCGGCGGCACGACGACGGGTTGGCTGTTGGCATTAGCGACGAAGCCGAACTGGCCGGCACCCAAGGTGATCTGGCCGGCGCGGTTGGAGACGGTGATGGCACCGTCGGCAACATCAACATGCAAGCCGTTGGCCAAGGATTGGCCGCCAGGCGAGACGAGACCGCCACAATCGCCCTGGCACAGCAATGCGCCCAAATGGGTGCCCCGAATTCCGATGGTGGCGGTCGGCGTCGCCACCCGGACATTTTGCGGCCTTTTTTTGCCAATCAATCCGGTAATCGCCCTGAGGCCGCCGCGCAGCATGGACAGGACCAGGCTACCCTCCTCAGGCTTGGCCTGGTTGAATTGGTAGTCGTCGATCTTGAGCTGCGAATTGGGGCGCATCACTACCTCGGCGCCGTCGCTGAATTTGAGGCGGGCGTAAGTTCCTTGCTCTGTCGTCAGCACTTCGCCCGCGCCAACCGTCGAATCGACGCCGAGCAGACGCTTTTGCCCATCTGCTTTCTGCGCGGACAAGGTTCCCGCCAGATGCGTGACCCGCGCTGCCTCCTGCTGGGCAGCGGCGCAGCCGATCCCAGCCAGCATTAGCAGCAGACTAACGGCAAGCGCTGTTACGACGCTTGCCGCGCTTGTCCTTGTCTTCATCATTTTCTCCCTCTTGCTTGGCACTTGAGCCCGCGCCAAATTCACCCTCACCATTTTCTGTAAATGCGCCGCTATTGTCGAAAGTATCTTCAGGCAGTACCGATGTTGTGCTCCCCTCAGTCCCGGTATACAGCGATTCCATGCTGGACAAGCTGTCAAGGGCGTCGCTGAGGAACATGCCGCTGAGCTGGCTGTTGCCATAGGTGACGATCAGCCCGGTGCCCAGTACGGCTGGAAATACGCCATTGTAAAGGCCACTGCTTCCGCTGCCGGCAGTGGTGAAGGTGGGAGCGCCGTCGATGACGACCCCCCCTTCGCTGCGGCCAAAAAAGTCGAGCTGGATCAGTCCGAATTCGCCAGAGATCACCTGCGACGCCGGTGGCCCGGCCAGTTCGTTCAGGTACAGCGTCGAATCACCGAGGAACGAGAGCATCACATTGTTGCCGGCTTGCAGGGTGCTGCCGGTCAGCCGGATGTCGGTGTTGACGATTCCGGAAAGGTCGCCATTGACGGCGCGGATGCTGCCACCGTTCTGGACATCGACGCTGCCGGCGGTGAAGGAGAGGTTGCCGCTGGCTTCGAGATTGCCGCCGTCGATAGCCAAGGCGCCGGTGACAAAACCGGACAGGTCGCCCCCCTCGGACTGCATGCCGCCGCCCAGGACGTTGACGCTGTTGGCGGTGAAGAAGAGGTGGCTGGCGGCGCGCAGGGAACCACCGACGGTGTTGATCGCCGATGCGTAGGCGGCGAGTTTGCCGGTCTGGCTGTACACGAGACTGTTGGCGGTCAGGGTGCCGCCCGCTGCCAGTATCAGGTCGCTGTTGACGGCTAGGTTGGTGTTAAAGGTCATGTTGTTGCCGGCGGATAGGGCCAGACCCGCCGGAGCGTTGAACGAACCGCCTGCGAGAGTGAGGTCACCATCGGCTGCAAAAATGACCGATCCGCTCGTCGAGCTGACCGCATACCCGCCATTGGTGGTCAGATCGCCCGTATGGTGGAAGAAAATATCGCCGCTGCCGGTGTTGGTGGCATCCGACAGGTTCAGCGTTGCTGGCGCATTGGCGCCGAGGCTCCCGATGCGGATGCCGCCATTGCCGCTGGCAACTGGAACCGTCGCCGAGACGCTGCCGCTGCTGACCACGTCGGCGCTGATGGCGATTCCGCCCGGATTGCCACCGGTGACGGTAGACAGCGTAATGTTGTTGGCGGTGATGTTGGCAACGCCACTGCCGTTGTCATCGAGGATCGCATTGCGGGCGCTGACGTTGACGCTGTTGCCGGTGATGGTGCCCAGGCCGATTTTACGTTCGTCGGTGGCGCCAGGCTGAGTGGTGATTGTCACCGTGCCGGAAGTGCTGACATTCTCGACATGCGCCATCGGAGCATCGCTGACGTAGTTGATGTTCCCGCCGCTGGCGCTGATCAGTTCGATCTGGCCCACCTGATTACTGTTGCCAATCAACGCGACGCCGCCATTTCCATAGCCTTCCAGACGCCAGGCATTGATTTGCATGTCGGCGGCAGCCTGGCTGATGGAGCCGGTGCCGGCGTTGAGGATGATGGTTCCGCCATATCCGGCCAGGAGTTTGCTGTAGGGGTTGAGGCTGATTCCAGCCGCGCCGGTTATGTTGATGTTCGCATCAGCAGTGTTTTGCAACGCGCCGACTGCAGCCGCAGCGTTGGCGCTGCCGGAGAGGTTGACAACACCGCTGGCGTTGACGGTAACGTTGGAGGCGCCATTCAGCGCGCCCACGTAGGCGCTGCCCTCGCTGCCGCCGGCGTTGAGCGTGAGGTCGCCGCCCACCGATAGCGACAGATTGGCGCCGAAATCGTGTCCGATCACAGCGGCGGCGCCGAGGCCGGCGAAGGTCGGCGTGCCACTGCTGCCTCCCTGCACATTCACATCGCCACCGACGATAATGCCTTGATTGGGCGCAACGACAAAAGCGCCATGTACGCCGCCAGCGGCGGTGCCGCCCTGCAGGGTCAGATTGCCGCCAATGTTGAGATTTTGCTGGAAATCGGAGGAGAGGTCGGCATCGTTGCCGATCAATCCGAAGACATTAGGTTCGTGTCCGGCAACGTAGATGCCGCCGCCGTTACCACCGGTGAGGGTAAGGTTGCCGGTGGCAGAGATGGACTGGTGCCCGTTGGCATGGATTTCGGCAGTATTCTGCACGCCGGCGCTGCCACCGGTCAGCGTGATATTCGTTGCCGTGATTGTCTGGCTGCCGTTAGCCCCGATTTCCGCCATGTTGCCGGTGGCGCAGCCGGAACAAATCTGCGTGGCGCCCTCCCACACATCCTTGCCGGTGACCGTGGCGTTGCCACCGGTCAGCGTGATGTTGAGCGCGCCGGCGCCCGAGTTTAGGATGGCCTGGTTGCCGCCGGCCCAGATTTGCGCCGGCGAATTGACCGGGCTGTTGACGTTGCCGCCGGTCATCAGGATCTGGTTGACGCCGCTGCCGAAAAAATCGATGTTCATGTCGCCGACGGACCGGATCGACGCCTTGCCGCCGCCGGTACCGCTGGAAGCCTCAACCCTGAGTTGGGTTCCGTCGCCGAGGAGGCTGATGTCCAGGTTGCCGGTGCTGGCGATGACGGTCTCGAAGCTGTTCGCCATCGCAAGGTTCGGCCGGTTATGAACGATGATGTCGCCATGTGTTTTGATATTGACATAGCTGCCGATCAACTGGGTAGGCTCGGTGGTGCCTGTGGTCTTTTCGACCGTAACCCCGGTGGCGGTATTGACGAAGATCGACCCGTTCGTCAGGACACGGGCATTCTGGACCAGCAGGCTGCCGGTACCGCCAGAGACATCGTAGGCATTGAGATCCCACGGCGTTCCGGGCAGCGAGGCGCCTGTCCAGCCGGCGATGAACTTGAAATCGCCGGTATTTGAGTTTTGCAGGGTATGTCCAGCAATCTGGATATTCCCGTTGGCAACCAGCCACAGGTCGTTTGGGGTATTGACCGTATAGTTGTAGGCGGAATCGAAGGAAATATCCCCAGGCGATCCGGCGGAGCCGACGGTGGAGATGATTACCGGCCCCAAGTCCAGGTTGGTGGTCACGGTCGTCCAGTGAATGACTGCGGGACTGGTCGCCCCCTCGAACGCCACGCCCGGCGGATAGGAATTGAAACTGCCGCCGGCCAAATTTTCAGCAGCTTGCGTGATCGTTACATCCGACGGGTCGAGCAGCCATGTGCCGGCCTGACCGGCCGGGGCGCTGCGGTCGACGGTAATGGCGCCGACATCCAGGTACTTTTTGCCCGAGGTTTCGACAAAGCCGCCGTCCCCGCCCTGAGCACCGCCCCGTGCCG
>JAKJFA010000062.1 GCA_022705135.1 Pseudomonadota bacterium | reverse complement strand
CCAGCGCCATGAACCGCGGCTATTCACATCTCGGCAAGCCCTGCCACGCCGGCCGCTACTATTTCATCGTCCATCCCAAGGGCGACGCCTACACCTGCTATCCGGGCAAGCGCACCGGCCAGGGCTATCTCGGCAACATTTACGACGGCACATTGCAATTGAACGAAGGCCTGCTCTGCCCCTACCCGGTCTGCCCATGCACTGTGCCGCAGAACCGGGGCATTGTGCAAAAAGAAGCGGCATCACCATGAAAAAAACGCCTGGACACCTCTTGCGCAATTTTTTTGCCTTACCCTTGAAATTCCGGGATCTTGCCCCATTTGCCGGAAGAGTTTTTCGGAGAAGAGCAATGCATCATCAACCCCCGCACCATCCGCCGCACTGCGAACCCCAGGCCACGCCGCCGGAGCAGGAAGCGCAGCCTCAAAATCGGCCGCCCATGGCCGAAACAGAAATGGCGCCGCAGACATCGGCCCCGGAAGCCAATGTCCCGCCACCACCGCCACCCAGCCTGGAAGAGCAATTGCGCGAGGCCGAACAAAAGGCCACTGAGCACCACGATGCCTGGCTGCGCGCCAAGGCCGAGGGCGAAAACATCCGCCGCCGCGCTCAGGAAGACATCGCCAAGGCGCACAAATTCGCGGTCGAACGCTTTGCCGGAGACCTGCTGGCGGTCAAGGACAGCCTGGAAGCGGCACTATCCAACCAGAACCAGAGCGCCGAGAGCCTGCACGCCGGCGTCGAGCTGACCCTGAAGCAACTGGTGTCTGCGTTTGACAAGTCCGGCCTGAAGGAAATCAGCCCGGCCGGTGAAAAGTTCGATCCACATTTTCATCAGGCCATCGGCATGGTCGAAGCCGAACAGGAGCCCAATACCGTCGTCACGGTGCTGCAAAAGGGCTATCTGATTGCCGAACGGGTGCTGCGTCCGGCGCTGGTCATGGTTGCCAAGGCCAAGCCGGCAGCGCCTCCACCAACCCCGGAAGCAAGCGCCCCCGCCGCTCCGGCGCCAACCGAACCACCGGCCGCTTGAAATACTTCAGGCAGCCCCCACTTTGGAACCAGATTTTGAATTGACTGTGAGCGCGAGGGGCTTTTTCCTCACCCCTTACCCCTCACTCCTCACCACTTACTGAAAGGAACAAAACATGGCCAAAATTATCGGCATCGACCTCGGCACCACCAATTCCTGCGTCGCCATCATGGAAAACGGCCAACCCAAGGTGATCGAAAATTCCGAGGGTGCCCGCACGACGCCCTCCATCGTCGCCTACACCGAGGAAGGCGAAATCCTCTGCGGCGCTTCGGCCAAGCGCCAGGCCGTCACCAATCCCAAGAACACCTTGTACGCCGTCAAGCGCCTGATCGGTCGCCGCTTCGAGGAAAAGGAAGTGCAGAAAGATATCGGCCTGACGCCCTTCAAGATCATGAAGGCCGACAACGGCGACGCCTGGGTGGAAGTGCGCGACAAGAAGATCGCGCCGCCGCAGGTTTCCGCCGAAGTGCTGCGCAAGATGAAGAAGACGGCTGAAGACTACCTCGGCGAGGAAGTCACCGAGGCCGTCATCACCGTGCCGGCCTACTTCAACGACAGCCAGCGCCAGGCCACCAAGGACGCCGGCCGCATCGCCGGCCTTGATGTCAAGCGCATCATCAACGAACCGACCGCGGCCGCCCTCGCCTTCGGCATGGACAAAACCTCCAGCAAGGATCGCAAGATCGCCGTCTATGACTTGGGCGGCGGCACTTTCGACATCTCGATCATCGAAATCGCCGATGTCGATGGCGAAAAGCAGTTTGAAGTGCTGGCCACCAATGGCGACACCTTCCTCGGCGGTGAAGATTTTGACCAGCGCCTGATCGACTACATCATCGACGAATTCAAGAAGGAATCCGGCGTCAATCTGAAATCTGATGTGCTGGCGCTGCAACGCCTCAAGGATGCCGCTGAAAAAGCCAAGATCGAGCTCTCCTCCAGCCAGCAAACTGAAATCAACCTGCCCTACATCACGGCCGATGCCTCCGGCCCGAAACACCTGGCGATCAAGATCACCCGCGCCAAGTTCGAAGCCCTGGTCGAAGACCTGATTGAGCGGACCATCGCCCCCTGCAACGTCGCGTTGAAGGATGCCGGCTGCAAGATCAGCGATATCGACGACGTTATTCTGGTCGGCGGCATGACCCGCATGCCCAAG
This sequence comes from Pseudomonadota bacterium, assembly GCA_022705135.1. Lineage (GTDB taxonomy): Bacteria > Pseudomonadota > Gammaproteobacteria > Burkholderiales > Rhodocyclaceae > UBA1934. Next base: position 9,198 of record JAKJFA010000062.1, on the reverse strand, counting down.
GTGCAAGAAAAGGTCAAGGAACTCTTCCTCGGCAAGGATCCGCGCAAGGACGTCAATCCGGATGAAGCGGTCGCCGTCGGCGCCGCCATCCAGGGCGGCGTGCTGAAGGGCGACGTCAAGGACGTGCTGCTGCTCGACGTCACCCCGCTGTCGCTCGGGATTGAAACCCTGGGCGGCGTCATGACCAAGCTGATCCAGAAGAACACGACCATCCCGACCAAGGCCAGCCAGGTCTTCTCGACCGCCGATGACAACCAGTCTGCGGTAACGATCCATGTGATGCAGGGCGAGCGCGAAATGGCCGCCGGCAACAAGAGCCTCGGCCAGTTCAATCTGGAAGGCATCCCGCCTGCCCCGCGCGGCCTGCCGCAGATCGAGGTGACGTTTGACATCGACGCCAACGGCATCATGCACGTCACGGCCAAGGACAAGGCCACCAACAAGGAAAACAAGATCACCATCAAGGCCAACTCCGGTCTCTCCGAAGCCGAAATTCAGGCGATGGTGAAGGACGCCGAGCTGCACGCCGAAGACGACAAGAAAGCGCACGAACTGGCCGATGCCCGCAATCAGGCCGACGCCATGGTGCACACGGTCAAGAAATCGCTGAAGGAATACGGCGACAAGCTCGACGCCGGCGAGAAGGAAAAGATCGAAGCCGCCATCAAGGAGGTCGAGGACGTGCTGCGCGACGGCGACAAGGACACCATCACCGCCAAGACCGAGGCTCTGGCTCAGGCTTCGCAAAAACTGGGCGAAAAAATGTATGCCCAGCAACAGGCCGAGGCGGGCGCAGCGGCAGGTGCCGCTGGTGCCGAAGCGGGGGCCCAGCAACAAGCCAAAAAGGACGAAGGTGATGTGGTCGACGCCGAGTTCACCGAAGTGAAGGACAAAAAAGCGTAAGGAGTGAGGGGTGAGGAGTAAGGGGTAAAATCGCCCCCCCCTTCTCACCCTTGCTTTTCCTCACCCCTAAGCCCTCACTCCTCACGGTTCTCCCCCCATGCCCACCAAACGCGACTATTACGAAATCCTCGGCCTCAACCGCGATGCCAGCGAGGACGACATCAAGAAGGCCTATCGCAAGTTGGCCATGAAACACCACCCGGACCGCAATCCGGGTAATCCGTCGTCCGAGGAAAAGTTCAAAGAAGCCAAGCAGGCTTATGAGGTGCTGTCCGACCCCAACAAGCGTGCCGCCTATGACCAGTTCGGCCATGCCGGCGTCGATCAGCAGGCCGGCTTTGGGGGCGGACAAGGGTTTGGCGGATTTGCCGATGCCTTTGGCGGCATTTTTGATGAAATCTTTGGCGGCGCACGGGGCGGACACGGCCGCTCCAATGTCTACCGTGGTGCCGACTTGCGCTACAACCTAGAAATCACGCTGGAACAAGCGGCGCGTGGCACCGAAACCAAAATTCGCATCCCCGGCATGGAAGTGTGCGAATCCTGCGGCGGCACCGGCGCCAAGAGCGGCAGTCAGCCGGCCACCTGCCCGACCTGCAACGGTTCCGGCCAGATTCGCCTGCAACAGGGCTTTTTCTCCATCCAGCAGACCTGCCCGAAATGTCATGGCACCGGCCGCTTCATTTCTGACCCTTGCGGCACCTGCCACGGCGCCGGCCGGCTGAAAAAACAGAAAACCCTGTCAGTCAAGATTCCGGCCGGGGTCGACGAAGGCGACCGCATCCGTCTGGCCGGCGAGGGCGAATTGGGGGTCAACGGCGGCCCGCCGGGTGATTTGTACGTGCAGATTCACCTGAAGCCGCATCCGGTATTCCAGCGCGACCACAACGACCTGCATTGCGAGATGCCCATTTCCTTCACCACCGCTGCACTCGGCGGTGAAATCGAAATTCCGACCCTGGAGGGCGCCGCCAGCCTCAAAATTCCAGCGGAAACCCAAAGCGGCCGCGTCTTCCGCCTGCGCGGCAAGGGCATCCGCGGCGTCCGCAGCCACGGCCAGGGCGACCTGATGTGTCACGTCGTCGTCGAAACGCCAGTCAATCTGACTGAACGTCAACGCGAATTGCTGCGCGAACTGGAAGAAATCACCCACGGCAACGATGCCCGGCATAATCCGCGCGCCAGTTCCTGGATGGAGAAGGTCAAGGCTTTCTTCGGTTAACCGCCACAAACGGCCACTCTGGTCTATGATGGTTTGTGTGCGCGTACTCCAGGAGCGAAAAATGAAATTGAAGATGGGGTATTTTCTCTCGGCGCTTGCTTTGCTCCTGCTTCCCCTTTTCCCGGGGCCGAGCACCGCTGCCGAACCCGGAAATGTCTACCGCCTGCTCATCGTCGAGGCCCAGAAAGGCGAGCCCTATTTATCGGTTCGGCTGGCCATGCTGGACGAACTGGGTAAACTCGGTTTCAAGGAAGGCAGCAATCTCCAGGTCAAGTACTACTCGATTGGAAACAAGGAAGGCGCGACCAAAAGCATCTGGGATGCAGAGAGCGGTAGTGGCCACGATGTCATATTTCTCAACGGTACCGTCGTGACCGAGGGCTTCAAGAAGCTCGCCCTTGGTGACATGAAGCATCGTTTCGTTTTTGGCGCCGTCACCGATCCGGTCGGTATCGGCGTCATCGACCAATTCGATGTCCCGCCCAAGGCCAATTTCACCGGCGTCTGCTACCCCGTCAAAGTCGAGGAGCGCCTGCGCTTCATCCGGCAGGTCATGCCCCATGCCAAAAAAATCGCCTTGATCGATGCCGGAATGCCGCAATCGCACAGCTACCGGAAATGGATGGAAGATGCCCTGAAGCTGCCCGAATTCAAGGATCTGAAAGTCTCTTTCCGCAGCGTCGAATTTGTCAAGAGCGAGGAAGGCCACCGCCGCATGGCTGAACTGGCGAAAAAATTTGTCCTCGAACTTGACCCGGTCGTTGATGCCTTTATCACCCCGAATGACCAGATGGGCGTTCAACAACCCTTCGCCGACATGGTGTTCAAAACCGCAACGAAGCCGCTGATCGGACTTTCCAAAAAAGAGATCACCGATAGTTGGGGCGGTGTCATGGCGCTTTACCCAGACACCGAGCGTATGGGACGAATCAGCGCAGAGATGATCAAGCTATTATTCGATGGGCAACCAATTCAATCCGTCTTTCCGCGCTGTCCGGAAGGCGGCGGCTATGCCTTCGACCTCGAGAAAACAAAGAAATTCGGCATCACCATCCCCCCCAAATTGCTTGAAGCCGCCGAAAAAACTGGCGGCGTGGTCGGAAAATAGGGGTTACAACCGACGCCAGCTCGTCCCCTGCGGGCCGTCTTCCAGCACGATGCCGGCTGCCTTGAGGCTATCGCGGATGCGATCCGCTTCGGCGAAGTTTTTCGCCTTTTTGGCCGCAACACGCGCGTCTATCTGCTGCTCGATTTCGGCTTCCTCCATACCGCCCGCCGCGCCCGCTTTCAAATAAGCTTCCGGTGCTCGTTCAAGCAGGCCCATGATGCCGGCCAGCGCTTTCAACAAACCCGCCAGTTCGGCATCGTGGCGGCGATTCACTTCGCTGGCCAGTTCAAACAGCACGGCAATGGCGCCAGGCGAATCGAAATCGTCATCCAGCGCCGCCTTGAAGCGCGCAGCGAACGGCTGCCGCCAATCGATCGGGCATTCGGCTGGCGGCGCGTCGCGCAAGGTGAAGTAGAGGGTATCAAGCCCCCGCTTGGCATCGTGCAGATGCGCATCCGAATAATTGAGCGGGCTGCGATAGTGGGCGCGCAGGATGAAAAACCGCACCACCTCGGGATCAAAGACCTTGAGCACTTCGCGGATGGTGAAGAAATTGCCCAGCGATTTGGACATCTTCTCGTTATCGACCCGGACAAAACCATTGTGCATCCAATAATTGACGAAGGAGCACCGATGGGCGCCTTCCGATTGGGCGATCTCGTTTTCGTGGTGCGGAAATTGCAGGTCCTGGCCGCCGCCATGAATGTCGAAATGATCTCCGAGCAGTTCGGAACTCATCGCCGAACACTCGATGTGCCAGCCCGGCCGGCCATTGCCCCAAGGCGATTCCCACGCCGGTTCGCCCGGCTTGGCATGCTTCCAGAGCACAAAATCGAGCGGATCTTCTTTGGCCGTGTCGACCTCGACCCGCTCGCCGGCGCGCAAATCGTCCAGTGACTTGCCGGAGAGTTTGCCATACCCGTCAAACTTGCGCACAGCGAAATTGACATCGCCATCCGCCGCTAGATAGGCCAGTCCGTTCGTCTCCAGGCGCTCAATCAGCTCGAGCATCTGCGGCACATAATCCGTCGCGCGCGGCTCATACGTCGGCCTCAGAACGCCGAGCGCATCGGCATCCTCATGCATGAAGGCGATGAACCGGTCCGTCAGCGCGTGGATGCTTTCGCCATTTTCATGCGCGCGCCGGATGATTTTGTCGTCGATGTCGGTGATGTTGCGAACATAGACCACCTCGTAGCCGGAAGCCCTGAGCCAGCGATAGACCAGATCGAAAACGACCATGACGCGGGCGTGTCCGAGATGACAAAAATCGTAGACGGTCATGCCGCAAACATACATGCGCACCTGCCCGGGGATGAGCGGATGGAAAACCTGCTTTTCGCGCCGCAAGGAATTGAAAATGTTCAACATGTCGTGTGAGCCAAGGGAAGTGGAAGAAGCCGCGACAACGCTTTGGATTGGCCGCGGTTCTTGATAGAATCGTCGTTCATTCAACCGGACGGATTGTAACATGGCGATAAAGCCTCTTCTCCGCATTCAGCCCGGCGCGATACTGCGCGCCCTCCTCCTCGGCGCTGCCGTCGCCATTATCACGCCTGCTGTTGCCGACAATCTGCCCGAGGTTCAGCGCCTCATCAAGCAGGGTCAATTCCCGCAGGCGCTCGCCAGGGTCGACGCCTACCTCGCCGGCAAACCCAAGGATGCCCAGGGCCGCTTTCTGAAGGGCCTCATCCTGACCGAGATGAACAAGCCGGCGGAAGCCATCGCAGTCTTCACCAAGCTGACCGAGGACTATCCTGAACTGCCCGAACCCTACAACAACCTGGCCGTGCTCTACGCCCAGCAGAAACAGTACGACAAGGCGCGCACCGCCCTCGAAATGGCGATCCGCACCCATCCCTCCTACGCGATTGCCTATGAAAACCTGGGCGATGTGTACGCCAAGCTGGCCAGCCAGGCCTACGACAAGGCCTTGCAAATCGACTCCTCCAACCCGACTGCCCAGAACAAGCTGGCGCTGATCCGCGACCTGATCACCACCTCCGGCAAATCGGGCGGCCGTCCGCAAGCTGCAAGCGCCAAACCGGAGCCGGTCAAGGTCGCAGCCGTCACCACGCAAACCACCGCGACCAGCACAACGACCACGAGCACCGCCTCGACCACAACAACCACGCTTGAGGTCGCCACAGCCAAACCGGAGACCGCTGCTCCTCCGGCAGCACCAACCGCAACCGTGGTGTCGACCACCCCCGCCACCAAAGAGTCCGCCAAGAAACCGGCAGCACCCAACGCGCCGGAGACCGCGTCGGCCAACAAAGCGGCCAAGGATGAAATCGCCAAGGCTCTGGCCGGTTGGGCCGCCACCTGGTCGCGCAAAGATGTCCGCGCCTATCTCGCCCACTACAGCAGCGACTTCAAAACACCCAAAGGGATGACCAGAAAGGCCTGGGAAGCGCAACGCGAGCAGCGTATTGCCGGCAAGGGTGGCAAGATCCAGGTCAGCTACGACGAGCCGAGCATCACAGTCAATGGCGACAAGGCGACCGTCAAGTTCCGCCAGCACTACAAGTCGTCAGGGCTGTCCAACTCGACTGGCAAAGTGCTGCTGATGGTCCGTTCCGGCGGTAAATGGCTCATTCAGGACGAACAAACGCACTGATGCCGATTCACAGAATCTTTTTCCTTCTGCCGCTGGTTCTCTGCCTTGTCGCCGGTGCGTGCTCCAAATCCGGCGAACAGCAGACAAAGGAAATCAGCCCGGCAACCCCCGCAATCACACCAGCAAATCCGGTTGCGCCTGAAACAGCGGCGCTTGCCGGAACGGTTTCGGACTCCGGCCCGGAACCGTTGCTGCACCGCGTTTTCGAGTCCATCGAACAAAATCGTCTCGACCAGGCGCTGCAACGCACCGACACCCTCCTGAACCAGTATCCCAACTTCCGTTTGGGCCACCTGATCCGGGGCGATCTGCTGCTCGCCCGCACCAAACCGATTTCCAGCTTCGGCGCTGGCGGCCAGGCCAACGAAAAAATCGCTGATCTGCGCGAGGAAGCCATCGTCCGACTCAAGGGCTACCGCAGCAAGCCTCCGGCCAATGATATTCCGCGCTACCTCCTGCAGATGCCGCCGGATCAGAAATACGCCATCGTGGTCGACACCCAGAAGTCGCGGCTCTACGTCTATGCCAACAAGAATGACCGCCCCCAATTCGTCGCCGACTACTATGTCAGCCAGGGCAAGCTCGGCGCCGACAAGTTCAGCGAGGGCGACAAGAAAACGCCGCTCGGGGTCTATCACGTCACGGCCAGCCTGCCCAAGCAAAAGCTTGCCGACCTCTACGGCAGCGGTGCTTTCCCGATCAATTACCCGAACGAATGGGACAAGCAGCAGGGCCGGAAAGGGCATGGCATCTGGCTGCACGGCACGCCCTCGGATACGTTTTCGCGTCCGCCCAAAGCCTCCGACGGCTGCGTCGTGCTGGCCAACCGCGATCTCGATATCGTCGCCCAAAACCTCCAGATCGGTCTGACGCCCGTCATTATCAGCAATTCGGTCGAATGGCTTTCACTCGACGACTGGAACAGGGAACGCAACGAACTCAACAAAGCCATCGAGTCCTGGCGCAGCGACTGGGAAAGCCGTGATGTCGAACGTTTCCTCCGGCACTACTCGCCCAAATTCTCCAGCGACAAACAGGATTTCCAGCAGTTCGCCGAACAGAAACGCAAGGTCAACACAGGGAAACAGTGGATCAAGGTCCGGGTCGCCAATCTTTCGGTCTTCCGCAATCCGGGCAAGGAAGAACTCGTGGTCGTCACCTTCGACCAACAATACCGCAGCAACAACCTGGACAACACGATGAAGAAACGCCAATACTGGCGGCGCGAGGGCGCGCAATGGAAAATCATTTACGAGGGCGCCGCATGAAGGCTCGCAAACTCCTTTCCCTGCTGGCCGGCATCCTGTTGGCAGCCAACGTCTGGGCCGCGCCCACGGTCGAACTTAAAACCAGCATGGGCGATATCATTCTTGAACTCGACCCCGTAAAGGCTCCAAAGACCGTCGCCAATTTCCTCAAATACGCCAAAGAGGGGTTCTACAACGGCACCATTTTTCACCGTGTCATGCCCGGCTTCATGGTTCAGGGGGGCGGCTTCGATGCGCAGATGAAGCAGAAGCCGGTTCAGGCACCGATTGAGAACGAGGCCAGGAACGGTCTCAAGAACGTCCGTGGCAGCATCGCCATGGCGCGCACCAGTGACCCGCACTCGGCCACCGCGCAGTTTTTTATCAACCACGTTGACAACGCCAATCTCGACTATCCTTCTTTTGATGGCTGGGGCTATGCCGTGTTTGGCAAGGTCAAAGCCGGCATCGAGGTCATTGACAAAATCGCCAGGGTGCCCACCGGAAACGCCGGTTTCCACCAGAATGTACCCCAAACGCCCATCGTCATTGAGCGCGTCAACATCATTTCCGAAAAGTAAGGATTCCCCATGGTCAAATTGCAAACGAATTTTGGCGTCATCACGCTCGAACTGGATGCTGAAAAAGCCCCCAAGACAGTTGAGAACTTTCTCGCCTACGTCAGCGCCGGCCACTACGACAACACCCTGTTCCACCGGGTCATCGGCTCTTTTATGATCCAGGGCGGCGGATTCGCGCCGGGAATGAAACAAAAAGAGGTCAATGCCCCGATCGAAAACGAGGCCGCCAACGGCCTGAAAAACAAGCGCGGCACCATTGCCATGGCGCGCACTGGTGATCCGCATTCCGCCACCGCGCAGTTCTTCATCAATGTCGTCGACAACGATTTTCTTGATTTCAAGCTCCCCTCCGGCAGCGGCTGGGGCTACTGCGTCTTTGGCAGAGTGGTCGAGGGAATGGACGTCGTCGACAACATCCGCAAGGTCAAAACCGGAACAAAAGGCTTCCACGGCGACGTCCCGGTTGAGGATGTCCTGATCGAGAAAGCGGAAGTCCTTTCGGCCTGAACCGGGATTGATCCACTTTATCGCCGATTTGCACCTGTCATCCCGCGCGCCGGGGGTAACCCGGATTTTTCTCGACTATCTCGCCGGCCCAGCCCGTCAGGCCGAAGCCCTCTACATTCTGGGCGACCTTTTTGAGGCCTGGATCGGCGACGATGATGACGATCCCGTTTATCTCGAAATCACCAGCGCCCTCAAGGCAGCAGGCGATTCCGGAATTTCCATCCTGATTCAGCGGGGCAACCGCGACTTTCTGCTGGGCGAGCGCTTTGCTGCCGCCAGTGGCACCCGCATCCTGCCCGATCCCTATCCGCTCTCGCTGCCCGGCAAGTCCTTCGTCCTTTCGCACGGAGACGCGCTATGCACCGGCGATACCGAGTACCAGACCTTTCGCTGCGAGGTGCGAACACCGGCCTGGCAATCCGCCTTCCTGGCCAAACCGCTGACTGAACGCCGCCGCCTCGCCGCCCAACTACGACAGATCAGCGTGCAGAATAAAAAAGAAAAAGACGCCGCGCTGATGGATCTCGACCAAAGCACCACGGAAAACCTCATCCGCAGCCACAACTACGCCACCTTCATTCATGGCCATACGCACCGGCCGGCGACGCACCACCACCTCGTGGATGGCATCGCCGTCGAACGCTGGGTTCTGGCCGACTGGCAGGAAGACCGTGGCGAAGTCCTGGTCTGGGATGGCAAAACCTTGCAGCGCCAGGAACTCAGCTAAGCTGGGACACGTGCCTTATGCACCGGCATCAGGCGGCTTCTGATAGACCTCGCACTCCTTGACCTCATCCCAATGCCCCGGGCAAAAGCGGTTGCGCGCTTTCTCGCGGCAGATGGCCTTGCTGAAGGCGTTCTTGGTGGCACAGCGCTGCCATTCGGCACGAAACTCCTGCAACCAGGACGGCGTGCTCGGCGCTGGCGGCACCGGCTGGGGCTGCGAAACCGGCGGCGGCGGCGGTGGCGGTGGCTGGCGTTTAACGGGGGGTGGCTCACGGCGGGGTGGA
>JAKJFA010000061.1:11203-11465 GCA_022705135.1 Pseudomonadota bacterium | reverse complement strand
GGGGGTCAGATCGAGATGGCGCAGACCGCCGTTTTTCGGAATGCCGGCATTGACGATAGATTGAGCAGATGAGGAGGCTGCGGGCGTCGGGCGGGGGGCTTCCTGACGCTTGACGAAGGGGGCGGGCACAGTGGGCGTTGGTGCGGCCGGGCGCGCGGCTGCGGCGCGTGCCGAACTCAGGCGGACGAGATAATCGTCCTCGATATCAAGCAGGGCGGCTGGGGCCGGTTTGGGGGCGGGCGCAGGCCGGAATGGTGCTGGC
>JAKJFA010000061.1:0-11181 GCA_022705135.1 Pseudomonadota bacterium | reverse complement strand
GGAGAGGATGATGGCATCCGAACCGAGGGTTTCCTTGACTTTCCTGAGGGCGTCACGGGCGTTGGCGGCGATGAATTTTCTGACGTTCATGTCTTACCTCCGATGATCGAGGTCACCTTGAGAATGCGGTTTTCAGGGATTTCGTTGTGGGCCAGCACGCGCAGGCTGGGGATGCTGCGGCGCAGGAAGCGCGACAGCAGCAGGCGCAGGTTGGCGGGTACGAGCAGGACGGCAGGCTGGCCGAGGTCTTCCTGGCGCTGCGCTGCCATGGCCGCCTCACGCACCAGGGTGTCGGCGAGGCCCGGCTCGAAGCTGGCATTGCCGGCGGTGCCGGAGACGGCTTGTTGCAGCAGGCGTTCGAGGGCTGGATCAAGCGAGATGACTTGAACCTCGCCATTGCCAGGGTAGAGCTGCTGGACGATGGCACGGCCCAGTGCAATACGGACCTGGCTCGTGAGTTCGTCCGGATCGGTGGTGCGCGGCGCCTGGTCGGCCACGGTTTCGATGATGGTGCGCACGTCGCGGATATGCACCCCTTCTTCGAGCAGGTTTTGCAGCACTTTCTGTAGCGTTCCCAAAGGAATGACTTTGGGCACCAGATCTTCGGCCAGTTTGGGGATTTCCTTGCCCAGGTGGTCGATCAGCTGCTGGACTTCCTGGCGGCCGAGCAGTTCGGAAGCGTGGTTGAGCAACAAATGATTGAGGTGGGTGGCGACGACGGTCGAGGCATCGACGACGGTATAGCCGAAGGCCTGCGCCTGTTCGCGCTGCCCCGCCTCGATCCAGATAGCGGGCAGGCCAAAGGCAGGATCTTTCGTCGGCGTTCCAGCCACTGTTCCGGCCACCCTGCCTGGATTAATGGCGAGGAGTTGTCCCGGGTAGGCCTCGCCGGCACCGACTTCGACGCCTTTGAGCAAGATGCGGTAGGCGTTGGGTCTGAGCTCCAGATTGTCACGGATATGCACCGGAGAAACCAGGAAACCAACTTCCTGAGCGAACTTTTTACGGATGCCGCGAATACGGCGCAGCAATTCGCCGTCCTGGGTTTTGTCGACCAAGGGAATAAGTCGGTAACCCACTTCCAGACCGAGAACATCGAGCGGCATGACGTCCGACCAGCTCGCCTCCTGGCTCTCTTGCGCGGGTGCTGGCGCGACTGGAACGGCCTCCGGTATGGCGCTGCGTTCGCGCTCCATCATCTTCCAGGCGGTCCAGCCCATCAGTCCGGCCAGCATCAGGAAGACCAGATTGGGCATGCCCGGAATGAGCCCGAGCAGTCCGATGATGCCGGCGGTCACGGCGAAGGCGCGCCAGTTGTTGAAGATTTGCCCGAAGAGCTGCTGTCCGATGTCGCGTTCGTCGGAGACACGGGTGACGACCATGCCGGCGGCGATTGAAACGATGAGGGAAGGCACCTGGGCGACGAGGCCGTCGCCGATGGTGAGCAGGGTGTAGGTCTTGGCTGCGGCGCCGGCGTCCATATTGTGCTGCAGGATGCCGACGAAGAGTCCGCCGACGACATTGATGAGCATGATGATGATGCCGGCGATGGCGTCGCCGCGCACGAATTTCGAGGCGCCGTCCATGGAGCCGAAAAATTCGGCTTCGCGGGCGATTTCGCCGCGCCGGCGCCGGGCATCGTCCTCGCCGATCAGACCGGCATTGAGGTCGGCGTCAATGGCCATCTGTTTGCCGGGCATGGCGTCCAGGGTGAAGCGGGCCGACACTTCGGCAACGCGGCCGGCGCCCTTGGTAATGACGACGAAGTTGATGACCACCAGGATGGCAAACACGATGATGCCGACTGCGTAATTGCCGCCGACCAGAAACTGGCCGAAGGCTTCAATGACCTTGCCGGCGGCATCCGGGCCGGTGTGGCCCTGCAGCATGACAATCCGGGTCGAAGCGACATTGAGCGACAACCGCAACAGGGTGGTGACCAGCAGCACGGTCGGGAATACCGAGAAATCGAGGGTCTTTTTGGTATTGACGGCGACCAGCAAGACCATGACCGAAATGGCGATATTGAAGGTAAAGAGGACATCGAGCAGAAAGGCCGGCAGCGGCAGCACCATCATGGCCAGAATGATGATGATGAAGACCGGCGCGCCGAGCTGGGCGAGGCTGAAGCGGGCGAAGAAGCCTTGGGCGGAGTAGGAGGCCGTAGCCATTATGCGGCCTCCGGAACGAGTTCAGGGGGCACGGGAAGGTCGCGCGGCGGTAGGGGATATTGGCCGCCGCTTTCTTTCCAGCGCGTCAGTTGGTAGACGTAGGCCAGGACTTCGGCGACGGCCGTGTAGAGGGCGGCCGGAACCTCATGATCGAGGTCGACGTGGCGGTGCAGCGCCCGCGCCAAGGGGGGCGCCTCGACCAGGGGGACGCCGTGCTCGGCGGCAATTTCGCGGATTTTGAAGGCAATTTCGCCACTGCCCTTGGCGACGACTTTGGGGGCGCCCATCCCGACTTTGTAGGACAGCGCGACCGAATAATGGGTCGGGTTGGTGACGACAATGTCGGCGGTTGGCACAGCCGCCATCATGCGGCGGCGGGCGGCCTGCATCTGCAGGCTGCGGATGCGACCCTTGACTTGCGGGTCGCCCTCCAATTCCTTCATTTCCTGTTTAACCTGATCCTTGGTCATTTTGAGCTTGTCGAAGTATTGCCAGATCTGGAAGGGAACGTCGATGGCGACGACCAAGGCCAGTACCGAAACCAGGATCAGGAAGCAGAACATCATCAAATGGCCGGCATTGGCGATACCGTGCTCAAGCGGCTGCATCAGGAGGCTGAAAATTTCCTCGCTCTTGCTCCAGACGAGAAAAATGGCGACTCCGGCGACCAGACTGGCTTTTAGGATGGCTTTGACGAGTTCGATCAGGCTGTTCCAGGAGAACATGCGTCCGATGCCGGCGATGGGGTCGAGGCGCTCGAAATCGGGAATCAGCTTTTCGCCCGAAAAAATCCAGGCGTTGAGGATCAGGGGGGACAGCAGTGCGGCGATCAGGAGCACGCCCAAAATGGGGGCAAAGGTCAGCAAGGCGTCCATGGTGATGGTGCCGAGCTGAAGAATCATTTGCTCGGGCTCGTGGGCGAGGCGGGGGTCGATGCTGAAGGCTTTGCGGCCGATCTGCAGGCTGCGTTCGGTCAGCCAGCCGCCAGTGCTCCACAGGCTGGCGGCACCCACCATGAGGACAAGGAAGGTTCCTAGTTCGCGCGATTGGGGAACCTGCCCCTTTTCACGAGCTTGCTCGATTCGTCTGCCTGTCGGCTGTTCCGTCTTTTCGAGGTCGCTGTCTTCCGCCATGGTCGCCGTCAAAGATGATTGCGGCTATTATAGGAAAAAATCAAAAAAATTAAATAGCTAGTAGCGATTTTTTACTGTTTTTGTCAAGAATACTTAAAGTATTTTCTCAAAAACAACTGTGCTGGCTTTTTGGGGCGCTTAGAGCGTGCTGGCGCCCATCCGGCCTGCGGAAGGATGGTGTTGTTTACAGTCCTGTAAACGCAACGGAGGGGCTGTGCCCCTCCGTAATAAGACCGTTTATTCGGGGGCTCAGGTGAATTCTATCGAGGAGCGCTCGGTGTGTTGGCCGAGGTCGGCGAGCAGTTCCTTGATGTCCAGAATCAACACGATTTGGCCGTTGGAGAGGGTGGTGACGCCGGCGACACCACGAGGCCGGAAGTCCTCCAGCGACTTGATGACCGCATCGTCGCGCCCGGCGAAGCTGTCGACCCCGAGAATAAAGGTGCGCTCGGCCGTCTGCATGAAGACCCCATACTCGGGCGGGTTTTCCACCGACCAGCCGAGGAGACGGGCCAAAGACATGACGGGCAGAATTTCGCCGCGCACCACCAGGGTTTCCTTGCCGCCCACTTCCTGTAGTTTGGAACGCTCGATAGGCAGGATTTCGCGCACCATCGACAGCGGCAGGGCGAAGGGTTGGTCGCCCAGCAATACGAGCAGGACGGGCAGAATGGCCAGAGTCAGCGGCAGTGAAATGATGAACACCGAGCCTTTGCCTTGCTCTGAACGGATGTCAATGGCGCCGTTGAGCTTCTGGATGTTGGTTTTGACCACATCCATGCCGACGCCGCGGCCGGAAACGTCAGAAATTTCCGTCTTGGTCGAAAAGCCGGGCAAGAACACCAGGTTGAGGCTCTGGCGTTCATCCAGGGTGTTGGCTTCTTCCTCAGTGATAAGCCCCTTTTCGATGGCCTTGGCACGGATGCGCTCGGCACTCATGCCGCGCCCGTCATCGGCGACGATGATGACAATGTGATCACCTTCCTGGCGCGCCTCAAGACGGACCAGGCTTTTGGCGGGCTTGCCGAGCCGCAGGCGCTCGTCCGGGGTTTCGACGCCGTGATCGACGGCGTTGCGAACCAGGTGAATCAGGGGATCGGAGAGATCCTCGATCATGGTCTTGTCGACCTCGGTTTCTTCACCGGAGAGGACCAACTCAACATCTTTGCCGAGTTGCCGCGCCAGGTCGCGCGCAATGCGCGGGTACTTCTGGAACAGGCGGCCAATCGGCTGCATGCGGGTCTTCATCACCGAGTTCTGCAGGTCGGATACCAGCAGGTCAAGCTGGCTGACCGCCTGATCCAGAGCGTGCAGGGTCTCGGGGTCGTCACGGCCTGCCAGGATGTCGACTCTGAGGCTGGTCAGACGGTTCTTGGTCAGGCCGATTTCGCCGGAAAGATTGAGCACCTGATCTAGGCGCGCCGTATCGACGCGGATGGTGTTTTCGCGCGTCTTGTCGTCCATGCGCCGGCTCGCCGCGGTGGTTGCCGGTTTGTCGGTGGCGCGTCGGCCGAGTTCCGCCGGCTTGCCGGCGACGGGCTTCTTGATCTCGGCCCTTTGTGGAACCTCGACGGTTGGAACAGTTGTGGCTTCGGGCGCGGACACCTCTTCGGCGGGGGCGCTCGTGCCGGTTTCAACGCCGGTGATGGCAGCATGCATCGCGACCCAATCCGGACCCTGTTCTGTTTGAGGGGGCGCTTCCTGCTTGACTTTTGGGGCGTTGTTTGGGGGTGTTGCCACCGGCTCTTCCACGACGGGGGATTCGCCTTTCAGCGCGGTCTTCAGGCCGCGAATGACGTACTCCTCGGCGGGTTTGGGGAAGACACCCTGGGAGAGCTCTCCGAACATTTCCCGCACCCCTTTGGTGGCGCCCATGATGATATCCATGATCTCGGGAGTGAGTTCCAGCTCGCCATTACGCAGCAGATCGAACAAGTTTTCGGTCAGGTGGCAGAGGGTCACCAGTTCGGCGGCGCTCAAAAACCCGGCGCCCCCCTTGATGGTGTGAAAACCGCGGAAGATGTCGTTAAGCAGACCTTTGTCGTCAGGTGCCCGCTCAAGATCAACCAGCTTGTTGTCGACGTCCGACAGAAGGTCGGTGGCCTCTTGCAGGAAATCCTGCAGCAGATCTTCCATTCCGGCAAAATCACTCATGATTCGCCTCCCTCAGAATCCGAGACTATCTAGCAGATCGTCTACCTGCGATTGATTGGCCACGACATCGCTGCGCCCCTCGGCATTGATGACCGGACCGTTCATTAAGGCATTGACTTCCTGGGTGCGGCGGTCTTCCGGCAGAACCTCGATGAGCACACCCATCAGGCCAGACTCCAGCTCCTGCGCCAAATTGACAATTTTCTTGATGACCTGGCCGGTGAGATCCTGGAAGTCCTGGGCCATCATAATTTCGGTCAGCTGTGCTTTGGTCGCCTTGGTCCTTTGCGGCACCTGCTGTTTCAGGTAAATCCGGGTCTCCGCCGCCAGCTGCTTGAATTCGTCCACGCTCAACTGGTTGGCGTAGAGCATTTCCCAGCGGTTAGAAAGTATTTTGGCGCCACTCTCGATCTCTTCGACCAGAGGATTGGCGACGTCGGTGGCGTTGAGCACCCGGCAGGCGGCCTGCTCGGTCAGATTGGCGACGTAGGCCAGGCGGTCTTTGGCGTCTGGAAGCGCCGACACGGTTTTCTCCAGGAGTTTGTCGTAACCGAGTTGGCGGATGGTGTCGTGCAACATGCGCGCCATCTGTCCAATGCTGTTGAAGACGCTTTCCTGTGCCGGCCACATGCCCGAGGCTTCGCTCTCGGCGGAAGAGGATTTTGCCTCTGACTTGGCGGCATCAGCAGAAGCGCCGACTTTGCTGGCGACGTTATCGAAGAGTGCCTGCAACTCGTCGGAGTCGCTCTCCGCGGCAGCAGGTTCCGGAGCGGGCGCCGCCGCGGCCTGCGGAACCGCCGGAGCATTGGCAGCGATGCTGTCGAAGAGGGCTTCGAGTTCGCTGGAATCGTTTGCAGCAGTCATACTTCTCCCATCTCAGGCCAAGCCCATCTTTTCGAAAATCTTGTTGAGTTTTTCGGACAGGGTGCCCGCTGTGAACGGCTTAACGATATAGCCACTGGCGCCGGCTTGAGCGGCGGCGATGATGTTCTCCTTCTTGGCCTCGGCGGTGATCATCAGCACGGGCAGGTGCTTCAGATTGGGCGACGAGCGGATGGTTTGCAGCAGGGTCAGTCCATCCATATTGGGCATGTTCCAGTCCGTGACGACAAAATCGAACCCTCCGGCCTGCAGTCTCTGGAGGGCGATGGCGCCATCCTCGGCCTCGTCGACATTGGTGAACCCCAGTTCCTTCAGGAGGTTACGAACGATGCGGCGCATCGTGGAGAAATCGTCTACCACCAGAAACTTCATTTTCGGATCAACGGCCATGCTGGGTAACTCCGGTGAATATTATCTTTCGAGCAAGGGGCGCAGGGTGTCGGCCAGCTGTTCTGCATCGAATTTTGGGACATAGGCGTCCACACCCACCGCCTTCCCCATGGCCCGATTGGCCTCGGATGAAAGCGACGAATGCATGACGACGGGGATGCTATTGAAACGGCTGTCCGCCTTGATGTTCTTGGTCAGGACGTAGCCATCCATTTCCGGCATTTCGGCATCGACCAAGATAAGGCTGATCTCGTCACGCAGGGAACGATGGCTCTGCTGGGCGTGCGAGGCGATGGCCTGCAGGCGGACCCAGGCCTCGGCGCCGTTGGTGGCATGCTTGTGCTTGACGCCAAGTTTTTCCAGGACCTCGGTAATCTTGCGGCGCGCGACAATGGAATCGTCCACGAAGAAGACGCTGGCCTCGCCTTCCAGCCGGGCGGGCGCGATGTCGAAGATGACCGCTTCGCCGAAGGCGTTGGCCAGGATCTGCTCGACGTCGAGAATGGAAACGAGATGGCCCTCCTCAAGTTCGATGACGGCCGTGATCAATCCCTGGTTTGCGGTCAGCACGCCTTCGGGCGCTTTGACACGCTCCCAGTCGACCCGGATGATGCGATCGACTTCGTGTACGAGAAAGCCCAGGGTGCGCTTGGAGTATTCCGCAACCATCATGGTTTTGCCCAGGCCGGGCGGAACGCCATCCAGCTGCAGGAAAGAGGAAAGCGAGAGAACGGGGATGACATTGCCGCGCAAAGAAACGAGTCCCTCGACCCCGAGCGGCATGTTCGGGGTCTTGGTAATGTGAGGTGTCAGCCCGACTTCGCGCACCTTGAAGACGTTCATGCCAAAAGTTTCGCGTGTGCCGAGCGAGAAAAGCAGCACCTCCATCTTGTTCGAACCGGCAAGCCGCGTTCGGGCGTCGACACTCTCCAGCAGAGTCTTGTTTTCTGTGGTTGTTTGCAGTTCCATAATGTGCGCTCCCGGTGCTTCAGGCAGAACCAGCCTGGTTGGAGGCGGCGCCTAGCCGGCGGGCAAGGGTTTCGGCAAGACGTTGTGGCTCGAATTTGGGCACGTACTCATCTACCCCGACCGATAGCCCCAGCTTCTGGTTCGACATGCCGGAAAGTGAGGAGTGCATGATGATGGGAATGCCATTGAAGCGTTGATCGGCCTTGACCGACTTGGTGAGAATGTAGCCGTCCATTTCCGGCATTTCGATATCGGTGAGGATCAGGCTGATAAACTTGGTGACCGGCTGATTCACGCTTTCAGCATAGGCGGCGGTCTTGCGGAGTTCATCCCACATGGCGCGACCGTTGGGGGAGCCGACATATTTGACATGCATGGCGTCGAGGGTGCGCTCGATCTGGCGCCGGGCCACGACCGAGTCGTCGCAGAAATAGACGATAATATCCGGCCGGTCGATGGGAACGACGCCGCGGTACATCAGTTCGTCGTCGTAGTTGGTTGTCTCTGACAACACCTTTTCGACGTCCATCATCATCACCAGACGGCCATCGTCGAGTTCTGTCACGGCGGTGACCAAACCGCCGAGCTGGGCCGTCAGCATTTCCGGTGGAACGCGCATCTTGGCCCAATCGAGGCGCAGGATGGTGTCGACGCTTTCGACCAAAAAGCCCTGGGTGTGTCCGGCATATTCGGTGACGATCATGATGTCGCGCGGGGTGGTCGACGCAATTCCGGCGTATTTGGCCAAATCGACGACTGGAACCAGGGCGCCGCGCAGGCTGACCATGCCCTCGACGCAACTGGGCATTTCGGGCGCCGACGTGATGGGCGGCGTGCGCATGACCTCGCGTACCTTGAAGACGTTGATGCCGTAGCTTTCCCTGCGCCCGGTGCGCTGGTCCTCGCCAAGGAAGAACAGGAGAATCTCCAGCTTGTTCGTTCCCGCCAGCTTGGTGCGCGCATCAATACTTTTGAGCAGATCCGACATTACCTTATCCTCTGATTCTTCCCGCCAGGCCACGGCATGAACGCTTTCCCGCCTGCGTGGCTAGCATACACCGAATAACCTCAGCTTCAAATGCCTGACGGCGGGTGTTGACGCCTCCAGCGCCCAAGGTACTACAGTTTCTCCGGCAATAAAACCACTGGGTCCGCATGGATCAATCCTGACACGCCATGTTTAGGAGATTTTGAACAGTTTGCTGAAATTGGCGATTTCAAGCACCTGGCGGACGCTGCCCTTGACCCCGACCAGAGAAACCTCCTTGCCGGACCCGCTGGCCTTGTCGCGCAGCATGAGCAGCATACCCAGAGCGGAGCTGTCGAGGTAGTCGACCTCATTGAAGTCAATCTCGATTTCACGGATGTCCAGGTTGGCGACGAGCGGGTCGGACAAGCTGCGGAAGTCGCGGTGGGTGTTGAAATCAAAACGCCCGGCGAGCTTGAGGACAGATTTGTTGCCTTCCTGGCTGACTGTGGCTTGCATTGCGTGATACTCCGCCAATCCGTAATGGCGCTAGTTTAATCCCATTTTGCCGGTCGGGTCGATTCTTCCCCGTCGATCTCTGCGGTTCCGGGCAGTCACATCAAGAGGGCGTTGAGCGGGGCCTGAACACGCCCTAGTCGAGGCTGGCAAGAACCCGCTTTGCCAGTTCGTCGATCGGGGCCTGCACTTCGACGGCGCCGATCAGTTGGGCCTGGCGCGGCATGCCGTAGACGACGGAGGTGGCTTCGTCCTGGCCAAAGGTCCGGGCACCTGCCTGGCGCATGTGCAGCAACCCCTGGGCACCATCCTTGCCCATGCCGGTTAGGATGACGCCGATGGCGTGGGCGCCGATCAGATTTGCCGCGGAATTGAAGAGGACATCGACGGAAGGACGGTGGCGATTGACCGGCGGGGTCTGCAGCAAGCCGGTCTGATAACCGGAGCCCGTCTGACGGATGACCAGGTGGGAGTGGCCTGGCGCAATGTAGACCGTTCCTGATTCGAGGTGTTCGTCTCCCTGCGATTCGATGACTCGGGCGGCACAGAGCGAATCGAGCCGGCGAGCGAATGATCCGGTGAAAGAGGTGGGCATATGCTGGACGACGAGGATTGTCGGGCAATCCTCGGGCATGGCGCACAGAAAGACACGGAGGGCTTCGGTGCCGCCGGTTGAAGCGCCGACGAAAATGATCTTATGGCCAGGGCGTGTTCTCATCCAGTTGATCCGCCAATCGAATGAGAACACGCCCTGGTAGTCATCGGCTGGCCTTGATCGGGGCGTAAACGGTCTTGCCCAGGGGCTTGAAGAGGTCGGCGGCGTGCATGAAACTTTCCGAATGCCCGGCAAACAGGCGGGCGTTTTCCTGCATCAGCGGCAGGAAGCGTGACAGGATTTTGTACTGGGTCGGTTTATCGAAATAAATCATCACATTGCGGCAGAAGATGATATCGAGCGGCGCCGAGACCGGCCAGTGGGTGTCGAGCAGGTTGATACGTCGGAACTCAATCAGCGCCTGCACTTCAGTGTTGACGCGGAAGGTTCCCGGTTCGGTTGCGGGGAGGAAAAAGCGCCTCTGCCGTGCTGGCGCCATTTTTTGCAGCCGATCCGTCGAATAGACGCCACGCCGTGCGGTCGCCAGGACATTGGTGTCGAGGTCGGAAGCGATGATCGAAACCTGATTTGCGTTGCTGCCCAGCGTTTCCAGGGCGGTGATGGCAATGGAGTAGGGTTCCTCGCCGGTGGAGGCGGCATTGCACCAAACCCGGATGGGGCGGCGGCCGGCGCTTTTCAAAAAATCGGCGAATATCGGGAAGTGGTGCTCCTCGCGGAAGAAGGAGGTGAGGTTGGTGGTCAGCGCATTGACGAAATGTTCCCATTCGGCTGGATTGCCCTTCTCCACCCAGTCAAGGTAGGACGAAAAATTGTTCTTGCCGGTAGCGCGCAGGCGCCTGGCCAGGCGGGAATACACCATGTCGCGCTTGGCCGGGGTGAGCGAGATGCCGGCATGTTTGTGGATCAGGAGGCGAATGCGTTCGAAGTCCTCGTTGGAGAACGTGAATTCGCGCCAAGCCGATTCTTGTTCGATCACCTTGATTTAACCATCAACGTGGGGTGGCGGTGGGCGGTGTGATTTTGCCGCCGGAGATGTCGGCGGGCCCGACCGCCGGGATCTCTTCGCTCTCTCCCTGCAGAATCGTGTTTTCCGTCTGCTTGTTGAGCACAACGATGGTGATGCGCCGATTGGCGGGGTTGAGCGGGTCGTTGCGGTCAAAGGGCAGGGTCGAGGCGAGGCCGACGACGCGCAACACCTTGTTTTCGTCCATGCCCCCCAAAATAAGCTCACGGCGCGATGCGTTGGCCCGGTTGGCTGAGAGTTCCCAGTTTGAAAATCCGCGCTCGCCCCCGGCGAATCTGGAGGCATCGGTGTGGCCCGACAGGCTGATGCGGTTGGGGACGGCGTTGAGTGCCTTGCCGATTTCGCGCAGCAATTCCTTG
>JAKJFA010000060.1 GCA_022705135.1 Pseudomonadota bacterium | reverse complement strand
ATGGCATGGTCGTGGCCTCGACGCCCCGCCTGTCGGCGCAGAACATTGCCTTTAACGAAGTGGCGCGGCAAGCCATCCTGAGCGACCCCGATTTCCACGGCGGCCATTATTACGAGCACGGCGTCGTGCCAGCGCGCGGGCTGCGGCTGGCCCGCATGATCGGGCATATCACCTATCTTTCCGACGACCAGATGGCGGACAAATTCGGCCGCCAGTTGCGCGAGGGCAAGCTCAAGTTCAATTATGAGGCGGAATTCCAGATCGAGTCCTATCTGCGCTACCAGGGAGACAAATTCACCGGCTTCTTTGATGCCAACACCTATCTGGCGACGACCAAGGCGCTCGATTATTTCGACCCGGCTGCCCAGTATGGCGGCGATTTACGAGCGGCGCTGGCGCGCGCCCAGGCCGATTTCTTTGTCGTCGCCTTTTCAACCGACTGGCTGTTTTTGCCGGAATGCAGCTACGAGATGGTCTATGCCATGCTGCACAACGGCCTGGATGTGACCTATGTCGAAGTCGACAGCACAGCCGGCCACGACGCCTTTCTGTTTGACAATCCCTATTACCACGGCGCCGTACGCGCCTATATGGACAGGATCGAAACATGACCGAAATCTTTGGGCGCTTCGATTTCGACGTCATCGCGCGCTGGATTGGCCGGGGCGAGCGTGTGCTCGACCTGGGTTGCGGCGACGGCGCGCTGTTGAAATTTCTCCATGCCGAACTGGGCATGCGCGGCTATGGCATCGACAACGACCCAGCCAATGTGCTGGCGGCGATCCAGAACGGCGTCAACGTCTTGCATCTCGACCTTGAAAAAGGTCTGGCCGGGTTTGAAGATGATTCTTTCGACCATGTCATCATGTCCTTGTCCCTGCAAACGGTGCGTCACACCGTCGATCTGCTGCGGGAAATGCTGCGTGTCGGGCATGAAGCTGTCGTCTCCTTTCCGAATTTCGGCTATCGCACCCACCGCGAGGCCATCGCCCAGGGACGCATGCCGGTTTCGGAAATTCTGCCGTACCAGTGGTTCGACTCCCCGAATGTGCGCTTCTTCACGATCGCCGATTTTGAGGCATTGTGCCAAGAGCACGGCATCGCCATCCACGAGGGACTGTTCTTCGACGAGGGCCGCCCGGTCGAGGAAGAGCCCAATCTCAACGCCGATTTCGCCATTTACCGTCTCGGGCGCCAGGCCTGATGCCGTCCTGGATCGCCCCGCTGCTCACCCGGCGCATGCTGATTTGCGTCCTGACCGGTTTCGCCTCCGGCTTGCCGCTCTATCTGCTCCTCAATCTGCTGCCCGCCTGGCTGAAAACGGAGGGGATCAGCCTCAAGGCCATCGGCCTGCTGGCCCTGATCCAGTTGCCCTATACCTGGAAATTCCTTTGGTCCCCCCTGCTTGACCGCTTTTCCCTCCCCGGCTTCGGACGCCGACGCGGCTGGATGCTACTGACCCAGATCGGACTGCTGCTCGCCATCGGCCTGCTCGGCGGACAATCGGTACAAGGGATCGTCGCGCCCAGCGACTGGGACAGTACGCTCCACTTCGCCACCCACCCGGTTACCCTTCTGGCGCTTGCCGTTGCCCTTCTTTCCGCCACCCAGGACATCGCCCTCGATGCTTTCCGCCGCGAAATCCTGACCGAGGACGAACTTGGCCTGGGCAATTCGGTGCACGTCAACGCCTACCGCATTGCCGGCCTGGTTCCCGGCTCACTCTCCCTGATCCTCGCCGATCACCTGCCCTGGAGCCAGGTCTTCTGGATCACCGCCGCCTTCATGCTTCCCGGCATGACGATGACCCTGCTCGTGCGCGAACCGCCCATCGCCAGCGCCGCGCCGCGCACCTTGCATGACGCTGTCGTCCTTCCTTTCCGGGAATTTATCGGCAGAGCCGGCTGGCAAAGCGCCTTGCTCATCCTGGCCTTCATCTTTCTCTACAAGCTGGGAGACTCGCTGTGCACCGCTTTGGCGACGCCGTTTTACCTCGACATGGGCTACAGCAAGAGCGAAATCGGCCTCATCGCCAAGAACGCCGGACTCTGGCCCGCTGTCTTCGGCGGCCTCCTCGGCGGATTGTGGATGGTGCGGCTGGGCATCAACCGCGCCCTCTGGTTATTCGGCATCGTCCAGATCGTCACCATCCTCGGCTTTGCCTGGCTGGCCTGGATCGGCCACCAAGCCGTAATCGGCACCGAGCAGTTGCTGGCGCTGGCGCTGGTCATCGGTTCTGAAGCGCTCGGCGTCGGTCTGGGGACGGCGGCCTTCGTCGCCTTTATTGCCCGCAATACCCATCCCGCCTACACGGCGACCCAGTTTGCGCTGTTCACCAGCCTCGCCGCCGTGCCGCGCACCTTCATCAATGCCTCGGCCGGATGGCTGGTGGACAATCTGGGGTGGACGCACTTCTTTCTGCTTTGCTTCCTGCTCGCCCTGCCCGGCATGCTGCTGCTGTTGAAGGTGGCGCCCTGGAAGCAAACCTCAACGGCAGACACGCCGGCGGTCGAGCCACCAGGCGTAAACGGGAAGCAATAAAACCGACCCCGGCATGACCAGCAGCATCAGATAGGGAGAGAGATGCGACAGGCGGCGCAACTGCGCCAGCAGTTCATTGCGTTCGGCGCGCGTCCAGGCATCTCCGTTACGCGCTTTCATCAGAAGGGGAACCAGGCCGCGGATTGCCGACAGCTCCGACATGACACGGCGCGCCTCGCGCTTTTGCGAAACCAGCAGCCGACCCCACCTCGACAATCCCGGATCGGCCGGTGCTTCAGGTCTGTTCGTGCGGGACATTGCGGCGCGACCCGAAAACCTTCAGCCTAGCTGCGAACGCAACGTCCTCCAGCTCCGCCAAAGGAAGAAGGCGCGCTTGGCCCAACGCCAGGCGCGGCGCGGCTTCGCCACCACCAATCCGACAGCAAAGGCGGCAATGACCTGGGGATGGCGTTTCAACCAGTGCGCCCCGTCCACAACACGATCCGCCGCCCCAAAAACCGGCTTCACCGGCTGCATACGGCCTGCCAGCGCCGTGCGCTGCATGGCGATTTGCGCGGTCAGCTCGCCGCGGCGGGTGGCCAGATCAAGCCGGCGCTGCAAATTCATGGCCGAGCCTCAGGCTTGCCGCGCAAGGCTTCGATATCCTTGCCCAGCTCCTTGATGCTGGCGCGAAAGAGGGTTGGTGGCTGTTTCAAGCGGGAACGCAAATGCAGCGCGAACAGCGCGCCGATGAGCAGCGCCATGCCAGAAGAAATTCCCAGCACCACCACCCTCTGTTCCCAAAAGGCAACGGCGAGGAAAACAACCAGCAGAACAATACCGAACGAAAGTAAAAAGACCGCACCAGCAGCACTGACCAGCAAGTCAATCAGGCGCAGCTTCTCCTCTTCCACCTCATTGGCGAGAAGCTCGAGCCGCTTGCGCCCGATCTCAGCAAGAGCGGCCAGCAGGCCTTTCAGGGCGGCGAACAGATTGGAACGGTCACCGCCTGGCGTATCTGCCATTCGCGTTTAGCGGCGGCCGATCAGTACACCGAGGGCAAGCCCGACGGCGGCGGCAACGCCGACCGCTTTCCAGGGATGCTCATGGACGAAGTCGTCCGTTGCCGCCGCGGCTTCTTTGGCCCGGTCACACAGAACGGCTTCCGCATCAGCCAGGCGCTCCTTGGCATCCCGCAGCCTAGCTTCAACCTTTTGGCGCATTTCGCCCATTTTTTCTCCAGCGGCGCCGGCAGTAGCGCGCAAAATATCATCCGCGTCGGCAACAACGGCCTTCAGGTCGGCGACGAGTTTTTCCTTGCTGGATGCAGTCAGTTGTTGGGGCATGTCAGACCTCCGAGTCAGTATTATGTTCGATTAAAAACAACCATGAACGCGGTACGAAACAAGAGTAGCCTGTTCGTCCGGCGAAATCAATCTTATTGAGCAGACCAAGCAAACATCGTAAACGTCTTCCATCAACACAGGACCAGTCAGGCAACGAGCAAGTGCGTAATAATTCACGGCCGAGCCCATTTATTCCTGCCAATTGATTGTCGCCTCAGCCTTTTTTTGCCAGAATGGCCGCATTTGATCCGAAGCCCTTATGATGAAAAAAATATTTCTCCTGGTCTGGCTTGGTCTGAGCGCTACCGCTGCTTTGGCATTCAGTTTTTCCGATGAGGAAAACAAGCAGAAGGACGCCGAAAAAGCCGCAGCGGCCAAGCACCGGGCCAACGCCTCCATTGCCCCGGCCTGCCAGGCCGCGCTTCAGAACAAGACCATCATGGTGGTGGTTGGGGAGCGCACCGCACGCGGAATGAACTCAGAGCAGTCCGCCTACAGCGCCCACTTCGAGGCGATCGACCGCCGCCTCAAGCGTATTGGCCTCAAAACCATCACACAGGCAGAAATGAAAGCCAAGATCGCCCAGGCCGAAATTGACGCCTACCTGAACAATGACATGGATGCCGCACTGAACGCCTCGAAGACGATGGGAACGGATTTCATCCTCAAGGGCGTCATCTCCAGCCGTTCGGCCATCAACCCGGTCCTCCGTATTCCCGAGGTGTACATCAGCATGCGCTTCACCCTCAACGGCGCCGACGGCAAAACCTATTCCGAGGCCGGCGCCAGCGCCGAATCTTATTCCGGAACCAATACCGGCGGGATGGCCCTGACCCTCATCAACGAACAAGCCGACGGCGTCGTCGCCCGCCTCGCCCGCGATTACTGCACCGCCGCCGGAATCAGCGGCAGCCGCAAGAAGAAATAATCTTTTCACACTTCACCGATTAAGGAATATCTCCCATGAAAGCCATGCCATATTTTTCCGCCCTGGCCCTCGCCCTAGTATCCTCGTTGGCATTGAGCCAGCCCGCTTTCGAGAATCCCTCACCGACTGCCGGCAGCAGCACGTCGGAGGAAGCCAATCAAATGGCGGACAAGGCCATGTACAAACCGGTTGAATACCAGAACGCCGCCAAGCGCGGTCCCGCCCTGGTCGTGGTCCCCGGCGAGATCAAGAGCAACAACGCCACCTTCACCCAGAAGTTCGGCCCCAACAATATTGCCGACTACGGCGAACTCGAATTGGGCAAGGCCAATTTCAAGATTCTTGAGCGCTCCGACCTAGGGCCGCTCTTGAACGAATTCACTCTGGCCTACACCATGGGCGACCCTAATGCAGCACGCAAAGTGCTGCAAAAGGGAAAATTCAAAACCACCAAATGGGTCGTCAAGTTTGATGTCCTGAAAGCTGAGCCGGTAGCGCAATCCTCTTCCGGATTTGACGGCCAAGCCATCGGCAATATCATCGGCATTTTCGGCGGCAGCCGCGGTTCTGCGGCTGCCGGTGTCGCCGTCGGCTCGGTGCAGACGGGCGAATCAACCGGGGTGTGGATTATTGGCATGCGCTGGAAGCTGATGAATGCCAATACCACCGAGCAGGTCGCCACCGGCTACACTGAAGAGAAAATGGAGCTTGGCTCCAAAGGCACCTCGGTTTTGGGAATTTCCAGCAGCCAGTCGGGCGGCCTGACCCTCGACTCGCTGGTGCAGCGCCTGATTCAAAAATGTGTTTGGGAAATTGACTCGAAACACAAATAAATCGGAAAAATCGCGCGCTTCCAAGAAAAATGTCAACGTCAGTATTTCCCTGTCTCTTTCCGATTCGCAAATCAAAGGCAACACATCATGGCCGACATACCGCAAAAACTTGGTAAATACGAAGTCCGACGCGAATTGGGGCGGGGCGCCATGGGCATCGTCTACGAGGGCTGGGACCCCATGATCGCCCGGCGCGTCGCCCTGAAAACAGTTCGCCGCGAACAACTTGAACGCAATGAAGCCGAGGAAATCCTTTCACGTTTCCAGCGCGAAGCCCAAGCCGCCGGGCGGCTCAATCATCCGAACGTCGTCGCCGTCTATGATTTCGGTGAAGCCGAGGACGGCACCGCCTACATCGCCATGGAATATGTCGATGGCCGCGAGCTGAAAGACTATTTCGAGAATCAGGAACGCTTTTCGCTGGAAGAATCCGTCCGCATCATGTGCGAGTTGCTCGGTGCCTTGGGGCATGCCCACGAACACGGCATCGTTCACCGCGACATCAAACCCGCCAATATCTTCATTCTGGCCAATGGTCAGGCCAAGGTCGGCGATTTCGGCATTGCCCGCATCGAATCCTCCAATCTCACTCAGGCGGGCTCGGTGCTCGGCACGCCGGCCTACATGTCGCCGGAGCAATTCATGGGGCAGCGTATCGATGGCCGCTCCGACCTCTTCTCGGCCGGGGTCATCCTCTACCAGTTCCTTTCCGGCGAGAAACCCTTTGCCGGCCAGCTCACCACCATCATGCACAAGGTGCTGAAAGAGGATCCCATCGCGCCGTCCGAACTCAATGTCCAGGTTCCGGCGGCCTTTGATGCGGTCGTGCGCAAGGCGATGGCCAAGCGTCCCGATGATCGTTACCAGACCGCACGCGCCTTTGCCGACGCCTTACAGGCTGCGCTCAACAACCGCAGCGCCGCAGACAGCGAGGCCACCCTGGTTGGAAGCACCCCGGCAGCCGCCGAGGAAACCCTCATCCGGCCGGAACCGGCGAAACCCGCCCCTGCGTCACCACCGCCCATGCCGCCCAGTCTGGGCGAAATGATCGAATCCCAGGTCGGGCCGATCGGTCGTCAGGTTAAGCCCGGCGCCAAGCGTTCGGTCTTTTTGCCAGTAGCGGCCGTCGTCGGCGCGGCGCTGGTCATCTTCGCCAGCGCCGCCATCTATTTCATCAAAAAAGACAAGGCGTCGGCCGATACACCCTCCCATGCGGCGGCGTCCCTTCCAGCGCAAACGGCCGGTGATGAGTCAGCCCCGAAGACGATGACCATTTCCGCCGTCGCCTACGCCGACCCGAGCGACCCGCGTTTTGCCGGCGACCCGGCGCTGATGCGCGCCACCCTGCGCGAGGAAAGCCGCCGTGAATTGGTTGAAAAAGCCGTCGCGCTCTACGTCCAGCCCGCCTCGATGAGTGACCACTACGCCCTGCTGCGCGACAAGCTGCTGCAGCGCAGCGGGGACTTCATCGCCGCCGTCATCCAAGAGGACGCACCACAAACCGGCAAGGATGGCCTGGTCTCGATGAGCACCAAAGCGACGGTGCGTATCCGCGATGTGCAGAAATCCCTGAATCAGATGTCGCAGGATGAGCGGGTCGACTTCATCCGCAACAACGGCGACCCAAAGATTTCTGTCGTCATCACGACGGCGGCCTCAGCCGAGGAGGCCCCGCCCCGCCGTTCGCCGGTTGCCGAAAATTTGTTGAAAGAAAAGATCCAGTCCTTTGGCTTCCGCACCTGGGCCGAGGACGGCGGCAACAAGAAGGCCGATTTCTCGGTGCAGGGCGAGGCCAAGTTCAAGAAGCTCTCGGTCAAGCTGGAAGCCTCCGGCCTGCAGATCGAACGCACCGTCATTACCTCCTGGACCATCAAATGCATCGACAAGAGGTCGGGCGAGGAAATCTACTTCAACACCACCATTCCCAAGGGCAAGAGCTGGAATAGCGAGGATGAAGCGCTGGCGGATGTTGGCAAGCTAATCGGCGAAGAATTCTCCAAGAGCTTCTTCCTGCAGAATTACCACTTCATCGGCCAGAAAGTCCGCCTCAAACTCGCCGGCCTGCCCGACAGCCAATTCGGCAAGCGCCTGTCGACAGAGGTTTCCGGCCTGCGCAACGTCCTGGCGGTCAAACCGATCGAATCCGATCTGCTGGAAGTCGATCTGTCCGGCGGCCAAACCAACTTGTCCGACTTGGTCACCACCGGGATCACCACCCCGCTTAACCGCAAATTCGGTCGCGCTTGCTTCAACGTCGCCAGCACGTTCGAGAATGAGGTACGCGTCGACTTCAGTCCTGAATGTTCGGATCAGGCCATCGCAGCCAGACTCGACACCGCGCCGCCGGCCGCGCTCTTTGCCGCGCCCGCGCCCAAAGTCGAGGCTATCGTCAAGAATCCGGAATTGCGCAAGAAGCTGCAGATTTAACCGTTTGTTCAGTAGCAAACAAAACTCGGGCCACCGACATCGGTGGCCCGAGTTGTTTGGAAGCCGGTACAGTTACAGGTGCTCGTACTCGGCAAATTCGACCTGTTGTTCATTGATCGAGCTGCCAAAGCCGATGCTGCCCGACCCCTGCAGCAAAATCTCCTCGCGCCGCAGCAGCGTTTCTTTTTCGCCCTTGGCCGCAAGATAGGTGCCATTGGTGCTCTGGTCGATCAAAATGTACTTGTCACCCCGGCGCTCGATGCGAGCATGGTGCCGTGAGGCTTTACGGTCCTCAATGACCATGTCGCTGCCTAAATCGCGCCCCAGGGTCAGCAGCGCGCATTTTTCATCCAGCAGCAGCGCCTTGCCACGATAACGCAGGCAGAGCTTGGGGATCTGATGAACCGCCAGCTTGCTGAGCGATTCGGCTTTCATGGTCAATTCTTCATTCGAACGCCACAAGACCTCAAAAACATGCACGCCTTCGGCCTTTCCCTTGACCGAAAGCTGATCGAGGTCGCGCGTCGATTCGCGTAGTAACGGCGGCAACTGATCCACTGTCTCCTTGCTGGTCAGGGTCTGCTCGGCATTGGCCAGCCCGACGATACGCGCCGCGGTATTGACCGTGTCGCCGAAGACATCATTCGATTCCTCGATGGCGCTACCGTAATGGAAACCGATGCGGACGCTCAGTTTGACCCCCGAGACGGAAGGCAAGTCGGAGACGCGCTGCTGAATCTCGACCGAGGCCAGAAAGGCATTTTCAGCACTATCAAAAGTAGCCATCACCTCGTCGCCAATGGTTTTGACGATGCGCCCCTTGAGTCCCTGGATGGCAATCTGCATGCGCTTGACAACACGGTCGACCGCACGCAGCGCCTCTGAATCCCCCAAGCGCTCATAGAGCTTGGTACTTCCCGAGACATCGGCAAACAGCACCGCCATATTCCGTTCGACACCCGTCATACCCGCTCCCATACCTTATCCGCCCAAGTCTAGGCAGCTATCATAGCAAAAACAAAGGCAACAAGGGCTGCCCTGACCCCCTTATCTTCCATTCCGGAAATCGGGCGGAATGTCATCCCGGCGATTGCGCTTCAAAGGCGGCGCAAGGCACCTGGAAAACCCGCCGGTCCTGCAGGCGCACCGCCGTCAGATGGCCGCCCCACAGACACCCGGAATCGAGCGCCAGCAAATTGGGCAGGAGCTTCAGGCCCAGCGCGGACCAGTGCCCTGTCACCAAAGTACGGTCGGCGCTTTTCCGTCCGGGAACCTCAAACCACGGTAAATAGCCTGCCGGTGCGTTGGCCGTTTCGCCCTTGCTGGTGAATTCCATGCCTCCTTCCGGGGTGCAGAAGCGCATGCGGGTCATGGCATTGACGATGACCCGCAGCCGCGCCCAGCCAGTAAGGGCATCCGACCAAGCCGCCGGCTCGCTACCCCACATGTTGCGAATAAACGCATGGAAATCATCACCAGCCAGAGCCGCCTGCACCTCACGCCCCAGGGATTCAGCCTGACCGGTCGTCCACTGTGGCAACAAACCGGCGTGCACGAGGCAGTATTCACCTTCGCAGTAGCACAAGGGTTGGCGGCGCAACCAGTCAAGCAGTTCTTCGCGGTCTGCAGCCTCCAGGATGGGTTGGATCGTGTCATCGCGCCCGCGCTTGCGCGCGCCTCCATAAGCGATCATCAGAAGGTAGAGATCGTGATTGCCCAGAACCGTAATCGCGGCATCGCCCAAGGCACGGACATAGCGCAGAGTATCGAGTGATCGCGGCCCCCGGTTGACCAAATCCCCCACCAGCCAGAGGCGGTCGGCGCCGGGATCAAAGCGGCAGGCATCGAGCAGGCGGCGAAAAGAATCGTAACACCCCTGGATATCGCCGATGGCATAGGTGGCCATGGATGCTCCGGTACGGTTTCCTTCCCGGAAATCGCCGTCCGCTAGAACGGGATATCGTCGCCCAAATCGTCGAACGCGGGTTTGGGCTTATCCTTGCGCGACGCTGGCGCATAGTCGGAACCGTCATTGCTCTCCTGCGGCGCCCCCATGCCCTCGCGCTTGCCCAGCATTTTCATTTCGTTGGCGACAATTTCGGTCGAGTAACGTTCCTGACCTTCCTTGTCCGTCCATTTGCGGGTCTGGATGCGGCCCTCGATGTAAACCTGCGAACCTTTCTTGAGGTATTGCCCGGCGATTTCGGCCAGCCTGCCAAACATGACAATGCGGTGCCATTCGGTCGTTTCCTTACGCTCTCCCGAACTCTTGTCCTTGTAACTGTCCGTCGTCGCCAGACGCAGGTTGCAAATCGGGTCGCCGCTCGGCATGAAGCGGGTTTCAGGATCAGCGCCCAAATTGCCGATCAGCGTGACTTTATTGACTGATGCCATAGCTGGAGTCTCCCCTCATATCGTCTCTTGGATTACGGCGGACTTGGCCTGTGCTCGCCGCAAAGATGCTGGTGATTATAGCGGAAATGATGCCGGTCACCCGGATCGGCTTTCGCGCTGCAACTGGTGCATCCGGGCATAGACCGCTTGCCTGGCGAGCAATTCGGCATGTGTGCCGCGTTCAACGATGCGCCCTTGATCGAGAACGACGATTAGATCCGCTTTTTCGACAGTGGAAAGCCGGTGCGCAATAACCAGCGTTGTACGGCCCTGAATCAACTGGTCCAGCCCGGACTGGATCTGGAGTTCAGATTCGGAATCGAGCGCCGAGGTCGCTTCATCGAGAATAAGGATGGGGGCGTCTTTCAGAAAAGCACGCGCAATGGCGAGGCGCTGCCGCTGGCCGCCGGAAAGCTTGACCCCGTTCTCGCCCACTTCAGTATCCAGCCCCTGTTCCATCTGCTCGATGAATTCCCAGGCATTGGCCGCCTTGGCAGCGGCAATCACCTCCTCCTCGCTGGCGGGCGATGCCGCACCATAAGCGATATTGGCGCGCACCGTATCGTTGAACAGCACCACGTCCTGGCTGACCAAGGCAATGTTGGCGCGCAGGCTGTTCAGGGTCAACTCCTCTATCGCGTGGCCATCAATCAGAATCCGCCCGCTGGACGGATGGTAGAAACGCGGAATCAAGGCCGCCATCGTCGTTTTGCCACTGCCCGAGGCGCCTACCAGCGCGACAGTCTGCCCCGGTTCGATGTCGAGATCAATCTCGAAGAGCGCCGGACGCCCCACTCCCGGATAGGCAAAGCCGACGCCCTCGAAACGGATGTGGCCACGCGCCCGCCCGAGTTGTATCGTTCCGTCATCCTCCTCGGGTACTTCATCGAGCACTTGAAAAACGCTTTCGGCCGCCGCCAACCCGCGCTGTAGCGGGGCATTGACTTCACTCAGGCGCTTCATCGGGGTCAGTAGCATCACCAGGCCGATGAAGAAGGAAATAAACGTTCCAACCGTCGTTCCGGCATCTCGCGCCGACTGCTCCAAGGCCAAGTAGGTGATGATGGCCACCGCGAACGAGGCGGCCAGTTGCGTTAACGGGGCCGTGGCCGCCGCCGCGATCGCCTCGCGCATGGCAGCGCGACGCGACTGATTGGTGGCTTCCCGAAAACGCCCGGCTTCGTAGTTCTGGCCGCCAAACACCTTCACCACTTGATGCGCGCCGACGGTCTCCTCAAGGATGTGAGCGATCAGTCCCATGGCGGCATAGCCGCTCCGGCTGGCCTTACGCAATCGCTTGCCAAACACGCGCATGACGCCGAACACCAAGGGGCCGACCGTGAGCGCAATCATGGTCAACTTCCAGTCGAGGTAGAGTAGATAAGCCAGCATGCCCAAGACCGCCAGCCCATCGCGCACCATCGTCGTCAACACCCCAGTCGCCGCATGAGAGACGTTGGTCACGTCGTAGGCCACCTTGGAAATCACGGCCCCGGTCGATTGATCGTCGTAAAAGCGGGTCGGTAAAATCAGCAGGCGACTAAACATGGCGCGCCGCAAATCCATCACCACCCTGGAAGCCACCCAGGCCAGGGCATAATCGCCCATAAAATTGGCCAGGCCGCGAAATAAGAAAATGAGCACCATCGCCAACGGGATAAGCAGGGTCAGTTCCTTATTCTTGGCGACAAAGCCGTTGTCCAGCAAGTATTTCATCAGGGCCGGGAACATCGGTTCGGTCGAGGCCGTCAGCACCATTCCCAAAATGGCCAAACCAAAGTGAGGCCAATAGGGCTTGACCCAGGACAACAGGCGAGCATACATCTGTCGGCTGGTGTAGCGCGATGCCACGGAATTCAGGGAGGGATTCACGATCGGCCTGGACGCGTTTGGAAATAAAGTGGGGGGGCCGTCATTCTACCGGCTTATCCATGAGAGTTGATGACGGCGGTGCACTGAACCAGCAGGGGTCG
>JAKJFA010000005.1:51262-68136 GCA_022705135.1 Pseudomonadota bacterium | reverse complement strand
TACCGTGCCAACTACCAGTTCCAGCACTACATGCCCCTGACCAAGCAAATGACTCTGGCGGTGAATGCCGAGTACGGCCTGGGGAACGGCTATGGCAACCGTGGGGGGCTGCCTTTCTACAAGAATTTCTATGCCGGGGGTGTGGGTTCCGTCCGGGGCTACGCATCCTCCAGTCTGGGGCCAAGGGATCGGACCAATGGGGTTGATGAGAGCATTGGTGGCACGCACCGCATGGTCGGCAATATCGAGTTGCTGTTTTCGCTGCCGGGTTTCGACCGCTCGTTGCGACTTGGAACCTTCTTCGACGCCGGGTGTTTCCTTGTTCTGGAGTTCGCCGTTGGGGCCGCTTAAATTCAGTGTGGCGCAGCCACTGAACAGGAAGAACGGTGATAATATAGAGCGCTTTCAGTTCACGATGGGTAGCTTTTTTTGATTCAGGAGCATCATGTTGAAGATTAGAACCTTTGTTTTGGCCGCTTCGTTGTCCTTGGGCATGTTGGGTGGCGTGAGCGCCGAGGATTTGAAGATCGGCTTTGTCAATACCCAGAAAATTTTCCGGGATGCGCCAGCGGCAGTGCGCGCGGCCAAAAAGCTGGAAGCCGAGTTTTCGCGGCGTGACCAGGAGTTACAGCGCACGGCCAAGCAGTTGCAGGCGATGCAGGAGAAGCTCGAAAAGGATGCGGTGACCATGTCCGAGAGCGAGCGCCGCAAACAGGAACGCGAGTTTTCGGAACTCTCGCGCGATTTTCAGCGCAGGCAGCGTGAATTCCGTGAAGACCTGAACCTGCGTCAGAACGAAGAAAATGCCGCAGTGATCGACAAGGCCAACAAGGCGATCAAGCAGATTGCCGAAGCCGAGAAATTTGATCTGATCCTGCAGGACGTGGTGTGGGTCAATCCGCGTCTCGATATCACCGACCGGGTGATCAAGGCGTTGTCGGAAGGCAAGTGATGCCCGTTGCGGGCAGCCAAGGCTTGACACTCAAAGAAATCGCCGCCCTGTTGGGCGGCGATGTACTTGGGGATGGCGAAACACGCGTTTCCCAAGTGGGGACGCTGCTTTCGGCCGGGTCGGGCCAGATTAGTTTTTTGACCAATCCCAAGTACCGCGCCCAGCTTGACCGGACCAGAGCTTCGGCCGTCATCCTCTCGGCTGCCGCCGCCGATTCCACCGCATTGCCGCGTATTGTCAGCAGCAATCCCTACGCCTACTACGCCAGGGTGACCGCCTTGCTCAATCCTGTGCGCCGTCCTGTGGCGGGTGTCCATTCTACGGCCAGTTGCGCCTCCCCTGTCCCCGCGTCGGCCAGCATTGGCGCCGGGGTATCGATCGGCAGCGAGGTCGAATTGGGCGAGGAAGTCGTGATCCACTCCGGTTGCGCCATCGGTGATGGCGTCAAGATCGGCCCAGGCAGCGTGCTGTACCCCAACGTCGTGGTTTACGCCGGCTGCAGCATCGGCCGCAACGCCATCATTCATTCCGGCGCCGTCATTGGTTCCGATGGTTTCGGGTTTGCGCCCGAAGGCGGAACCTGGGTCAAGATTCCGCAAATCGGCGCAGTGCGCATTGGCGATGATGTCGAAATCGGCGCCAATACCAGCATTGATCGAGGCGCGTTGGACGATACCGTGATCGAGGAAGGCTGCAAACTCGATAACCAGATTCAGATTGCCCACAACTGTGTGATCGGCGCCCGCACGGTCATTGCCGGTTGTGTCGGCATCGCCGGCAGCACCAAAATCGGCAAGGGCTGCATGCTGGGGGGCGCGGCCATGATTCTGGGTCATCTCGAAATTGCTGACGGCACTGTGATTTCACCCGGATCGATGGTGATGAAAAGCATTGCCAAGCCCGGCAAATACACGGCGCTTTTTCCCCTTGAGGAGCATGAGCGCTGGTTGCGCAATGCGGCCCAGGTCCGCCATTTGGCGCGCTTGGCCGAACGCGTCTCAACTCTTGAGAAAATGATTGAAGAATTAACGAAAAAAGGTTGATTATTATGGATATTCATCAGATCCTGGAGCATCTTCCTCACCGCTATCCCTTCTTGCTGGTGGATCGCGTACTCGAGCTTGACGTGGGCAAATCCATTCACGCCTACAAGAACGTCACCTTCAACGAACATTTCTTTACCGGCCATTTTCCGCATCACCCGGTGATGCCGGGCGTGCTCATCATGGAGGCGCTGGCCCAGGCGGCGGGGATTCTTTCCTTCAAAACCCTGGGGGAAATGCCCACTGAGGATTCGGTCTTCTATTTTGTCGGGATAGACGAAGCGCGCTTCAAGAAGCCGGTGATGCCGGGCGATCAGCTCCACTTGCACGTCAGTATCGAGCGTCAGATGCGGGGAATCTGGAAATACGATGCGGTGGCCAAGGTCGATGGCGATGTGGTGGCCAGCGCCAAGCTGATGTGTGCCAAACGGGAGATTGAATCGTGATTCACCCGACTGCGATTGTCGATCCGGCCGCCCGCATTGGCGCCAACGTCAGTATCGGCGCCTACTCCATCATCGGCCCGCAGATTGAGATCGGCGACAACACCTGGGTGGGGCCGCATGTCGTCATCACCGGCCATACCCGTATCGGGCGCGAAAACCGCATCTACCAGTTTTCCTCCCTCGGCGAAGTGCCGCAGGACAAGAAGTACGCCGGCGAGGATACGCGCCTGGAAATCGGTGACCGCAACACCATCCGCGAATACTGCACCTTTAACCTTGGCACGGCGCAGGATGCGGGCGTCACGCGCCTTGGCCACGACAACTGGATCATGGCCTATGTGCATATTGCGCATGACTGCCAGGTCGGCAACCACACCACGTTCGCCAACAATGCCCAGTTGGCGGGCCATGTCCATATCGAGGATTGGGCCATTCTTGGCGGGTATACCGGGGTGCACCAGTTCTGCCGGATCGGTGCGCATGTGATGACGGCGGTGGGCACGGTAGTCTTGCAGGATATTCCACCCTACCTGATGGCGGCGGGCAATACGGCGCAGCCCTACGGCATCAACGTCGAGGGCCTGAAGCGGCGCGGCTTTACCTCGGAATCGATCGCGGCGTTGAAGCGCGCTTACCGCGCCATTTACAAGTCCGGGCTGATGCTGGAGGAAGCCAAGGCCAAGTTGGTGGAAGAGGCCAAAAATGCGCCGGATGTCCAGCTGTTTGTCGATTTCCTGGAAAGCTCCAAGCGCGGCATCATTCGATGACCCCCACGCTCGTTAGTCTCGCCGAGGGTCGGCTTTGCACAGCCGACCCGTTCCGCAGGCGCAGAGTGGTACTCCGCGAATTCCCCGCTCCACCCCCCCGAGGGGGCGGCGGTCTCCCTTGGGACGGCCCGGCGGGAGACCGGCGATGAAACCGGTTCGCATCGCCATGGTAGCCGGAGAGGCTTCCGGCGATTTGCTGGCCAGCCACCTCATCGCTGCGCTCAAGGCACGCCTGCCGGAAGCTGAATTTTTCGGCATCGGCGGGCCGAAGATGGGCGCGCAGGGCTTCGATGCCTGGTGGCCGGCCGAAACACTGGCGGTGCGCGGCTATGTCGAGGTACTCAAGCACTACCGTTCCATTTCCAGTATCCGCAGCCAGCTCAAGAAACGCTTGCTGCAAGAACGGCCCGATGTCTTTATCGGCGTTGATGCGCCGGATTTCAATCTGGCGCTCGAAGCTGATCTCAAACGGCGCGGCATCAAGACCGTTCACTATGTCAGCCCGTCGATCTGGGCCTGGCGTGCCGGGCGTATCCACAAGATCAAAAAGGCGGTCGATCGCATCCTGGCGCTCTTCCCGATGGAGCCGCCGCTCTACGAAAAGGAAGGCATTCCGGTCACCTATGTCGGGCATCCGCTGGCCGACCTGATTCCGATGCAAACCAAAAGGCTGGACGTGCGCGATAGGCTCGGATTGCCGCGCACGATCCCGATCATCGCGCTGCTGCCGGGTAGCCGCCAATCCGAACTGCTCTATATGGCCGATGTTTTTGTGCAGACGGCCAAACTCATCCGCGAGCGTTTCCTGCCCGAAGCCCTGTTTGTCGTCCCCTTGGCGACGCGCGAAACGCGGCTGCAGTTCGAAGCGGCCATGTATCGCCAGCAGGCGGACGATATTCCTTTCCGCCTGTTGTTCGGGCATGCGCAGGATGCGGCCGGTGCCGCCGATGTGGTGCTGGTGGCGAGCGGCACGGCGACGCTGGAAGTGGCGCTGATCAAGCGGCCGATGGTCATTACCTACAAAATGTCGCCGACTTCGCATTGGCTGATGCAGCGCATGGGTCGTCTGACCTTTGTCGGATTGCCCAATATCCTGGCCGGGCATTCCATTGTTCCGGAAATCCTGCAGGACGACGCCACCCCGGAACATCTGGCCGAAGCCCTGTTCAAACTCTATGAAGACCGGGAAGGCGCTGCCGCGCTGAATGAGGTGTTTACCGAGATTCATCAGCAATTGAAGCAGAACACCGCGCAAAAGGCGGCCGAGGCCATCATCGAATGCCTGGCCTGATCTATCCGCCGCCGACAGTTTGTGGCATCGACGAAGCGGGCAGGGGGCCGCTGGCCGGGCCGGTGGTGGCGGCCGCCGTTATCCTTGATCCGAAGCGGCCGATTGCCGGCTTGAACGATTCCAAGAAACTCTCCGAAAAGAAGCGCCTTCAACTGGCCGAGGAAATCCGCCGGACGGCGATTGCCTGGGCGGTGGCCGAAGCCAGCGTCGAGGAAATCGACCAGATCAATATCCTGCAAGCCAGTCTGCTGGCGATGTGCCGGGCGGTCGACATGCTGGCAATACGTCCGCAATCCGCGCTGGTCGATGGCAATAAATGCCCGCGTCTGGCCATTCCGGTCGAAGCCATCGTCAAGGGCGACGGCAAAATCGCCAGCATCGCTGCCGCGTCCATTCTGGCCAAAACAACGCGCGACGCCCAGATGCGGGCGCTGCACGAACACTACCCGCACTATGGCTTTGATCGTCACATGGGCTACCCGACCGCCGCGCATTTCGCCGCGCTGCGGGTGCATGGCGCCAGCCCGGTACATCGGCGGACGTTTGGGCCGGTGGCCGAACAGCTTTCCCTGCTATAAACCACTGTCCTGAGAGGCTACAATGCGGAACAGGTTGCGGTCTCAGCCAAAATTGGGAGGGGAATGGTCATGGACAACGACACGATGGAGCAAACCGGGACGAAATGGACGACTAAGGCCCTGGCCTTGCCGGTTTTGTTGTTTGGCCTGTTGATCGGCTATCTGGCCTGGGTGGCCACAGAAAATAGCGTGGCGCGCGCCGCCTATGTGGTGGGGTTCTTGCTGATCGCCTACTGGCTCTATACCCCGAAAAGCCCGCGCCACATCATCATCCGGCAAATCTTGAGCCTTTGCCTGATCTGGGGCTGTCTGGTCATTTTTGCCTTTACCTGGGCGATGTTCGAAGCGCGGCCGGAACTGTTCGGCAAAGTCGACGCGGGCGAAATGCAGTTGATGTTGACCTCGATTCGTCTTTCGTTTGGTTTTTGGGGCGTCGTCTTTGCGCTCGGCGCCTTTTTTGCCAGCCGGCGCATTTATCGTTCTCTGGAGCGGAATCTGCAACTCTCCGGGCTATTCTCCCGTTATGTTCCGCCCAGCGTCATTGCGCAGATGCTCAAAAGCGAAGAGGATTTTTTCAAGACGCACAAGGTCGAGCTTTCCGTCATGTTCGTTGATTTGCGCGGCTTCACGGCAGCGTCAGCCAACCTGACGGCCGAGCAGGTCAAGGAACTGATCAATGTGTTCATGGGCATCATGATTCCCTTGGCGCATAGCTGGCGGGGCACGGTGGACAAGACGGTGGGGGATGAAATCATGGTCTTGTTCGGCGCCCCGATTGCCTATGCGGATCATGCCGATCAGGCCGTCAAAACGGCGCTGGCTTTTCTGAAAGCGCACGCCGAAGTCAATGCGGAGTGGCAAAAGCGCGGCCTGCCGAGTCTGCAAATGGGCATCGGCATCAATACCGGCGAGATGGCCGTCGGCAATATCGGTTGCAAGGAACGCGTCGATTACACGGTGCTCGGGCATCATGTCAATTTGGGGGCGCGCCTGTGCGGCAAGGCGGCTGGTTCGCAAATCCTGATTTCGGAATACACCCGCGCGCACCTCTCCGAAGAACTTAAACGGCTGGTTCCGCCGGAGAATTACCTGGAAATCGAGGCGAAGGGTATTGCCGGAACGGTCAAGGCGTATTCGGTCAATACGGCTCCGGGATAAGAGCACATGCAGGGTGGGCGGCGTGCTACCCACGCCAGGATGAACGAGATGATTTTCAGGGCAAATTAGCCTTTTGATTATGCGCAGAAAATACGAAATGTCTCTGACCCCTTTGGCTGCTACCCCTTTGGCTGGACCGACCCCTTTGGCTGGACCCCTTTGGCTGATTAGGTGAAAGTTCGTGAGGCTGAATGTTTTGAAGAAAGTGTTGCGATGAACGAACAACCCCCGATCACACCCGATCCAGAAGCGACCCTGCCCAAGCCTGCCGGCAAGCGCAAATGGTGGATTGTCCTGATCC
The DNA here is from genome assembly GCA_022705135.1 of Pseudomonadota bacterium. Classification (GTDB taxonomy): domain Bacteria; phylum Pseudomonadota; class Gammaproteobacteria; order Burkholderiales; family Rhodocyclaceae; genus UBA1934. The sequence continues at coordinate 61,600 of JAKJFA010000005.1, read as the reverse complement.
TCCTTCTGGCCTTGGTCATCGCTGGCGGCTATGCTTTGTTGCCTGACATGAGTTGCCTGTCCGAACCCTATACCTGCTTCAAATTCGGCAATTACGCTGGCGGGCAGCAAAGAGATAAAGACAAAAACAAGAGCCTTATTAAAACTTATGGCAAATTCGAGCCGCAGATGACCCAATACGGCATTCGCTGGTATCCCACCTATGTGCATTTCGGGCCGGACGGCGACACCTTGCTGGTGAGCCTGTGTCATGTGCAGCCCTGGCGGGACAAACTCTGCCGCATCGGCAAATACAGCATCTCGAAGAACCACTGGGTCATATTGCACTTCAAGGAAGACCATACCTATCTGGAACCGGTCTTCTCGCCGGATGGGCAATGGATTGTGGCGACCATGGCCGGCACCATCGAAGGCATGGGCGATGTGCGCACCCTGCGCCTGGTCAAGATGCGGCCGGATGGAACGGGGGAGCAGGATTTGACCACTGCCGGGGTTGAACCTGCCACGAACGAACTATTGGGACCCTACCAAAAAATTCATCCGGGCCAAGACATTCAAGCGACGGGCGCCTCCTTCTCGCACAACGGCCAGCGGCTCATCTACTGGCGGCAGTTCAACCTGCGCGAAAAGGATGCGCCGGCCTTTCCGGTGCTGTACATGCTGGAGTGGGAAACCGGCAAGGAAACCCTGCTGGCAGGCCTAAAACCATATTTTGAACGGAACCAAGGCCGCCCCTTCCTGACCCCGGATGGCGAGCGCTTTGTTTTCTCGGTTTCATTTGCCGATTACAACGTGGCGCCAGAAGAACGGGACTTCGTCCGCAAAAACAATTTCTTCGTCGCCAACGCCAAGGATGCGCCTGTGATCAAGGGCGAACTGCTGCAAAAGCTGCAAGTGTTTCCAGTGCATCGGAGTTGGCAACAGCCACCGCTGGACATGGATCGGCAAGGCAGGGTGCTGTATTACGACAGTCTGGAAGACAAGAAAAAAGAAGGCAATCCCGTGGCGCTGGGCATTCGTTTGCATCGGGACGACCAAAAGGAGGTGCTCGCGCTTTATGAGGAAGAAAAAAACCATAAGGCGCCTCTGACCGACGAACAATATCGCCAAGGCGCGGGGTTGCGGCGGTTTTTTGTCAAATCTCTTTTGGACAGTCAATTCCAGCAAGGGGGGGGGTATGCCCTTTTTCTGCGTAAGCCCAATGTTGATACCCAGGACGAGGTCGCTTTTGATCTTGAATGTTCGCGGGTCAGCCTTTCTCCCGATGGCAAGCAGGTGGCTTGCATTTGGGGTGGTATCTCAGATGGGGGCATCGGTCTTCTCCGACATGGCGAACCCATGCACAACACCCGTTTCATCGACTGGCCCAAGCTTGACCTGATTCCAATCCAACCCAATTCGTCCAAACAGCACTGACCGGAGCCGAATATGTCGAAGCACGGTCAAAACAATCCGCCAACCGCTTCTTGCAAGGAAATCCGTTCCCGCGACAACCCGCTCTTCAAGGGATTGAAGCGCCTCTGCCAGTCCGCCCGCGAACGGCAAAACACCGGAAAAACGCTACTCGATGGTGCGCATTTGATCCGCGCTTGTGAAGAGGCGTCAGGCCCGGTCGAACAACTGATCGTTAATGAATCGGCCAGCCAGCAGCCGGAAATTGCCGCGCTGATTGCCGGGCGCGCGGCGACGGTGCTGGCCGAAAACCTGTTCCGCGATATTGCCTGCGTTGAAACGCCGAGCGGCATTATGGCCGTGGTGCCGATTCCGGCTTCGCAGGCCCCCGATTTGGCTGTCGATACGGTGCTGCTCGATGGCGTGCAAGATCCCGGTAATGTCGGCACTTTGCTGCGCACGGCGGCGGCGGCGGGGTTCCGGCAAGTGCTGCTGTCTGCCGATTGCGCCGGCGTCTGGTCGCCCAAGGTGCTGCGGGCCGGGCAGGGGGCGCACTTTGCCTTGTCGATTGTTGAAGATGCTGATTTAGCGGCGTTTCTGAAAGCCTACCCAGGCACGGCCGCGGTCACCCAGTTGCAAGACGCCGTTTCGCTCTTTGATGCGCCACTGCAGGGGCCAATGGCCTGGGTGTTTGGTTCGGAGGGACAGGGCGTGCGGCCGGAAGTGGCCGCAGCGGCCAAACTGAAAATCAAAATTCCCATGCCGGGCGTGGCCGAATCGCTGAATGTCTCCGCCGCCGCTGCGGTGTGCCTGTTTGAAACGGTGCGGCGGCGCCAACTAAACTCCGCTGCCGGCTGACAGCCCGCGCTCCTTTCGAGTATCATTCGACTTTCACGCGGCCTGTTCTGCCATGACCAAATACGTCTTCGTCACCGGTGGTGTCGTGTCCTCGCTGGGCAAAGGCATCGCCGCCGCGTCGCTGGGTGCCATTCTTGAATCGCGCGGCATCAAAATCACCCATCTCAAGCTCGACCCCTACATCAATGTCGATCCGGGAACGATGAGCCCGTTCCAGCACGGCGAGGTCTTCGTCACCGAGGACGGCGCCGAAACCGACCTCGATCTCGGTCATTATGAGCGCTTTACCAGCGCCAAGATGGGCAAGCGCAACAACTTCACGACCGGCCAGATTTACGAGTCGGTGATTAAAAAAGAACGTCGCGGCGAGTACTTGGGAAAAACGGTTCAAGTTATTCCTCATATTACCGACGAGATCAAGGCCTTCATCAAGCGCGGCGCTGAAGGAGCCGAGGTGGCGATTGTCGAAGTCGGCGGCACGGTCGGCGACATCGAATCCCTGCCGTTTCTTGAGGCCATCCGCCAGATGGGGATTGAAGAAGGCCGCAGCGGCACCTGCTACATGCACCTGACCTTGCTGCCCTACATCCCGACCGCGGGTGAATTGAAAACCAAGCCGACCCAGCATTCGGTCAAGGAATTGCGCGAAATCGGTATTCAGCCCGACATTCTGCTGTGCCGGGCCGATCGCTCAATGCCTGCCGAAGAGCGGCGCAAGATCGCGCTGTTTTGTAATGTGATGCCGGAAGCGGTGATCGAGTGCCTCGATGCCGATTCCATCTACCAGATTCCCGCCATGCTGCACGAACAGATGATCGATGAAATCGTTTGCCACAAGCTGGGCATTCTGGCCAAGGCGGCCGATCTGTCGGTGTGGCAGAAGTTGGTTCATGCCTTGCAGCACCCGGAACACACCGTCGACATTGCCTTCGTCGGCAAGTATGTCGACCTGACGGAATCCTACAAATCGCTGACGGAAGCCCTGAAACACGCCGGGATTCATACGCGCAGCCGGATCAATATCCACTACATGGATTCCGAGGATATTGAAAACTGCGGCACCGACGCCTTGCGCGCGGTCGATGCCATCCTGGTGCCGGGCGGTTTTGGCGTGCGCGGCACGGAGGGCAAGATTGCCGCCATCCGCTATGCCCGCGAACACAAGGTGCCTTACCTGGGCATTTGCCTGGGCATGCAACTGGCGACTATCGAGTTCGCCCGTCATGTTGCCGGACTGGAAGGCGCCAACAGCACCGAATTCGATGCGGCGACGCCACATCCGGTGGTGGCGCTGATTACGGAATGGCTCGATCGGGAAGGGCGGGTCGAGAAGCGTTCTGCTGATTCCAACCTCGGGGGCACCATGCGTCTGGGCGCGCAGCGTTGTCCGATCAAACCCGGAACCCGGGCAGAAGCGATTTACGGCAAGGAAGTCAATGAACGCCACCGCCACCGTTACGAAGTCAATAATGCCTATGTTCCCCGCCTGGAAGCGGCGGGCATGGTGATTTCGGCCCGGACCCCGACGGAAAATCTGCCGGAGATGATGGAGTTGCCGCAGGAACTGCACCCGTGGTTCGTCGGCGTGCAGTTCCACCCGGAATTCACCTCCAACCCGCGTACTGGGCATCCGCTGTTTACCGCTTTTGTCCAAGCGGCGCTGGCCAATAAAGAGGCCCGCAAGCCATGAAACTCTGCGGCTTTGACGCCGGCCTCGAGCAGCCCTTGTTCCTGATCGCCGGCCCCTGTACGGCCGAATCGTTGGAATTGTGTGTCGAGGTGGCCGGGCAGATGAAGGACATCTGCGCGCGTTTGGGCATTCCCTACATTTTCAAGGCCTCCTACGACAAGGCCAACCGCAGTTCCGGCCAATCGGCGCGCGGGCCGGGGGTGGACGAAGGCTTGCACATCCTCTCCGAAGTGAAGCGGCAAACTGGTGTGCCGGTATTGACCGATGTTCACACCGAACACGATATTGCGGCGGTGGCGGTGGTGGTCGATGTGCTGCAAACCCCGGCGTTTTTGTGCCGCCAGACCGATTTCATCCATGCCGTGGCTTCGGCCGGCAAGCCGGTCAATCTGAAAAAAGGCCAGTTTCTGGCGCCGGGCGACATGAAAAACGTCGTCGCCAAGGCGCGCGAGGCTAACGGCGGCGCGGACAACCTGATGGTGTGCGAGCGCGGCGCCAGCTTCGGTTATAACAATCTGGTTTCCGACATGCGTTCGCTGGCGATCCTGCGCGAATGCGCCTGTCCGGTGGTCTTCGATGCCACCCACTCGGTGCAGTTGCCGGGCGGGCAGGGCACGGTTTCCGGCGGCCAGCGCGAATTTGTGCCGGTTCTGGCACGGGCGGCGGTGGCGGCCGGGATTTCCGGCCTCTTCATGGAAACGCATCCCTGTCCCGAAAAAGCCTTGTCCGACGGCCCCAACAGCTGGCCGCTGCAACGCATGGAATCCCTGTTGAAAACGCTGGTGGCGCTGGATCGTGCCGTCAAGACGGCCGGATTTGAGGAGAGGCAATGAGCGCCAAGGCTTATCTGATCGTTGAGGTCAAGGTTACGGATCCTGTTTCCTATGAGCAGTACAAGGCGCTGGCGCAGGCGGCGATTGCCCGGCACGGTGGCCGCTATCTGGCGCGGGGCGGGACGCTTGAGGTGCTGGAAGGCGAACCGCCCGCGTCGCCGCGTCTGGTGGTAGTCGAATTCGATTCCGTCGCGCAGGCCAAGGCCTTTTATGACTCGCCCGACTACCGTGTGGCACGCGCGGCGCGGGCCAATGCGGCGGAAATGAAGATGCTGGTGCTTGAAGGTGTTGATAATCAACCTTAACTTTTTTTCATAACTCTCTGAAACAAGGAATAAAGATGAGTTCTATCGTTGATGTGGTTGCGCGTGAAATTCTTGATTCCCGGGGTAATCCCACGGTCGAAGCCGATGTGTTGCTGGAGTCTGGGGTCATGGGACGGGCGGCGGTTCCCTCCGGCGCTTCCACGGGATCGCGCGAAGCGATCGAGTTGCGCGACGGCGATGCCGGCCGCTATCTCGGCAAGGGCGTGACGCAGGCCGTCGAAAACGTCAATACCGAAATTTCCGAAGCCATTGTCGGCCTGGATGCGCAGGAACAGGCCTTCATCGATCAGACCATGATCGACCTGGACAGTAGCGACAACAAGTCGCGCCTGGGCGCCAATGCCATCCTGGCCGTTTCGATGGCGGTGGCGAAGGCGGCCGCGGAGGAATCCGGCTTGCCGCTCTACCGTTACTTCGGCGGTTCGGGTCCGATGCAGATGCCGGTGCCGATGATGAACATCATCAACGGCGGGGCGCACGCCAACAATAGCCTGGATATCCAGGAATTTATGATCGTTCCGGTTGGCCAGTCCTCCTTCCGCGAAGCCCTGCGCTGCGGCGCCGAGGTGTTCCACGCCCTGAAAAAGCTGCTCGACAAGAAGGGATTTTCGACGGCGGTGGGTGACGAAGGCGGCTTCGCGCCCAATCTGGGGTCTCATGCCGAAGCCATTCAATTCATCATGCAGGCCATCGAAAGCGCTGGCTACGCGCCCGGCAAGGACGTGCTGATTGCGTTGGACTGCGCCGCTTCCGAGTTTTACAAGGACGGCAAGTACCACCTCGAAGGCGAAGGCTTGCAGCTCGATTCGGCCCAATTCACCGATTATCTGGAGAATCTGGCCGGCAGGTTCCCGATCGTGTCGATCGAGGACGGCATGGCCGAGAGCGACTGGGACGGCTGGAAGCTCCTGACGGACCGGCTGGGCAAAAAGGTCCAGATCGTCGGCGACGATATTTTCGTCACCAATACTCGCATCATTCGGGAAGGCATCCAGAAGGGCATTGCCAATTCTGTGCTGATCAAGATCAACCAGATCGGCACGCTGTCGGAAACCTTCGCGGCCATCGAAATGGCCAAGCGCGCTGGCTATACGGCGGTGATTTCGCACCGTTCGGGCGAGACTGAGGATTCGACCATCGCCGACATTGCCGTCGGCCTCAATGTTGGCCAGATCAAGACCGGCTCGCTCTCCCGCTCCGACCGCATCGCCAAGTACAACCAGCTGCTGCGGATCGAAGAGGATTTGGGCGACACCTCTTCCTATCCCGGCCGCGATACGTTTTATAACTTGCGCTAGGCGCCGGAAGGGGGCAGGGGATGAGGCCTTTATTCGCACTTGCTATTCTATTATTTGTCTTCCTGATGTCAGCTTGCGATTCGCAAACCGCAAAAAGCGGATTCGATCCAGGCGCAAACCCGGAAACAGGCCTTGAAAAGGCTTTGAATGAAGCAAAAACGAGTCGAAAAAACGTTTTGGTCATCGGTGGCGGTGATTGGTGCGATTGGAGCCGTGCTTTGGAATCATTGATTTCAAGCGATGCTGAAATCAGAACTTCTCTTGACCAAAACTTCGTGATGCTCAAAGTTTATTTCGGTGAGAAAAATCGGAACGCTGCGTTCTTTTCTAAATTGCCGTCCACCAATGTCTACCCTTACTTTTGGGTGATCTCACAAGATGGCGATGTGGTTGATACGGCTGATCCTTCAAGTCTTGAAGAGGGTTCATACCGTTACAACAAAGCCAAATTTCTTGAATTGATTCAAAAAATGAAAAATGCCTGATGATTCCATCAACGTTTCTGCCCAAAATCGGCGTTTTTGGCTTTGCTGAAGTACACCAATCTGGCGATGGGTTTGCACCTCACCCCTCGCTCCTTACCCCTTACTGAATGATGCGCTGGCTGAGTCTTGCACTGATCGCCCTCATCGCCCTGATCCAGTATCCGCTCTGGCTGGGCAAAGGCGGTTGGCTGAAGGTGTGGGATACCCGGCATCAGCTTGAGCAGCAAAGGGAACTCAATCAGAAACTACTCGTCCGCAATGCCGGGCTCGAAGCCGAAGTGCGCGACCTCAAGCAGGGTTATGAAGCGATCGAGGAACGCGCCCGTTTTGAACTCGGCATGATTCGGCAGGACGAAATCTTCATTCAGATACCGGAAAAGACTCAGGGCAGGTAGAATCCTCCTAGGCGTGGCAGTTTGCGGCGTCAAATGGAGAAAGAACCACATGCACCTCAAGGCCGGACAACCCGCACCTGTTTTTTCGTTGCCGGATGCCGATATGAAGACGGTCGATTTGGCCTCCTTTGCCGGCAAGCGCTGTGTGGTGCTGTTTTTCTACCCCAAGGACGGGAATCCGGCCTGTACGCAGGAGGCGACGGATTTTTCCGACCTTGAAGAAGTCTTTGACCGCGAAAATTGCGTCCTCTTGGGCGTCAGCCGTGACGATTGCCTGACGCATGCCGAGTTTCGGGATCGGGAGGGTATCGGCATCAGCCTGCTGTCCGACCCCGAGGCGGCGGTGTGCAAGCTGTATGGCGTCTGGCAACCCAAGGAGGTGGATGGGCACAAGAAATTTTGTGTCGCCCGTTCCACCTTCATTATCGACAAGGTCGGGCTGATCCGCCATGCCTTGTACCACGTTAATTACAAAGGACATGCACAAGAGGTGCTGCGCCTTGTCAAGGAACTCAATGTATGAAGATGCAGGTAAATAAAAATACCGTCGTCACCCTGGATTACAACGTCACCGATAGCGATGGCAATGTTGTTGATGAAGGCCGCGAACCGCTGGTTTACCTGCATGGAGGGTACGACGATATCTTCATGCGCATTGAAGAGGCGCTTCACGGCAAGGGTATTGGCGAGTCGGTGCAGGTTAAGCTGCAGCCGGACGAGGCTTTTGGCGATTACGACGCCGATCTGGTACAGATCGAGCCGCGCGAGAATTTTCCCGAAGAACTCCAGGTCGGCATGCAATTCGAGGGCGCCCCCGAGGGTGCCGACGACGATGAGTATCTTATTTACCGCGTGACCGACATCGCCAACGACAAGGTGGTTCTGGACGGCAATCATCCGCTTGCGGGCGTAGCCCTCTTGTTTACCTGCACGGTGACCGCCATCCGCCCGGCCAGCGCCGAGGAAATCGAACACGGCCATGTCCACGGCGAGGAAAACGACGAGCCGACGCGCCACTGATTGCCGATAGACGCGCGCTTTTTCCAAAAGGCAGGCTGGTTTTGACAAAAACGGACTGTTGATCTGGCCGCGATACGGTCATTTTGGCCTATCCGTCTTTAATGGTAGAGTTCAGCCCGCCTGCAAGCCGCAAGAATTCCCTTTCAATCTGAACAGAACCGTCACGATATAGCGAAGAGGTGTAGGAAATGCCAAGACGAGATGACATCAAGAAAGTCCTGATTATTGGTTCGGGGCCCATTGTCATCGGCCAGGCCTGCGAGTTCGACTATTCTGGAACCCAGGCCTGCAAGGCCTTGCGTGCTTTGGGATACGAAATCGTTCTGGTCAATTCCAATCCGGCCACCATCATGACCGATCCCGGCATGGCGGACGCCACCTACATCGAGCCGCTGACGGTCGAGGCGCTGACCCGCATTATCGAAAAGGAAAGGCCGGATGCGCTGCTGCCCAATCTGGGCGGGCAGACTGCCCTGAATCTGAGTTCGGAGTTGGCGACGGCAGGTGTTCTGGAACGTTTTGGTGTCCGCATCATCGGTGTGCAGGCCGATGCCATCAAGCGCGGCGAAGACCGTATTGCCTTCAAGGAAACGATGCAGAAGCTCGGGATCGAGATGCCGGCGAGCGAACCCGCCCACAGCGTCGAGGAGGCCGAAGCCATCGCCGCCCGCATGGGGTATCCGGTGGTGATCCGTCCAGCCTACACCATGGGTGGAACGGGCGGCGGTTTGGTGTACAACACGGAGGAATTACAGGTCATCGCCAGCCGCGGCATTTCGGCCAGCCTGATCGGTCAGATTCTGGTCGAGGAGTCGGTTCTGGGCTGGGAGGAACTGGAACTTGAAGTGGTACGCGACGCCAAGGGCCAGCGCATTACCGTCTGCTTCATTGAAAACGTTGATCCGATGGGGGTGCATACCGGCGACTCCTACTGCACGGCGCCGATGCTGACGATCTGCCCGGAATTGCAGCAGCGCCTGCAGAAATACGCTTACGACATCGTGGAAGCTATCGACATCATCGGCGGCACCAATGTCCAGTTCGCGCACAATCCGGAAACCGGGCGGGTGGTGGTCATCGAAATCAATCCGCGCACTTCGCGTTCCTCGGCGCTGGCTTCCAAGGCCACCGGCTTCCCCATTGCACTGGTTTCGGCGCGGCTGGCGGGTGGCCTGACGATGGACGAGATGCCCTACTGGCGCGACGGTACGCTGGAAAAATACATTCCCTGGGGCGATTACGTCGTCGTCAAGTTTGCGCGCTGGGCCTTCGAGAAATTCAAGGGGGTGGAAGATCGCCTCGGCACGCAGATGCGGGCCGTTGGCGAAGTGATGAGCATTGGCAAGACCTACAAGGAAACCCTGCAGAAGTCGATTCGCTCGCTGGAAATCGGCCGTTATGGTTTGGGCTTCGCTGCCAATTTTAACGACAAGCCGCTCAGTGAATTGCTTGACCTGCTGTCGTTCCCGACCAGCGAACGCCAATTCATTATGTATGAGGCTTTGCGCAAGGGCGCAACGGTCCAAGAACTGCACGAGAAGACGCACATCAAAGCCTGGTTCATCGAACAGATGAAGGAGCTGGTGGCGCTTGAGGAAGAGCTCCTCCGGCACCGGGGAAGCGCGCTTCCCATCGACCTGCTCCGGCGCGCCAAGCAGGATGGTTTTGCCGACCGTTACCTGGCCCGGTTGCTGGGGGTTGCTGAGAGCGAAATCCGTCAGTGGCGGAAGAGGGCGGGGATCGTGCATGCTTGGCAGCCCGTTCCTGTCAGCGGGGTGGAAAATGCCGCCTACTATTACTCGACCTACAACGCCACCGATCAGGTGACGCGTTCGGAGCGCCGCAAAGTCATGGTGATCGGCGGCGGCCCCAATCGCATCGGACAGGGCATCGAATTCGATTATTGCTGTGTCCATGCCGCTTTCGCCCTGCGGGACGAAGGCTTCGAGACCATCATGGTCAATTGCAACCCGGAAACGGTGTCGACCGATTACGATACCTCGGACAAGCTCTATTTCGAGCCCATCACCGTCGAGGATGTG
>JAKJFA010000005.1:6362-51228 GCA_022705135.1 Pseudomonadota bacterium | reverse complement strand
CATCGTCCAGTTCGGCGGCCAGACCCCGCTCAATATCGCCCGCGAACTGGCAGAAGCCGGGGTCAGGATCATCGGTACGACGCCCGAAACCATTGACCTGGCGGAAGATCGTGATCGTTTCCGCAAGATGATGGACAAGCTGGGTATCCCGATGCCGGAATCCGGCATGGCCGTCGATTTGCAGGAGGCGCTGCAGGTCGCCGGCCACATTGGCTATCCGCTCATGGTTCGTCCCTCCTACGTGCTGGGCGGGCGGGGCATGGAAGTGGTCTACGATGAAGACATGCTGCGTCAGTACATGCAGGCTGCGGTCGGGGTTACGCCCGACCGCCCCATCCTGATCGACCGTTTCCTCGAAAATGCCATCGAGGCCGAAGCCGACGCCCTGTCCGACGGCACCACCGCCTTCGTTCCGGCTGTCATGGAGCACATCGAGCTGGCGGGAATCCACTCCGGTGATTCCGCCTGCGTCATTCCGCCCATCAGCATTCCGGCCAAGCACCTTGAAACGATTGGCGATTACGCCCGGCAAATTGCCCTTGAGCTCAAGGTGGTCGGCCTCATCAACATCCAGTACGCCATTGCCGACGACACCGTCTATGTCATCGAAGCCAATCCGCGCGCTTCCCGTACCGTGCCGCTGGTTTCCAAGGTGTGCAACATTCCCATGGCTAGTCTGGCCACTCAGGTCATGCTTGGCAAACCGGTGGCGGACATGGGGCTGAAGGATCGGCAGATCAGCCATTTCGGCGTCAAGGAGGCGGTTTTCCCCTTCAACATGTTCCCCGAGGTCGATCCAGTATTGGGGCCGGAAATGCGCTCCACCGGTGAGGTACTGGGGATCGCCAACTCCTTCGGCATGGCCTATTTCAAGGCGCAGGAAGCGGCAGGAGCGCGTCTGGTCACGCAAGGTACCGTCCTGCTGACGGTGGCTGACCACGATCAGCCGGCGGCGGCACAGGTGGCGCGCCGCTTCAAGAACCTGGGCTTCAAGATTCTGGCGACGCGGGGCACTTTGAGCGTGCTCGCTGCGCAAGGAATTGAAGCCGAACTGATCCAGAAGATGCATGAAGGCCGTCCCAATATCGCGGACGTCATCAAGAATGGCGGTATTCAACTGGTGGTGAATACGCCGAGCGGGAAAATGAGCCAGCACGATGATTCTTATATCCGCAAGGCGGCCATCAAATACAAAATTCCCTATATCACGACGCTAGCGGCTGCTATCGCCGCCGCGCGGGGAATCGAGGAGTTCATCAAGGGGCAGGGCGGCAGTATCCGTTCCCTTCAGGAGCTGCATGGGAAATAGGCTGTGCCATTGGTGCTTTCCCGGCAAAAATCGGGCCGGGTGGTTCGGTCTGTGGTAAGATGCGCGCCCATCGGCATTGCGCCGGCTGCGGAGTGGTAGTTCAGTCGGTTAGAATACCGGCCTGTCACGCCGGGGGTCGCGGGTTCGAGTCCCGTCCACTCCGCCAACGGATTTCAAAGGCGAACAGCGGTTCGCCTTTCTTCTTTAACGCTTGTGGGAATTCCACGCTATGTTTGAATTTGTCCGGAGCAGCAAGAAGATTGCCCAGCTTATCCTGGGATTGATCGCCCTGACCTTTGTTTTTTTCGGGATCGACGGCTATATGCGAGGAGGAGCGACGGGCGCAGTTGCCAAGGTCGATGGTGTTCCTATCACCCTCGAAGAATTCCAGAACGAGCTGCGGGAACGTCAGGAGATTCTCCGTGTCCGTATGGGACGCATGTTTGATGCCAAGATGATGAACCAGCCCGAAATCCGGCGCATCATCCTCAACGAAATGATTGACCAGCGCCTGCTCTTCCTGGAGGCGCAGAAAAACCATGTCAGGGCTTCTGACGACTCGATCCGCAGGGTAATTAAGGGGGTCAGCAGTTTCCATGAGGACGGCAAGTTCTCGGACTCCCGTTATGATACTTTTCTCCAGATGCAGGGGAAATCGAAGGCTGAATTCGAGGCCAATCTCCGCCGTGATCTTACCTTGCAGCAACTGTCGGGAACGGTGGGCGACTCCGTCATTGCCTCCAAGGTGCTGAGCGAACGCGCCCTGGCCATCCATACCGAAACGCGCGAGGTGCTCGAGCATACCCTGTCCCTGGATACTTTTTTGCCCCAGGTCAAGCTGAGTGCTGAGGCTACGAAGCAGTATTACGATGCTCATCCCAAGGAATTTGAGATCCCAGGGCAGGCCCGGGTGGAATACGCTGTTTTGTCGCAGGACGCTGTCGCCAGCCGGGCGACAGTGAGCGAAGAAGAAATCAAGACCTGGTACGAGTCGCACAAGGACAACTACAAGCAATCCGAAGAGCGTCGTGCCAGCCACATCCTGTTCCGGGTCGAGGAGGAAAGCAAGAAGGACAAGGACAAAAAGCGGGCGAGGGCCGAAGCCCTGCTCGAACAGGTGCGCAAGTCCCCGGCATCTTTTGCCGATCTGGCCAAGAAATATTCCGACGATCCGGGTTCGGCCCAAAAGGGTGGCGACCTCGGCTTTTTCGGCCGGGAGGCCATGGTCAAACCTTTTGAGGATGCCGCGTTCGCGCTCAAGGAAGGTGAAATTTCCGGCTTGGTCGAGTCCGATTTCGGTTTCCACATCATCAAGCTGACCGGCATCCGGGCCGAGAGAATCAAACCGCTGACGGAAGTTCGTGGCGAAATCGAGACCGAATTGAAACGCAACGCTGCCGCCCGTTCTTTTGCCGAATCGGCGGAGACCTTCAGCAACATGGTGTATGAGCAGTCGGACAGCCTCAAGCCGGTGGCGGAGCAGTTCAAGCTGGAGCTGAAACAAACGGATTGGATCGGCCGGAAGCCGGGGCCGGCGCACGGTCCGCTTGCTAATGAAAAATTGCTGAAATCGCTGTTTTCGGAAGATTCCGTCAAGAGCAAACGCAATACCGAGGCAGTGGAAATTGCCCAAAACACGCTGGTTTCCGCCCGCATTCTTGAGCATCGGCCGGCGAGCCTCCAACCTTTCGAGGCGGTCAGAAGCGCCATCGAAACCCAGTTGAAGCGCAAGGAAGCACTGGTGCTGGCAACTCGGTCCGGCCAGGAAAAACAGGCTGAATTGGCCAAGGGTAGCGATCTAAAATTGAACTGGTCGGCGCCGAAAATGGTTTCCTATCTCGATACGCGCGCCGTTCAGGCGGCGGCCGTTCCGGCGATTTTCAAGGCGAATGCCGCCAAATTGCCTGCCTATACCGGCATTGAGCTGCCGGATGTCGGTTACGTCTTGTACAAAATCGCCAAGGTCTTCCCTGCTGAGGACGTCACCGAACAACGGCGCCAGGCCTATCTGGAGCAGTTCAATGCCGCGGTGGGGCAGGAGGAGATGCGCGCTTTCATGGCGGCGTTGCGTGCCCGCTACAAGGTCGAAATCGACGAGGCGGCTCTTTTGGCCAAGGAGGACTGAGAAAAACACGTCATTGCGGCGCCTGCAAGGGCCGTGGCAATCTCAGTCTTGTTGATAAAAAACGCCGGTATAAACCGGCGTTTTTCGTTTTGGCCTCAGCCCCGAATTTTCTTATTGGCCACCCATGGGTTCCGGGTTCCCGAGCGCGGTCGAGTGCATGCCGCCGTCGACATAGAGCACCTCGCCAGTGATCCCGCTCGCCAGGTCAGACAGGAGGAAGGCGGCGGCGTTTCCGACTTCGTCAATGGTGACGTTACGGCGCATTGGTGCGTGATGGGCGTTGTAGGCAAGCAATTTGCTGAAACTGCCGATACCGGAGGCGGCCAGGGTTTTGATCGGGCCGGCGGAAATGGCGTTGGCGCGTGTGCCTTCCGGCCCCAGACTGAAGGCGAGATAGCGTGTTGCCGCTTCCAGGCTGGCCTTGGCCAGACCCATGGTGTTGTAGTTGGGGAGGGTGCGTTCGGCGCCAAGGTAGGAAAGTGCCAACAGCGCGGCACGGCGCCCTTGCATCATCGGCCGTGCTGCTTTGGCCAAAGCCGGATAGCTGTAGGAGGAGACTTCGTGGGCAATGCGGAAGGATTCGCGCGAAATGCCATTGAGGAAATCGCCTTCGATGGCTTCGGAAGGCGCGAACGCGATGGAATGCACCAGGCCGTCCAGGCCGTCCCACTGCTTGGAAAGATCCTGAAAAACCTTGTCGATCTGTTCGTCGCTGGTGACATCGAGCGGAAAGCAGAGTGTGCTGCCGAATTCGGCCGCAAACTTGTGCAGGCGTTCCTCGAAACGTTCGTTCTGGTAGGTGAAGGCGAGTTGTGCGCCCTCGCGGCTACAGGCCTTGGCAATGCCGTAGGCGATCGAATGTTTGGAGATCAGCCCGGTGATCAGAATTTTTTTGTCAGCAAGAAAACCCATGGTTTATCCCCTTTCAGGAAAGCTACCCGCATTATATCGGAATTTTTCCGGAATCCGCCTGCCACGGGCATTGGCGGGCTATTATCGGAGATACCCCCAGCTTTTCAGGCGTGATTGGGCGTATTGCGCCGCCTGTCCGCTCTGGCTCTGGCGTAGGAAGGCCGAATAGTGCTGTGCGGCGGCACGCCGGTTGCCCATGCCTTCGAGCGAAACGCCCTTGAGGAAGGTGGTTTCCGGATTTCCCGGCAACAGGCGGTCGTGCTGGTCGAAGTATTGGAAAGCGCGTCCCGGGTCACGCAATTCCAGGGCCAGCACCCCGGCCACCTTGTGGGCGCGCGCCTCCTGGGGATAGATCGTGCGGGCGGCTTCGGCGTAGCGCAGCGCTTCCTGTCGGCGTCCCTGCGCCATCAGGCATTGCGCCATGACAACGTTGGCGGCGTAATCCTGCGGCGTTCGTTTCAAAGCTGAACGCAGGCGATCCTCGGCCAGCGGGAATTTTTTCGCGGCCAGGGCCGATTCGCCCTGGGCGCAATCCTGAATCGTCGGCTTCAGCTGGCGCAAACGCGCTGTGCGGTCCATAAAGCGCTCGCGTTGCGGATTGGCGTTGCGGGAGGCGGCATAGCGCGTCTCGGCGAGTTGCTGAGCGTTGTTTTTGCGTTCCTGGCTCATCGGATGGGTTGAGAACATGGTGTGCAACAGGCCCGGAGCCTCTTTCTCCTGGTTGATCAGGTGCTGGTGCAAGGTGGCCATGCCGCTGGCCGGGTAACCGCCACGCACCATGTATTCCTGACCGAGCGCGTCGGCCTCGCGTTCGTTGTCGCGCGAATAACTGGAGAGCAGAGCGCTGGCGCCGATTTGGCTGCCGATGGCGACCAGTCCGGCCCAGCGGCTGTCCTGGCTGGCGATGTTGAGGGCGCCGACGGCAACCTGGGCGACGAGCGATTCGCCCTGTTTCTGGGCCGCGTGGCGGGCATTGACGTGGCCCAGTTCATGCCCCCACAAGGCGGCCAGTTCGGCCTCGTTTTGCAGTTCGACCAAGAGGCCGCGGGTCACGCCCATGGCGCCGCCGGGAAACGTATAAGCATTCATATAATTGGCATTGAGCACCCGGTACGAGTAGGGCATGTTGGGTCGGTGCGTCAGCTTGTCCAGACCTCCGCCCAGATCGGAGACATAGCGGTTGAGCTCGCCGTCCTGAATCGGCCCTAGATCCTGCGAGAACTGGTGGGGGGCGATCTGTTTGTCGATCTGTTTTTCCTGCGCTTCGCTCATGCCGACGAGAATCGACTTTCCGCTGACTGGCGAAGTGGCGCAGCCGGACAGGGCACCAGCCGCCGAAAGGGTTCCGCTGCCCAGAAGCCATAGGGCTTGCCGGCGGGTGACCCGGTTATTTTGCAGGTGGCGGGAAAGATCATCGAAAAAATTCATTTCGTGCTTCCTTTCGCTTGGCAAGATCATGTGGGGACGCCGCTGTACCGGATTTTTTCACCGAAATTCGCGGGGGGCAAGCCGTGAAGGAGGGAGAAACGCGGATTGAGCAAAGAGGCTATGGCACAAAGGTATATGATGGACTTACAATCCGCAGGGGCAGCGGGCTCTGCCTTCTTCTCGCTGCAGGATGGACTGCAACCAAGGGGTGTCGCAATTGATGGCAAACAAGGATCGGGTTCCGCCGCCGCGCATTTTGCTGGTCGAAGACAGCAAAATGGCGGGCCGCATGTTGAGCACCGCGATCGGGAAACGGACGCAGCTGCCGATTGATCATGCCGAAACCTTTGCGGCCGCGCGCGATTTCCTCGTCCAGCACGGCCCGGCCTACAAGGCGGCTGTCGTCGATATCGGCCTGCCGGACGCGCCCGATGGCGAGGCGGTCGATCTGGTATGTTCCAACCACATTGCCACGGTGGTGATGACCGGCAATATCAATGAAGAAATCCGTGACCGCATTCTAGCCAAACCCATCGTCGATTACGTTCCGAAGCAGATCGTTTCGGCGGTGGATTACGTGGCCAATCTGGTTCGCCGCGTGGTAAACAACCAGTCGATCAAGGTCCTGGTGGTCGACGACAGCGATTCCTTCCGCGCCTATTTGCGCCGACTATTGGAAGTGCACCGCCTTGAGGTGCTGGTGGCATCCGACGGTTTTAAGGCACAGGAACTGCTCCGGCATCATCCGGATGTCCAGATGATCCTGATCGACTATGAGATGCCGGGAATGACTGGAGTGGAACTGACCGCCGCCTTGCGTGCTCGCCATAACCGTTCCAAGACCTGCATCATTGGGGTGACCGGTTCCGACAATCCCTACATCGGCGCCCAGTTCCTGAAAGCCGGTGCTGACGACATTTTGCGCAAGCCCTTTATCGTCGAGGAGTTCTACGTCCGTATCGTCAACCATCTCGACACGCTGGACTACATCCAGTTGATGGAGCGTTACGCCAGCCACGATTACCTGACGGGGCTGCACAACCGGCGATATCTGTATGAACACGGTGAGGCCATGCTTTCCAAAGCCTTGCGCGATAACCAGAAGCTGCTGGTGGCCATGATCGACATTGATTTGTTCAAGGGAATCAACGACAACTACGGTCACAAATGCGGCGATCAGGCGCTGATCGAGGTTTCGCGCTGTCTGCTGGAAAGCTTCCCTTCCCCGAATCTGGTGGCCCGCATGGGCGGCGAAGAGTTTTGTGTCATCGGCGTGTTGGCGAGCGATCCGCATACACCGTTCGAGCAGTTGCGCCGCAGGATCGAAGCCTTGTCCCTCGAGGCCGCCAACGGGCAGAAATTTGGTCTGACCATCAGCACCGGCGTGACCGTTGTTTTTGACGAGGACATCGACCGCATGATCGCCCGGGCCGATACCGCCCTTTACCAGGCCAAACAGGCCGGGCGCAACCGGGTGATGCTGGCGGGCTGACTGCGCACGCCCTAGCGCTGTCCTTCGAGCCACAGGCATTTGCCTTGCGACGCTTCCTGAATTCCGGCAAGGACACGCTCGTGCTCGGCCAGTTCTTCGGCGCTGGCGTGCAATACCCGCAAGGGCACGCGCCGACCGTCATGGCCCGTTTCCTCGCTGTTGGCGCGGACAACGGGTTCGGGCTCGATCATCAGGCTATTCTGTCCCCGCGTCATGGCCAGATAGACTTCGGCCAACAGTTCTGCGTCGAGCAGAGCGCCGTGCAGGACGCGATGAGCATTGTCGATGTTGTAGCGCTCGCACAGGGCGTCGAGGTTGTTGCGCTTGCCCGGATAGCGTTCGCGCGCCATTTTCAGGGTGTCGATCACACTGTCGCAAATCGTTTCGATCGGCACCATGTCCAAACGCTCCAGCTCGGCATTCAGAAAACCGAGATCGAAGGGTGCGTTGTGGATAATCAACTCGGCGCCGCGCACAAAGTCAATGAACTCCTCGGCAATATCGGCAAATTTGGGCTTGTCGGCTAGAAACTCTGAAGTGATGCCGTGTTTTTCGGCGGCACCGGCATCGATCTCCCGCTCCGGATTGAGGTACTTGTGCAGGTGGTGGCCGGTTTGCCGCCGGCTGACGACCTCAAGGCAGGCGATTTCGATGATACGGTGACCTTGGCGTGGGTCAAGGCCGGTGGTTTCGGTATCGAGGACGATTTTTCTTCTCACGGGCTCTTCTCCAGTTCATCGATGCCCTGGTTGGCCAGGGCGTCGGCGCGTTCGTTGTCCGGGTGGCCAGCGTGGCCCTTGACCCAGACCCATTCCAGCCGGTGCCGGCTGGCCAGATCGTCCAGTGCCTGCCAAAGCTCGGCATTTTTGACCGGTTTCTTGTTCGAAGTGCGCCAGCCGTTTCTTTTCCAGGTGTGAATCCAGGATTTGATACCGTTCAGGACATATTGTGAATCGGTATGGATGCGGGCCTGGACCGGCCTGTTGAGCGCTTCCAGGGCGCGGATGGCGGCGGTTAGTTCCATGCGGTTGTTTGTCGTTTCGGCTTCACCCCCCCATAGCTCCTTTTCCCTGTTACCCAGACGCAGCAGAACACCCCAGCCGCCCGGGCCGGGATTGCCGCGGCAGGCGCCATCGGTAAAGATGTCGACGGTTTGCGGGCTCATTGAATCTGTCCCTTATCGGTGATCGGACGCAGAGCGGAGGCAGGCAAGCCGTTTTGGCGCCATTTCGGCTCGATCAGGCGCATTCCGCGCACGCGCTTGATGGCGCGCAGCAGATAGACGCCGCCGGCGAATCCCCACCAGCGATCGCCGGCGGCCTCCATGAAGCTCAGGCGGCGCAGCCAGCCCTCCTGGTGCAGGGGCGGGATGTAGCAGCCGAAACAGCCCCGATCAAGCTCGAAACCGAGCAGGCTCAGCCAATCCTTCAGACGCAATACGGTCAGATAATTGCCATTCCAGGGGAACACCCGGCCACGCTGGCGCATTAGGCTTTGACGCAGCCCCCACAGCGAGACGGGGTTGAAGCCGTGGATGATGAGCTGGCCCTCGGGAATCAGAATGCGCTCGATTTCGCGCAGCAACTGGTGCGGATCGGGATGAAACTCAAGCACATGCGGCAAAACGACCAGATCGATGCTCTGGCTGGCGAAGGGCAGGGCCGACAGGTCGCAACGCACATCAACATCACCCGAATCCCCAGCCTTCTTTTTCAGGGGAATGCGGTTGGTGCGCAGGAAGTCGCGCTGCGGAAAGCCCAGTTGCAGGGCGTTGAACCCGAAAATGTCGGCGACAGCCTCGTCCATGCGCGCCTGCTCCCAGCCGATGACCTGACGACCCAACGGTGAGCGCAGCCATTGATCAATGGCGGCAATTGACATTCCGGGCGGCTCGTTCGATAGTGGCGCCATGCTTGAGATTACCTTTATTCCTGCCTTAGCCGACAATTACATCTGGTTGTTGCATGAAGGCACCGATGCCGTCATTGTCGATCCGGGTGACGCCAAAGCCGTGATTTGGCGCCTCAAAGCCGAGGGCCTGAACCTCAAGGCCATCCTCGTCACCCACTTCCACACCGACCATCAAGCCGGGTTGCCCTTGATCCTGGAAAACTATCCAGCGCCCGTCTTTGGTCCGGCGAGTGAGTCTATCACAGGGTGCAGCCAACCGCTTTCCGGCGGCGAAGTCATCGAATTGCTGGGCAAGCGCTGTCAAGTCCTCGCCATTCCGGGGCATACCTTGGGGCACTTGGCTTATCTGTTTCCTGGCGCCTTGTTTTGCGGGGATACGCTGTTTGCCGGTGGTTGCGGCCGCGTGTTTGAAGGCACGCCGGCGCAAATGGTCGATTCACTCGCCAAGCTCGCTGCCCTGCCGGATGAAACCCTGATCTACTGTGGCCACGAATATACCGAGGCCAATCTCCGTTTTGCCATGGCGGTCGAGCCGGGCAACACGGGAACAGCGAAACGCTCGGCAGAAGCCGCCTTCATGCGCCTGCGCGGCCGGCCGACCGTGCCCTCGACGCTGGCGCTTGAAAAGGCCACCAATCCTTTCCTGCGTTGCAGCGAGCCGGCGGTGATCGCGGCAGCGCAGCAGCGCAACCCCGAAGCCAAGGATCCAGTCAGCGTTTTTGCGACCATCCGGGAATGGAAGAACGAATTTTGCTGATTTAGCCGCGCCGGGGCAGGGCGCGGATCAGCAGGAACAAACCGGCAGCCGCGACGACGATGGAGGGTCCGGCCGGCGTATCGAGGTGCAAGGAGGACGCCAAACCCAAAACAGTGGCCAGCACGCCGATGGCGGCGGCGCCGAAGGCCATTTGCAGTGGCGTTTGCGCCAGACGGCGGGCGCCGGCGGCCGGAATGATGAGCAGGGCGACGGCGAGCAGAATGCCGACCAGTTTCATGGCCAGCGCGACGAAGACGGCCAGCACCAGCATGAACGCCAGACGCAGGGCCATGATGTGGCGGCCTTCGACGGCGGCCAGTTCCTCATGTACGGTGAGCGCCAGCAAGCCGTGCCAGATTCTGGCGAGAACGGCTAGTCCAAGCACGTCGGCGACGGCAATCCAGAGCAGTTCTTGGGCGCGTAACGCGAGAATGTCGCCAAAGAGATAGGAAAAGAGATCGACGCGCAGATGCTCCATCAGCGCCAGCAATACCAGACCAAGCGCCAGACTGGTATGCGCCAGCAAGCCCAGGAGGGTGTCTTCGGCCAGACCTTCGGCCGGATTGCGGCGCGCCAGCAAGACGGCAGTGGTCGCGGCGACGGCGATTACGCCCAACATCGGTTCCAGATGCAGGAGCAAGCCGAGTCCAATCCCGAGAAAGGAAGAATGCGCCAGCGTTTCGCCAAAATAGGCCATGCGGCGCCACACCACAAAACAGCCGAGCGGCCCGGCCAGCAAGGCGATACCGATGCCGCCCAGCAAGGCGTGCCACAGGAAATCGGGGATCAGCCATTCATTCATGCGACCCCCCTTGCGGTGGGCATTCGCCATGACGGTACTCATCAGGTTCGTCCGGGACAACATCGCCGTGCAGGTCGTGATGGTGGTCATGCCGGTGCTGGTAAAAGGCGAGGCCTTCCCAGCCGGGGCCGAACATGCGCAGATATTCGGGATGACGGCTGATGTCTTCGGGTTTGCCTGTGCAGCAGATGTGGCGCTCCAGGCAGATGACTTCGTCGGTGGCGGCCATGACCAGATGCAGATCGTGCGAAATCATCAGCACGGCGCAACCCTGTTCATCGCGCAATCCGGCAATTAGGCGGTACAGTTCGCGTTCTCCGTGCAGGTCAAGGCCTTGCGCCGGCTCGTCCAGCACCAGCAGGTCGGGCTGGCGGAGTAGGGCGCGCGCCAGTAGCACGCGCTGCAATTCGCCGCCGGAGAGGTTGTGCAGTGAAGCATGGCGCAAATGGTTGGCTGCCAAGCGTTCCAGTATCTCCTGCCTGTGAAGGGCCGTGCCCCTGCCTGCCAGACGCAGGAAGGCATCGACCTCCATCGGCAGGTTGTTGGGAACATGAAAGCGTTGCGGCACATAGCCGACGACCAGCCCGGGTTGTCGCTCCACCTTGCCGGCATCGGGCGGCAGCAGGCCGAGCAACACCCGAATCAACGTCGTCTTGCCGGCGCCATTGGGCCCAACCAGCGTGATGATGCGTCCAGGCGCTATAGTGAGGCTGACGCCGTCGATCAAGCGGCGGCCCGCGCGTTCCACCGTCAGGTCTACGCCGCGAATCAGAAACTCTGGGATAATAGGAGAATTCACCAACCTAGAATGCCTTGCGTCAGAGAAAGCGCATTCTCGCATACCGAGGGATATTGCATGTATCGTCTCAACCTCTTTCTTGTCGCTTTCTTTGTGCTTCACTTCGCTGGCGCCGCGATGGCCGCGCCGCGCGTCGTCACCAGCATCAAGCCGGTTGGCGATCTGGTGCAAGCGGTGATGGAAGGCGTCGGCCAGCCGGAGTTGTTGATTCCGGCCGGCAGTTCGCCGCATCTCTATGCCCTCAAGCCCTCGGAGCGGCTGGCGGCGGAACAAGCCGAAGTGGTGTTTTGGATCGGCCCGCAGGTCGAAAGAGCGCTGGTCAAGGTGCTGCAATCCACCAAGCCGATGACACGCATCGTCCATCTGGCACAAGCGCCGGGCATCGAATTGCTGCCGGCCCGGAGCGGTGGGGCGTGGGATCAGCACGGGCATGCGGAGAAAGGGCACGGCAAGCACAGTCATGGAAAGCACGGCATCGACGGCCATCTCTGGTTGTCCCCCGCCAATGCAGCGGCTATCGTCCAGGCGGCCGCCAAAGCGCTTTCCGACGTCGACCCGACCAACGCCGGACGCTACGCCGCCAATGCCGAGGCTGCCCTGCAGCGCCTGAAAACCCTCGATGCCGAACTGGCGGCCCAACTGGAACCGGTGCGCGACAAGCCCTTCATCGTCTTCCACGATGCCTACCAGTATTTTGAACGGAGCTACCGGCTTTCCGCCGCCGGTTCCGTTCTGGTGTCGCCGGAAGCGATGAGCAGCGCCGGCCGCGTGCGTGACCTGCGCAACAAAATCAGAATGTCAGGGGCGGTGTGCGTCTTTGCCGAGCCCCAATTTGAACCGCGCCTGGTGCAGACCTTAATCGAAGGCACGACAGCGCGTACCGGTACGCTTGACCCCTTGGGCGCGGGCCTGCCTTCCGGCCTGACGGGTTACGAACAACTGCTCAGGGGGCTGGCGGAAAACATGGTGGCCTGCCTTAAAGTCAAAACGAAGTAAGGTCATTGTGGAAAAACGTGGCCTGACCCCTATTGACCCTATTGACCGGCTTTGCCGGGGGATGGTTACTTTATTGCTGCTTGCTTGCGGCGATTTTCTTGATCAGCAGGTTTTTGTGCTGCATCGTTTGGGTGTCAATTTGATCGACCAGGTTGTTGAATTCGATGTTGCTGGTTTTGACGAGATCGCGGTAGTGCGCTTCGATTACGGAGTTCTCGATGTCGCGGGCGATGATCAGCATTTTGATGCGTGGGATCTGATGTTGTTTCAATGCGTCGATATGTTCGATGATGCCGTGCTTAACGGTATGGATTGCGGTCGCGTTGAAGGTGCGGCCTAGTGCGAATTCGTGCGGATATGCCAAGACGAGCGCGGCCATTTTCCGAATTGATTCGGCGTGGTGTTTTTCCTGGTGTTTGATGGCCAGCCAGAATTGGGTGTCTTCGGGAAAGGCTTCGCTGCAGGTTTGATAGAGATCAGCCAGCGCCCGTTCCAGACCGACCATTTCTTCCATGATTTCCAGTAATTGCTTCAAATTGTGGGGATCCATGCTTTTGTTTCCTTAGTTTAACTGTGTTACAAACATGACTCGCTGTCTGGTGTCGCGCCAGTCCCCAATTCCTGTTTCTTTTCTTATCAGTCATCACTGCTGTCAAAAAAATTAGGGGACAGACCACGGTTTTTGCTTGATCGGATTGTCATTCACCGGCACACCGGCTTGTGCCGGTGTGACGATGCTTTTATTGTTCCACTTCATTGTGACTATCTACCAAGTTCAAGCGTCTTATGGCTGCCGTCGCACAGGCAGCCGTTCTTGCTGTGTTTGCAGCCACAGAAATAGACGGTTCCCGATTTTTCCGCTTTGTATTCAACGGGCTTGAGGCCAGTGCCTTTGTGGCTGCCGTCGCATAAAGGCTGTTTTTGGCTTTTGCCGCAGGCACACCACCAGTAGCTTTTGCCGGCTTCGACACTGACGGGGTAGGGGGCTTTTTGCGCGATGACGGGATCAGTCATAAGGGTCTCCTTGAGGGTTTGCGTGTGAGCGAGTGAGGCGATGGCTGAGCCAGAGGCCCAAACTGCCGAGGATCAGTAACGGGATGCCGGGCAACAGAAAAATATAAGGCAGGCCGAACATCAGCTCATTCGGATCAGTGAGCAGGAATGCCCCTATTGCCGTGAGTAAACAGCCAAGGAGCAAGGCGCCGAGTGCAAGAACCAGAAGGATGATGCGCATTAGTGTCTGCGTTGCATGCGCGCTTACTGATAAAACAAGGACACAATGGTCAGGCGCTCACCGGCATCGTAATGCAGCGAGCCAGTGCGGTACTTTTTCCATGTCCAGGAATACTGCGAATTCTTTGGGCTGCTGTGATGCGGCTTGCCGATAGCGCGGCTGACTGCGGGCAGGATGGCGCGGGTCTGATCCGCGCCGGTAATTTTCAGCAGGATGGAAGCCACTTTGTTGCTGTTGGGGTGGGCTTCGACGGCAATCTCGATCCCCTTGTAATTGCCCTGGTAGTAGGCGCTGTCGGCATTGATGGGCGCTGCCTTTTTCAGATAGTCGAGCTTGGGAACAGGCTGATCCTGCCGGATGTCGATGAGGATTTTCTCCACGTCGCTGGCCACATCGGCCGCCAGAGTGATCGAAGCCAGGAAAAAGAGAAGCAGGGCGCTTGCCAATGCCAAGCTCTTGCGAAAAAGCGAAGATTTCATTTTTCTTCTCCTGAGAGGTCGCTTTCAAGCGTTTTGAGCGAAGAAGTCTGAAATGGGTAAAGCTCAGCAGGAAGCCCCTGACTGACCAGCCAGTCGTGCACGGCGAGGCCGGTGCCGAAATTCCAGGGTTTGAGCTTTTCCTTCGCCACCAGCCGGAACTCAATCAACTCCTCATTGAGTTTGATTTCGCCTTCGGCTTCGATATGAAAGGCCAGGATCAACTGGTTTTTCTGCGTGAAAGCGTAGTGGCCGATGGTGGCGACGATGCGGCCGGACAAGCCCAATTCTTCGCCCAGTTCGCGCAAGGCGCATTCTTCCGGCGTTTCGCCGGCTTCAAGATAACCGGTAATGACCGAAAATAGGCCTTCCGGCCACGCCGCATTGCGTGCCAGCAGCACCTTGCCCTCATATTCGACGAGTACGGCAATGACCGGGGTTGGGTTATTCCAGGCAACAAAGCCACACCCCTCGGCCGGACAGCATTTGCGGGGCTGGCCGTCGATGATGCGCTCCTGCAGCGCTTGGCCGCATTGTGGGCAGAAGTTCATCCGGACATTCTAGTCGCCCACCGTTTATTTCGGCAAAAAATGCGCTACCCTGAACAGGTGTTATCAATTTCGCCCAGGAGTTCTGCCATGACCGACCTGTTCACCCCTGCCAAGTTTGGCGCTATCGAAATGGCCAACCGTATCGTGATGTCGCCGCTGACGCGCAATCGTGCCGGGGCCGGCAATGTGCCGACACCGCTGATGGCCGAGTATTACCGGCAGCGGGCAACGGCAGGCCTCATTATTAGCGAGGGCACGCCGATTTCGCCGCAGGCACATGGCTACCCGCGCACCCCCGGAATTCATACGCCGGAACAGATCGAGGGCTGGAAAGTGGTCACGGCGGCGGTGCACGCTGCTGGCGGCAAAATTGTCGTGCAGTTGTGGCACACCGGCCGCATCTCGCATCCTGACATGCAACCGGGGAACGCCCTGCCGGTGGCGCCTTCGGCCATTCGTCCGGCAGGGCAGACCTTCACCTATACCGGCATGAAGGAGTTTGTCACGCCGCGTGCGCTGGAAACCGCTGAAATTCCCGGCCTGATCGCCACGTATGTGCAGGCGGCGCAAAACGGCATTGCCGCCGGTTTTGATGGGGTGGAAGTGCATGCCGGCAATGGCTATCTGCTCGACCAATTCCTGCGTTCTTCGACCAACCAGCGCACCGATGCCTATGGCGGCAGCAAGGAAAATCGTACCCGCCTGCTGCTGGAAATTCTGGCGGCCATTGGTGCCGCCATTGGTAACGACCGCGTCGGCCTGCGCTTGTCGCCGGTGACAACCTTCAACGACATCAGCGATGCCGCACCGCAGGAAACCTTCAACACCATCGTCAGCCAGTTGAATCCGCTGAAACTGGCCTTCCTCGATATTCTGCAGGGGACAGGTGGTGAACCGCAGGAGCGGTGGCTGCCGTTCGATTATGCTCAGTTGCGGGCACTTTATTCCGGCAACCTGATCCTCAACAATGGCTTTGACTTTGCCAGCGGGCAGAAAGCGGTTGAAAGCGGAGCGGCGGATGCTATTGCCTACGGCCGCCTGTTGCTGGCCAATCCTGATTTGGTTGAACGCTTCCGGCGCGGCGCGCCGCTCAACCAGCCGGATTACAGCAAACTCTACGTCGGCGAGGAAAAGGGTTATACCGATTACCCGTTTTTGACTGTCTAGAAATATCCGATGAATTTGTCACCCCGGCGCAAGCCGGGGTCACGTTCGTTGAACTCCGTAACAGAAATTATTTTGTGCAGTGCATCAGCGAGTCTAAAATTGAGTCAATCTGTCTGAGTTCGGCCAGTACCTGTCCGCAACCTTCGCTCCAGGCCAGACGAATGAAGGGCTGTTCATGCGCTGGCTACAACGGCAGGGACAAGACAGTTTTCTATTGGAATTGTTATTCTTCAAATTTGCCTGTAGGGGAGAAATGATGAACCATCAATTCATGGTTTCAATGCTGGTCTTGAGTTTGGGTTTTGCCACCCTGCCCGTGGGCGCTGTCGATTATTGCAAGGCCGATGGCGTACCCAAAGGATGTGTTGCCCGCCCTGTGGCAGCAGGGGCCACGGCTGGCGGCCCTTATCGTGACCGCAGACATGAGGCGGTGTCCCAATCGCCTCAAAAGATCGAAGAATCCGGCCGACTTGCTCCAACTACAACTCGTTGTCAAGGACAGTGGAAGAAATTTGCGACCACGGACACCAAAAAATGCCCCAACACAACCAACTCCTCAGGCGATTCCTCCGATCACCCGCCTAACTGAGCAGTGTGGCCGAATGGTTTCTATGGCCTAGCAGATCGCATTCAGGCACCATGTTGCACGACTGCTTCGCTCAGTAAACCTGCCGTTGCCCCGTCTATTCGGGGTCGAACTGAGACCCCGGCTGAAATATTCATTTCACAGCGAACGTTCTGTATTTTGCGCTGCACCATGAATTTCGGATTCCCGATTTAGCCTTGGAACTGGGCTTTCCCCAATGGAGCGCCGCGCACCCCGAAGCGGCGTTCTTCCAGTTTGACTCCCCCGTTCTTGTCGCAAACCAGTACGGTTGAGGCGCGGGTGCCGTAGTCGTCGGACTTGACGAAGATGGCCGACAGCAGGCGTTCCCAGTCGAGGGGTACGCCGGTTTGCGGCAACTCGTGATCGGGGACAATCTCGTCATCAGCGAGAATGGCAAACAAATCCTCGCGCTCCGGTAACTTGGGCAAGGCAGCAGCAAAACGCGACCGGGCCGAAACCAGCTTGGGCCAGGGCGTGTCGAGCAGATGATTGGAAACGGCGTAGATGCCGGGTTTTAGGCATCGCGGGCCGCCGTCGCAAATGTTATGCGCGTCGCGCAGCGGCGCTCGAATCTCCCCTCGCCCGCTTGCGGCGGGAGAGGGGGCGGGGGAGAGGGAAACAGGCATGGCTTTCATGGCCGGTGTTTTCATTTCAAGACCATGCCTGTTGGATTGATACCAGAATTCGCGGCCATCGCTCAAGAGCAGGTTGTAACCGGAGTAACGGCTGTTATCGATGCCGGCGAGAAAGGTTTCGGCGCTCTGATCGCCAAGCAGAAAGTCGCGCGTCAGGCCGCCCCGTGACAACTCTCCCTTGGGCACGCCGGGTTCGCGCACGTTGGTGATGGCGGCAAAGCGTCTTGTGGTGGAACTCGTGCTGATGCCCATCCAGGTGCCGCCGGCCTGCAGATCACGGCCGGCGATGATGTGCGGCGCTTCCGGCCAGGGCTCGGCATCCTGCGTCGGGCGCTCGTAAAATTCATCCCGGTTGGCGGCGACCACCAGCGGAAAATCAGGATGTGCCTGCCAGGCGACGACGATCAGGCACATGGATTGACTGCGGTTGCCTGGATCAACGGCCCGTCTTCGCTGCCGACATGTGCGTTTTCCGCATAGCTGGAGAGGATGACGGCCAGGGCGGCATAACCACCTTCCGGCGCTGGCGCGGCGCTGACGATCTTGCCGATGGCCTGTTCGGGGTGTTCCGGCGAATGCAGGTTGTCGCCGGCCTGTAGCGGAACCGGGCTGGCCACACGGAAGAGATGGCGCTTGACCTTGCCAAGATAGCGGGTGCGGGCAACGATTTCCTGGCCCGGATAGCAACCCTTGTGGAAACTGACGCCGCCGATCTGCTCGAAATCGGCCATTTGTGGCACGAATTGTTCGCAAGTGGCGGCGGAAATCCAGGGCAGGGCGGCGGCCACATCGAGCCAGCGCCAGGCGGGAACGCCGACAGGACGGGCTTTTGCGGCCAGTAGCGGCCATAGTTGCGCGGCTTTGCCAGCCCCAAGGGCAAGAAGAAAACGCCCGCCTTCAACGCCATTATCGAGCCGAATGACGGTCACGCCTGCCGCATCCGTGCGGGCCATGACTTCCGCCGGCGCGACCAAACCAGCCGCCGCCAGCGCTGCTTCGGCTTCGGGGCCGGCAATGCCGAGCAAAACCCGCTCTGCGTCCAGATCGACGAGCGTGACCCTGGAGCGCATGACGTATTTTTGCAAGCGCTTGAGGATGGGCGCCACCAGATCGGAGGCCAGGGCGAGTTGATAGCCTTCGTCCTGCCGCCAGACGACGAAACTCGCCAGCATGCGACCCTGCGGAGTGCACCAGGCGGCATGCTGCGCCTGTTCCATGCCGAGGTGCTTGATATCGCTGCTCAACTGGTTGTGCAGAAAAGTACAGGCGTCCTCGCCGCCGCAGCCCATCAGACCAAGATGAGTGAGCGGTGCTAGAACTGTGGCGGAGCGGGCTGCCTGCAGTTCGTCGGCAGCATTGCCGAAATCGGCCACCTCGGTGCCTTCCAGGGTCAAGCGCGCGCCTGTGGCGGTCAGGAAACTCTGCCAGTTTGGGTTCATGCCGTTCTCTCCGGGGGAAGTCTCACGATTATAATGCGCGTTCTACTCCCTGGCCTGCCCTAACCCCAGCACTATGCGCATTCTTCGCCGCCTCTTTTTTCTTTGCCTGCTGGTTCTGGCGGCATTGGTCGGCCTGTCCTGGTGGTGGGCCAATACGCCGCTCAAGTTGCGTGCCGCGCCAGTCGAATTCCGTGTCCTGCCAGGGAGCGGGCTGCGCTCGATTGCCGGACAGGTCATGGCAGCAGGGATCGAGCTTGATCCGACTTACTTGGTGCTGCTGGCCAAGGCCATGCGCGTCGAATCCTCGGTCAAGGCAGGCAGTTACGCCATTACCAAGGAAATCACCCCGCTCGAACTCCTGAGAAAATTAACCAGTGGCGACGTCACCCAGGCCGAAATCACCTTGCTGGAGGGCTGGACGTTCCGCCAATGGCGCGAGCGGCTTGATGCCCATCCGGAATTGAAGCACGACAGCCGCGGCATGGCCGAAGCCGATATTCTGGCGCGCCTGAAAATCGATGCGCCGCGCCTTGAAGGCCTGCTTTTCCCCGATACCTATCTTTTTGATAAACACTCCAGCGATCTGGACGTGCTGGCGCGCGCCCACCGCACGGCCAAACGCCGGCTGGAAGCGGAATGGGATCAGCGCGCTGCTGGCTTGCCCTACAAGACGCCGTATCAAGCCCTCATCATGGCTTCCATCGTCGAGAAGGAAACCGGCCGCGATGCCGACCGGACGCTGGTGGCGGCGGTCTTTGTCAATCGCCTGCGTCTGGGCATGTTGCTGCAAACCGACCCGACCGTGATTTACGGCATGGGCGAGCGTTTCGACGGCAATCTCAGGAAGCGTGACCTGCAAACGGATACGCCGTATAACACTTATACGCGCTCCGGATTGCCGCCGACGCCGATCGCCATGCCGAGCATGGCTTCGCTGCGCGCCGCGCTGCATCCGGCCGACAGCGACGCCCTTTATTTCGTGGCGCGTGGCGATGGCACCAGCCAGTTCTCGCGCACGCTGGAAGAACATAACCGGGCGGTCAACCGTTACCAGAAAGGAAGAAAGTGAAAGGGAAATTCATCACCTTTGAGGGCATCGACGGGGCGGGCAAGAGCAGCCACGTCGAATGGCTGGCCGACTGGCTGCGCGGGCAGGGCAAAATCGTGCACATCACGCGCGAGCCGGGCGGCACGCCGCTGGGCGAACGGTTGCGCCAGTTGCTGCTTTCCGAACCCATGCACCTGGAAACTGAAACCCTGCTCATGTTTGCCGCCCGTCGCGAACATCTGGCGCAGCTCATTGAGCCAGCCTTGGCGCGGGGCGAATGGGTAGTGTGCGACCGGTTTACCGATGCCTCCTATGCCTATCAGGGCGGCGGGCGCGGTCTGGATCGCGCCAAGCTCCTGACGCTGGAAAATTGGGTACATGGCCATATTCAGCCCGACTTGACGCTGCTTTTCGATCTGCCGCTGGAAGTGGCGCGCGAACGCATTGCCTTGACCGAACGCAGTCTGGATCGTTTCGAGCAGGAAAAGGCTGATTTTCATCACCGCGTGCGCCTCGCTTATCTCGAACGTGCCGCCACACATCCGGGCAGAATTCAGGTGATTCAGGCCGACCGCAGCCTGGAAGATATTCGCAAAACACTTGAGGAAATAATTACAACCAATTGTTTAAAATAAACATATTAAACAAGGCAAATTCCGATGATCACCTGCTCTCTTCGCTACGTCATTGATCCCTTCAAGCTGAAGGAATTTGAAACCTACGGCAAAATGTGGATTCCGCTCGTCGAGAAATTTGGCGGCAAGCACCACGGCTATTTTTTGCCGCACGAGGGGCCGAACAACATTGCGATCGCCCTGTTTTCGTTTCCATCCCTCGCTGCGTATGAAGCTTATCGTGCGGCCGCTGCAGATGATCCGGAATGCCAGGCCGCCATGCGCTATTATCAGGAAACCCGCTGTTTTCTAAGTTATGAGCGTTCATTCATGCGCCCGGTTTTTGAGTGAAAGGAATTACCATGCGACTCATTTCCCTGATTTGCCTTGCTTTGACAGCGGGCACAGCAATGGCAGAAGTGACATCCGAACAACTGGCGAAGTTGTATTCCAAACCGAGCCCGTTTGAAAATGTTTCTCCGGATCGCTATGTCGCCCAGTCGGAAAATGCCTTCGCGATTCGAGACAAGCACCCGCAGGCGCCGGTGCATGTTCTGATTGTCTCGAAGAAGCGAGTGCCGACCGTGTTACAGGCTACGCCGGAGCTGGTCGCCGAGATGATTGCGCTGGCCAAAAAAGTGGCCAAGCAAGAAGGTATTGAAAATGATGGGTTTCGTCTGGTGATGAATACGCACCCGGCCGGACGCCAAACGGTGTACCACTTTCACATTCACGTTTTGGGTGGGAAAAAGTTGAACTGGAAAATTGGCTAATCGGGCAAAACTGAAAGCAGCATGAACCCCATCCAACTTCACGCCCAAGTCTGGAACGTCCTGCAAGGCCGGCGGGAACGTTTGCCGCATGCTTTGCTGCTGGCTGGACCGCGCGGAATCGGCAAGTTCGATCTGGCGCGTGCCTTCGTTGCTGGCCTGCTATGCGAGCAGCCGCAGGCCGATGGTCAGGCGTGCGGGCAATGTCTGGCCTGCGGCTGGC
This sequence comes from Pseudomonadota bacterium, assembly GCA_022705135.1. Classification (GTDB taxonomy): domain Bacteria; phylum Pseudomonadota; class Gammaproteobacteria; order Burkholderiales; family Rhodocyclaceae; genus UBA1934. The sequence goes on along the minus strand of JAKJFA010000005.1, from coordinate 29,933 downwards.
AGGCACAAGGCAATCACCCGGATTTTCGCCTCTTGCAGCCGGAGGCCATGAGCGATAGCGAACCGGAGGCGGAGGAGGGCAAGAAAAAACCCAGCAAGGAAATCAAGATCGATCAGGTGCGGGCGCTGGACGAGTTTCTGACGGTCGGCACGCATCGTGCCGGGTTGCGTATTGTGCTGGTCCATCCGGCCGAGGCGATGAATCACAACACCGCCAATTCGCTTTTGAAATCACTTGAAGAACCATCGGCAGACACTTTGTTTTTATTGGTTTCCAATGAGCCGATGCGTCTGTTGCCGACCATTCGCAGCCGCTGTCAATTTGTGCCGGTAACCGTGCCGGAGCAGCAGCAATCGATTGCCGCTTTGCAGGCCGAGGGCATTGCTGACCCGGAGCCCTGGCTGGCGCTCGCGGGCGGCGCGCCGCTGCTTGCCCTCGAACTGGCGCAGTCCGGGCAGAACTGGCCGGAAGAGCTGGCGCGCTGGCTTTCTGCCGGTGCCAAGCTGGACGCGCTGGCCGCCAGTGCTGCCGTCGACAAGCTGCTCAAGGACAGCAAGGGACAGGTCGGGTTGCGGCAACTGGTCGAGTGGGCGCAAAAGTGGGTAGTTGATTTGCTTTTGGCGAGAAAACGCCTGCCGGTGCGCTATTTTTTACGGCATCGGGCTACAATAACGTCCGTCGTGGCGAGTGTGCCGGAAATCCGTCTACAGCATTTTTACCGGCGCTTGCTGGAGTACCGGCGGGAAGTGGAGCAACCGCTCAACGCCCGTTTGTTTCTGGATGAATTTTTCTTGAATTATCGAGCCCTGTTTTCAAATTAAGCGTCCATGAGCGAAGCCAAACCCGCGATCCCGCCCCGCCCGAGCGTTCTTTCGCTCAATATCAATTCCAAATCGGCGCTCTATGCTGCCTATATGCAGCATCTCAAGAACGGCGGAATTTTCATCCCCACAACCCGCAACTACAACCTGGGGGATGAAGTCTTCATGCTGCTTTCGCTCATGGAGGATCCGGCCAAGCTGCCGATTGCCGGCCAGGTGGTCTGGATGACCCCGGCCGGTGCGCAAGGCGGACGAGCACAGGGGATCGGCGTCCATTTCAATCCGGACGAAAGTGGCGTTGAGGCCAAGCGTAAGATCGAGGGTTTACTGGGTGGGGTGTTGCAGTCGCCACGTCCAACGCATACTTTGTAACTTGACTATTGCGATGCTGGTCGATTCACACTGTCACCTCGACTTCCCAGATTTTTCCGAACGCTTGCCTGAACTCCTCGCCGCCATGCGGCAGAACGGTGTTGGCGCTGCCGTCTGCATCGGCGTCAATCTTGAGGATTTCGGTCAGGTGCTGGCGCTGGCTGAGACGCATGAACAGCTTTACGCCACGGTCGGTGTTCATCCCGAGTACACCGATGCCGAAGAGCCGGATGTCGGCCGCTTGGTGCAACTGGCCGATCATCCAAAAGTGATTGGCATTGGCGAAACCGGCCTTGATTATTACTGGCAGAAAGACAAGCCCGAGTGGCAGCGTCAACGCTTTCGCACGCATATTCGCGCGGCCAAGGCGTGCAGCAAGCCGCTGGTCATTCACATGCGCGATGCCGCCGAGGATACCTTGCGCTTATTGCAGGAGGAGGGCGCAGAAGCGGTGGGCGGCGTCATGCACTGCTTTACCGGCAACTGGGCTGTGGCGCAGCAGGCGCTTGATCTCGGCTTTCATCTTTCCTTTTCCGGCATCGTCACCTTCAAGAATGCGACAGAGATCCGGGAGGTGGCGCAGAAAGCGCCGCTGGAGCGCATTCTGGTCGAGACCGACGCGCCCTATCTGGCGCCGGTTCCGTATCGTGGCAAGCGCAATCAACCGGCCTATGTCCGGTATGTGGCCGAGGAAATTGCCTGTTTGCGCGGCATTGATTTTGCTGCCGTGGCGCAGGCGACGACCGATAATTTTTTCAACTTGTTCCAGACAGCCAAGCGCCCGGTGAATTTATGAAAAAAATCCTTGTTTGCTTTTTGTTCGTCCTTTTTTCCGGCATTGTCCAGGCTGATACTTATGATGATCTGCTGAAGGCAGTCAAAATCGGCGATATTTCCAGGGTTACTGCGCTGCTGCAGCTTGGCGTCGATCCGGATACGACCGATATCGAAGGCAATACCCTGTTGATGATTGCGGCGCGTGAAGGGCACGAGCCGTTGGTCGAGTTGCTGCTGACCCAGCGTCCCAAGCTCAATGCCCGCAACAGCGCCGGCGACAACGCCCTGCGCCTGGCGGCGATCGGCGGCAGGACCGGCATCGTCAAAAAGCTGGTGGCGGCCGGCGCCCGCATCAATACGCCGGATTGGACGCCACTGATTTACGCCTGTTTCGGTAACCATGTCGAAATTGTTCGTTACCTCATACAAATGAAGGCAGACGTCAATGCCGCCAGCGATAACGGCACCACGGCCCTGATGGTGGCTTCAAGCCAGGGACAGGCCGAAATCGTGCGCCTGCTGCTTGGTGCCGGAGCTGATCCCAACAAAATGAGGGATAACGGTGAAACGGCCCTGGATATGGCGCTAAAAACCCGCAATGAAGAGATTGCCGGCCTGCTGCGGGCGCAAGGCGGTAAGCCCGGAAAGTCCCGCTAGACCGAATTGGCGTACACGCGGCCCGGATCTGCCACGAACTTGGGTATCAGAGGATCAGTTGCCAGTAACCAACGTCCAGCCACTCGTTGAACTTGAACCCTACCTCCTCGAAGTGAGCAACTTTCTTGAGGCCGAATTTCTCATGAAGGGCGATGCTTGCCGGGTTGGGTAGCGCGATGCAGCTTATTACGGTATGCACACCCCTTTGCTTCAGGCAGGCAAACAGGGCTTCGTAGAGAACGCTTCCCAATCCTTGGCCGATAGCACTCCGTTCAAGATAAACCGTGCTCTCGACGGAGAAACGGTAAGCGGAGCGCGTCTTCCACCTTGTGGAATAGGCGTAACCCACGACTTGACCAAATTGCTCCGCAACAAGCCATGGCAAAGAAACGGACGTAACCTCGCCAATACGCTCTGCCATTTGCTCGGCAGAAACGGCGTACTCTTCAAAAGTGAATGCCGTATTGAGAACATAGTGGTTGTAAATACGGGCGATGGCATCAGAATCGCTTGCGGTGGCTGGACGAATCACGATGTTCTTTCCGACACCTAGCGTATGCGTGGCCGGGCGGCAAGGACAAAGGCTTCGTCCATGTCACGCAGACGGGAAGCCATAATGCGGGCCAGGTTGCGGTAGATTTTGGCGCTGACCGGAGGGTCGCGCCAGCATTCCGTTTCTGCCAGGCGCAGCAGGACACAAGGTTCAAGGGCGATGACCGAAGCGGAGCGCTCGCGGCGGTCAACCAGCGAAACCTCGCCGAAGGTGTCGCCGGACTCCAATCGGGCCAGTTCGGTCGAATTATTTTCAGCAGAACCGCCTCTACCCTTGGCTGCTTTCAAGACGGAAACACGGCCTTCGATAATCACGTAGAGATAGGCGCCAGTGCCCCCCTCGCGAACGATGGTTTCTCCCGCCTCGAAGGTGCATTTCTCCGAGCTTTCGAGCAGGCCGAGCAATTCTTTCTGGGTTAGGCCAGAAAAGAGATCGACGTGCTCGATCAGACGGAACATGATGCGTTGCAGGTCTTGAAAGCTGAAGTTTTCCCTGATCCAGTGTGCCATGGTTTTGGAGTTCAGATTGGTTGGTGGCTAGTGTATCCTTCCGGCCATCATGGTGAAAAGCAAAACCCTCTACGTCTGTAGCGAATGTGGCGCCTGTAGCCCGAAATGGCAGGGGCAGTGCCCCGGCTGCGGTGAATGGAACACGCTGCTGGAAACGGTGGCGGAAAAATCCGGCAATCATCGCTACCAGTCCCTGGCGCCGATCGCCCGCCTGCAAACCCTTTCCGAAATCGAGCCACGCGAATCCGAACGTTTGCCCACCGGCATCGGCGAATTCGACCGGGCGCTGGGGGGAGGGCTGGTGGCCGGTGCTGTCGTTCTCATTGGCGGCGACCCAGGTATCGGCAAAAGCACGCTGTTGTTGCAGGCCTTGTCTGCAATGGCTTGCGGCCACAAGGTGCTCTACGTCAGCGGCGAGGAATCCGGTGAACAAGTGGCACTGCGCGCTCGTCGACTGGGGCTGGAAACACGCCAGTTGCGGCTTCTGGCCGAAATCAACCTGGAAAAGATTCTGGCGACACTGAAAGCGGAAAAGCCGCAGGTCGCGGTCATCGATTCCATCCAGACCCTGTGGTCGGACGAGCTTTCCAGCGCGCCCGGCTCGGTGGCGCAGGTGCGTGAATGCGCGGCGCAACTGACCCGCTTGGCCAAGGAAAGCGGTATCACCATTATTCTGGTTGGCCACGTCACCAAGGAAGGCGCGCTGGCCGGGCCACGCGTCCTTGAGCATATTGTCGATACTGTGCTTTATTTCGAGGGCGACACCCATTCCAGCTTCCGCCTGGTGCGCGCCGTCAAGAACCGCTTTGGCGCGGTCAATGAATTGGGCGTTTTTGCCATGACCGACAAGGGCTTGAAGGGGGTCAACAACCCTTCGGCCTTGTTTCTGTCGCAACATGGGCAGGAAGTGGCCGGTTCCTGTGTCATGGTGACGCAGGAGGGGACGCGGCCACTACTGGTTGAAATTCAGGCGCTGGTTGATCCCTCGCACGGCAACCCGCGCCGCCTGACGGTCGGGCTGGAAGCGCAACGCCTGGCCATGTTGCTGGCCGTGCTGCATCGTCACGCCGGCATTGTCTGCTTCGATCAGGATGTGTTTGTGAACGCCGTGGGCGGGGTGCGCATTACCGAACCAGCCGCTGACCTTGCTGTTCTTCTTGCCATCGTTTCTTCATTAAGAAACAAAGCATTGCCAAATAAACTTATTGTATTTGGTGAAGTTGGTCTGGCAGGAGAAATCCGCCCGGCACCGCGCGGTCAGGAACGCTTGAAGGAAGCGGCCAAACTCGGGTTTACGCATGCGCTGATCCCGCAGGCCAACAAGCCCAAACAAGCCATAGACGGCATTGAGGTGGTCGCCGTACGCCGCGTCGAAGAGGCCGTGGAAAAAGTGCGTAGTCTTGACTGAACCTAAAAGCCGTAGTTGACCGCTCGTTGCCCTCAGGAAAGCCATATGGAAATTGAATTTCCTGTCTTTTGCCAGCCTCAACTTCTGGGTGAGTGCGCTACGCTCCCGTGTGCACGGGTGGCGGGGCGCGCGGCTTTGTTGCTCGTCCTTGCAGGGAATGACCATGCGGCGTCCTCGCGTCGCGCCTCACACTCCGCCAACCATGCCCACGGAATCGTTCAACTGCGGTTTTTAGGTTGAATTGAAACAAACCTGGAATTCGGAAAAAACCTGTACTAGAGTGGGTGAGCGTCGGGTCAGCGGCAAATCCGGCGCTTGAGTAGTACCTGCCGTGTTTCAGGAGAATTTATTGCGGTTCGTACAACGCTTTCGTTCTTTGAGATTACCGTGCAGTACCTTTAGCGGCGCAATGCCGATTTTCCGCGACCCAGGTGGTCAAGGATAAAGACCCTGAAGCCCATGTCCTTAACCGGCGTGGGCTTTTCGTTTGGGAGATGCCGAACCACGCCCTGCCTTCCATCCCGCTTGCCGCTTCCCTTGGCCTTTGCCGGGCTTCTGCGTTATCCTCGGCCGGAACTGTATTCTCCGGAGGATCAAGATGGATGTGTCCGAAGCCCTGAAAAATCGCCGTAGCATCCGGGTGTTTCAGAACCGCCCCGTGCCGGCCGAGCTTCTGAAAAAGATCATTGTTGCGGCGGCGGAAGCCCCCTCAGCGGGCAATACGCAACCCTGGGAAGTTGTTGTGGCGCAGGGGGAGGCTCTGGAAACCGTCAGAGTCCGGAACGAACAGCTCTATCTCGATGGTGTTCCCGCCAGGGCCGATCTTCCCAACATTTTCAACGCCGGAAAGGTGACCGAAGCCTGGCCGGAAAAACTGGCCAAGCGCTACCAGGATTGCGGCCGGCTAGTGCTTGGCACCCTGGGCATCGAACGTGGCGACAAAACGGGCCGGCAGGCGTTTTACCGTGCCATGCACCGTTTTTTCGAGGCGCCGGTTCTGCTCCTGATCGGCTTCGACAAACGTTTGCCGGAAGGCTACGCCATGTACGACCTTGGCCTGTACTCGCAGTGCCTGTGTCTTGAAGCCCTGGCCGAAGGGCTGGGAACCTGCATCATGGCGGCAGGGGTTTTCTACCCCGACATGTTGCGCGCCCATCTGCCGGTTCCACCGAACCTGAATCTGGGTATCGGAATCGCGCTCGGCTATCCCGACCCTGCGGCTCCGATCAACCATTTCGAGCGGCAATATGCACCGCCCGAAGAGTGGGTCTACGGCTTGTAGGACGCCCTCAAGGATTTTCGTCGTTCGGCGAGGAAGGGGCCGTGCCGAATTGCTCGCGCATGGCCCGCTTGTTGAGCTTGCCGACACTGGTTTTGGTCAGGCCTTCGACGAAAATGACGTTGATCAGGATGGCGTAGCGCGACAAGCCGAGCTTCTCCACCTGTTCGGCCACATGCTTTCTGAGCTTGTTCTCGGAGATGCTGTCGGCCAGTTCTGGCTTGAGCCGTACTAGCGCCAACGGGCGTTCCCCCCATTTTTCGTCGCGTTGGGCAATGACCGCCACCTCCATCACGGCCGGATGTTGCAGCAAGATATCTTCGAGCTGCAACGATGAAGTCCATTCGCCGCCACTCTTGATGACGTCCTTTAGACGATCGGTGATTTGCAGGTAGCCGTAGGGGTCGATGTGGCCAATATCGCCGGTATGCAGGAAACCGCCACGCCAGAGGGTTTCCGAGGATTCCGGATCATTCAGATAGCCCTGCGTCAGCCAGGGGCTGCGCACCACGACTTCACCCGTCGATTTGCCGTCGAAAGGCAGGCTTTGCATGGCCCCGTCGACCACGCGCAGATCGACCAGGGGTAGGGGCAGTCCGGTCTTGGTACGCAATGCCGCCTGCTCCTCGGGGGGCGCTTCGATACGCGCGGTTGGCAGATGGGCCAGGGTCAGGATCGGGCAGGTTTCCGACATTCCGTAGCCGGTGAAGATGTCGATGCCGCGCTTTTGCGCCGCAATCGCCATCGCTTTTGGCATGGCGGCACCACCGATGACCACTTTCCAGTGATGGAGATTGGTTTGTTCCACCAGGGGATGATGCAGGAGCATGTGCAGGATGGTCGGAACGCAATGGCTGAAGGTGACTCCCTCGCGCGCAATCAGCTTGAGCAGGCGATCCGGGAAATACTGGCCAGGATAAACCTGCTTCAAACCCAGCATGGTGGCGATGTAGGGGAAGCCCCAGGCATGCACATGGAACATCGGCGTCAGCGGCATATAGACGTCCTCGCGGTGCAGACGTCCCTGACAGGCGGCACTGCCCAGCGCGGCCGTGGCAGACAAAGTGTGCAACACCAGTTGGCGGTGGCTGAAATACACGCCTTTGGGGTTGCCGGTGGTGCCAGTGGTGTAAAACACCGTGGCCTGGGTATTTTCGTCGAAGTCGGGAAAATCGAACTCCGCCGCGGCGGCCGAAACCAGGGGCTCATAGACCGCTGAAAACTTGACGGGCGCCTGGGGTGCTTCTGCCGCGTCCGACATCAGGATGAAACAGCGGACACTTTCCAACTTGTCCGCGATGGCCTCCAGTACCGGCAAGAAATCTGGTCCGATCATCAATACGTCGGCCTTGGCGTGATTCAGGGTGTAGAGGATCTGTTCCGGCGAGAGCCGGATATTCACCGTCTGCAGAATGGCGCCCATCATCGGCACCGCGAAATAGCATTCGAGATAGCGACGCGTATCCCAATCCATGACGGCAACCGTGGCTCCCGGCTCTACCCCCAGCCCGGACAGACCGTCCGCCAGGCGGTTGATGCGTTCAAACAGGGTGCGGTAGTTGTAGTGGGATCCGTCGGCATCGACGATCTGGCGTTCCGGAGAATGAACCAGAGGAGTACGCAGCAACTGCTTGATCAGCAAGGGGTATGCGTAGGCAGACGGGGTGACTTCGATGGTTTTGCTCGGCATGTGTTTTCCTCTCGTATTTTCGTTGCCGTGAACCACTGGTGGTTTGGGTCGAGAGATTCTACAATGCCTCGGGCATTCGTATAGAATCCGGGGCGTGATCGAAGCAAATAATTTTCGAATGCGTTCTTCTGGTTTGACCCGATTTTTCTTGAACCCAAAGACACCAGAATCGTGAAAGAAGAGGAAAACAAAACTCCGGAAAGGCGATCGGCCGATGCGATGCCCGTGAAATTCGGCGAGACGGCTCTCAAGGCGTTTTCGCCCACGAGCGCTGCGATCGCCGAGGAGGACATCGAAACCATCGACATGGATTCGATCCTGCCTCGGGGATACAACGATGATCTGGAGGCCCGTGGCCCCAGTTCGGAGTCCACGGCGAAAGCTGAAGAAAACAGGCGCCGCCTTCAAGTCGTCAAGTACAAACAGACCTTTGCCCACTTCGAAGTCACCCGGACGTCGCAATTGACCATGTCGGCCGTCAAACGGGGCGACGTGGTCGAAATCAAGACGATCGTTGGCAGCGTGTTTATTCGCATTCTGGACCGGATCAAAGGGGGCAGGGCAGATGTTGGGGAAATCCTCGGGGAGTGCCGCTATGACCTTCCCGAACAATGGGACATAGTGCATGCGGCGAGCATTATCTTGCCGGTGTGCAGCAAAAACCACCTGATCGTCAATCCGGACGGAAGCCAGCGTGCTGCCAGCCGGTCACTCAAAATGACGGCCGACATCGAACTGCCGGATCACGTCAAAAAACTCCTGCATGAGAGTTTTTTCTCCGAGATCGTGGTCCACGTCAGCCCCGGGCGCGAAAAACTCCGTCTGATCGACGTTGCCCGCTGGATGAAGCGCGTCTTCTCGAAAATCAGGGCGATCATCGAAGAGAACAACCGCAGGGAGCGTGAGAAGAAAGCGCAAAAGGAACTGGCCAAACAGCAAAAATGCCTGAGGAAGCAGTCGGCCGCGCCAGAAGAAGGGGCCGATCAGGATGCCGGATAGCTGCTGTAGAAGCAAAAAGGCCAACCCGAAGATTGGCCTGACTGCTTGAATTAAATGGCGCGCCCGGCAGGATTCGAACCCACGACCCCTTGGTTCGTAGCCAAGTACTCTATCCAACTGAGCTACGGGCGCGCTGCGACGAAGCGCGGATTATACGTTAAAGAAAGCAGAAATCAACAGCCGGTTTTTGTCCCTGAAGCTTGGTGTGGTCACGACGGACACCCCGAGTTTTGCCTGGCATGAAGGTTTCTTTAATAATTCGTATAATGTGTATTATGTAAAATTACTGACCTCAATGGAATCCGGTGTTTCAACAATCGTTCAGTTCAGGTCTTCTTCCTTGATCATGGGGATCTGCATCACGGCAATCCCTTCTTCGCCTAGCTCTTCGCATTCCTTGCTGGTGGCCTGGCCACGAATCGGACGTTCAGGACTTTCCTGATAATGGATACGTCTTGCCTCCTCGGCAAAGGACGTTCCGACATCCTCGCTAATCGCCAGGATTGCCTGCGTGAGTTGCCGGTAAAGCCCGATCATCTGGGTGGCGCTCGCTGGAGGCGTGATCGCCCGGCTTGGACTCTCCTCCTCGGATGACTCGGTCCGTTGTTCTGTACGCGACGACGCAATCGATACCACGGAAGGAACTTTGCGGAGAGACGGGCTCGAACATTGCGGACAGGACAGCATGCCGGACTCCAGTTGCTTTTCGAAATCCTGGCTGCTGTGAAACCAGCCCTCAAAACGATGTTCGTGTTCGCAAGCGAGGTCGAAGATAATCATGCGCGATGCCTGTTAATGGTGCCCGGGACGGGAATCGAACCCGTAAGCTGTTAAGCGAGGGATTTTAAGTCCCTTGTGTTTACCAATTTCACCACCCGGGCCGGTCGCACATTATAGCCGCGGCGGAAAAAGAAAAAGGGAATGCGCAACAGCGCATTCCCCCTGAATTGGAGCGGGAAACGAGTCTCGAACTCGCGACCTCAACCTTGGCAAGGTTGCGCTCTACCAACTGAGCTATTCCCGCGAAACTCTGGAGGCGCGAGCCGGAGTCGAACCGACCTACACGGATTTGCAATCCGGTGCATAACCGCTTTGCTATCGCGCCACGCTTTCAAGCCCGCCAACTAAAAAAGGGAAAGTGTCGGCAACCTACTTTCCCTTGATGAGCAATGGAGCGGGAAACGAGTCTCGAACTCGCGACCTCAACCTTGGCAAGGTTGCGCTCTACCAACTGAGCTATTCCCGCAAAAGCGAGTGCGCATTATAGGTCCTGGCACCATAAAGTCAACTTGGATTGCCGCTTCTGCGGCTGATTTCCGGCCAGGCCATGCGCAGATAGTAGGCCATGGACCAGAGGGTCAATCCGGCGGCGGCCCAAATCAGCCAGTTCCCAAGCAACTGGATATCGATGCCGAAAAAGGGAGCATGAAACAGGAGCATCGGTATCGCCACCATCTGGGAAATGGTTTTGATCTTGCCCAGCAATGAAACCGCCACGCTCTTGGAGGCTCCGAGCTTGGCCATCCATTCGCGCAAAGCGGAAATGGCGATTTCACGGCCGATGATGACGGCTGCAGCCACGGCATCGACTCGGCCGAGTTGGGCCAGCATGATGAGCGCTGTTGCCACCATGAGCTTATCCGCGACCGGATCGAGAAAAGCGCCGAAGGCCGAGGTCTGGTTCAATTTGCGGGCGAGATAGCCGTCCGCCCAGTCGGTGAGCGCTGCGGCAATGAAAATCGCCGTCGCGGCGATGTTTCGCTCCTGCGGTGACAACCAGGCCGCCGGCAGGTAGAAAGCACCCACCAGCAAGGGAATGGCGAGAATGCGCAACCAGGTCAGTAAGATGGGCAGATTAAACGGCATCAGTGCAAGACGGCATAAATGTGTTCGGCAAGTTCCTGGCTAATCCCCGGCACCGCTGCCAGTTGCTCGACGCTGGCCTCCCGCACACCTGGCAGACCGCCGAATTGCGTCACGAGAGCCTTGCGCCGGGCCGGGCCGATTCCGGGGATATTCTCCAGCTTGGAAGACTTGCGGGCTTTGCCGCGTTGGCCACGATGACCAGCCAGGGCAAAACGGTGTGCTTCGTCGCGGATTTCCTGAATCAGATGCAGCGCCGGGTGTTCAGGGGGTAATTGTAGCGGTTCTCGGCCATCGGCAAAAATCAAAGTTTCCTGTCCGGGTTTTCTTTCTTCGCCTTTGCTGACCCCAAGCACCAGCAAATCACTCAAACCGAGATCAGCCAAGGCGGCACAGGCGGCGTCCACCTGCCCTTTGCCGCCGTCGATCAGCACGATTTGGGGGGTTCTGCCCTCCTCCCCTTTAGCTAGCCCCTCGTAGCGCCGGGAAACGGCTTGGCGCATGGCAGCGTAGTCGTCACCCGGCCGAATGTCGCGGATATTGAAGCGCCGATAATCCGACTTACGCATGCCGTCGCCCTGATAAACCACGCAGGAGGCAACCGCAGCCTCGCCTTGCGTATGGCTGATGTCGAAACATTCAATCCGCTGGGCCGGTTCGGCCAATTCCAGAACCTCCTGCAAAGCGCTCAGACGCTGTTCCTGTAGAAGCGAAGACTGCTTGCGGCTGGCGATGGCCAGTCGGGCATTTTGAATGGCCATTTCGACCCAGGCGCGCTGAGTTTCCGTGCGCGGCCCTTGCACGGGCAAGGGACGGCCTGTCAATTCTGCCAGCAAACTGGCCAGTTTTTCCTCGCCCTCTTCCGCCGGCAACGGATTGGCCAGCACCTTGGCCGGTGCAGGATGCACGCTGTAATGTTGCTCAATAAAAGCGGTGATGGCTTCCGGCAGACTGGAATCACCCGCATTAACCGGGAACAAGGGGTGATCGCCAAGATGCCGCCCGCCGCGTACCATGGCCAGATTGACACAGAGCAGCCCGGCCTCGCGCACGGCAACGACAATATCGACATCCTCGTTCTTGTGGCTGGAAACAAACTGTTTTTCCTGAATCTGGCGCAAGGACTGAATCTGGTCGCGATAGGTCGCCGCCTGCTCGAAGGCCAGGCGCGCCGACGCTTCTTCCATGGCTTTTGCCAGCCGCCGGATGGCCTCCTGATGTTTGCCCAGCAGAAAAAGCGCGGCGAACTGGACGTCATCAGCGTAGGCTTCCTTGCTGATCAAGCCAACACAAGGTCCGCTACAGCGCCGGATCTGGTAAAGCAGACAGGGCCGTGAGCGATGCGCAAAGACCGATTCCTCGCAGGTGCGCAGGCGAAACGTTTTCTGCAACAGTTGGATGCTGTCCCGCACCGCCAGACCGGAAGGAAACGGTCCGAAATAATCGGCCTTGCGATCCGGGTTGCCACGAAAGAAACCCAAGCGCGGGAATTTTCCGCGCGTCAGAACAATGTAGGGATAGGATTTGTCGTCACGAAACAGGATGTTGTAGCGCGGCGCCAGCGACTTGATCAGGTTGTTTTCCAGCAGCAGTGCCTCGGCCTCGGTGCGCGTCACCGTCGTTTCGATGGCGGCGATCTGGCTGACCATGTGGGCAATGCGCGGGCTGGACAGATGGTCGCGGAAATAGGACGACACCCGCTTTTTCAGGTTCTTGGCTTTGCCGACGTACAGTACAGCGCCGTCGGCCGCCAGCATGCGATAGACGCCCGGAAGTTCGGTCAGCGTGGCGAGAAAAGCCTTGGCGTCGAAGCTCATGGATGCCAGCACCAGTGCCAGGGTTCGTACACGAAACCGTATGGGTTGTTCTTCGGGTATGAGAGGCGAAATCCGAATTCGGCGGCCCGACGGCACAGCCAGGCGAAGGCTTCGGTTCTCTCGAATTCACGGGTGGCCGGTGCTAAGCCGGTAACTCCAACATCAACCGCACGGCCTGTGTGATGTTCGCTAAAGCCGGGCGGTGCCAACTCCTGCAAAACATCCCCCAATGGCATCCCAGTGGCTAGTTTACGCTGAATGATGGCGGTCTGCCGCTCGACGCTGCGAAAGGCGGAGACGATGTGCATCTCGATTCCGTCCTCGCTGGCTGCCGTCAACAGACGCCTCCATGCCTCGGCGGCGGCAGGCAGTAACAGGTATTGCCGGCCGTTGGCGTCGACAGCCGCGCAGATCAAGTCGTTCGCCTCGTCGAACGCCGGCAGGCCGCGAAGGGCGAACAAAGCCGCGTCAATCCCCAGGTCACCCAGGCAGTCGTTCGTGCTCATGGCCCTAGGCCTCCAAATAAACTCGGACCCTGCCGAAAACGGCTTCGAAGCTTTCCTTGCTCAGTCGGCCAGTACGCCAGTTGTAGCCGCTGCAATGGTAACTGGTGAAGAGCGCCAGACCGTTGGGCAGTGTGTGGCGGGTGTTGTGGCCGAAAAGATAGTCCTTGGGCTTGAGGTGATAAGCCCAGAGCACGGCTTGATGGGCGATGGCGCCGAGCACGATGATGGCCTTCAGCTCCGGCATGGCGTTCAGTTCGGCCTTGAGGTGGTGGTTGCACCGGCGGATTTCCAGGGTTGACGGCTTGTTGGCCGGAGGCAGGCAGCGCACGGCGTTGGTGATGCGGCAATCGATCAGGTGCAGGTCCGGGTTGGCCCAGCCGTCGGGACTAAGGGCGTTGGGCTGGGTGGCGAATCCGAAGCGATGCAAGGCCGGATACAGCAACTCGCCGGCAACGTCCCCGGTAAAAGGCCGGCCAGTCCGATTGGCGCCTTTTTCGCCAGGCGCCAGCCCAACCACCAGCAAGCGTGCTGAGAGCTCGCCGAAGGAAGGTACCGGCAAGGCATGCCAATCAGGTTCGCGGCGGCGGATGCCCACAAGGTGCTCGGCCAGACGGGGACAGTCGGTGCAATCCGTGGGTGAAATGAATGCGGACATGGCGCAAATGGTACCATGCCGCCCCATGCGACCCCATTGGGACATCTTCTGCCGTGTGATTGATAACTACGGTGACATCGGCGTCTGCTGGCGCCTGGCACGCCAGCTGGCTGCGGAACACGGTCTTGCCGTCCGTCTTTGGGTTGATGATCTGACCAGCCTGGCGCCGCTTTGCCCGCTAATCGATGCTCGACTGAACCAGCAATACGCCCTTGGCGTTGAAATCTGCCGCTGGCCAGTGGATTTTCCCGCAACCGAGGCTGCGGACGTGGTCATCGAAGCTTTTGCCTGCGCGCTCCCGGCAAACTACTTGCAGGCCATGTGCCGCCGCCCTGCTCCGCCAGTATGGATCAATCTCGAATACCTGAGCGCAGAATGCTGGGTGGAGGGGTGTCATACGCTGGCTTCACCCCACTCTGCCCTGCCCCTGACAAAACATTTCTTTTTTCCCGGTTTTGGCGAACGCACCGGCGGTTTCAAGCCGCGCTGCCCGCCAGCGAACGGCTGGAAATCAGTCTCTTTTGCTATGAAAGCACCCCGATCGGCGCCTTGTTTTCAGCCTGGGCCGAGGGAGACTGCCCCATTCGTTGCCGAGTGCCGCCCGGCCAGCCGCTCAAGGCCGTAAAAACCCATTTTGGCTGCGATGGCCCGTGGCAATTCGGCAATCTGCAGGTTGAACCCATCCCCTTTCTGTCGCAGCCCGATTACGACCGTTTGCTTTGGAGTTGCGACCTCAATTTCGTGCGCGGCGAGGATTCCTTTGTGCGCGCCCAGTGGGCTGGCCGCCCGTTTGTCTGGCAAGCCTATTGGCAGCAGCAAGACACTCATTTGCTCAAACTCGATGCCTTCCTGCAGCGCTACGTCGAAGGCTTGCCCGCACCAGCCGGCAAGACCGTCGGCGATTTTTTTCAGGCCTGGAACCGGATTTCTCCGCAGGTTGCGCGCCTCTGGCCGGAGTTTTTGGCTATTTTCCCTGAGTTGAAAGCGCATAACCAGCGTTGGGCAGAACATCTTTCGGAGTACCGGCTTGTCAATAATCTCGTCAATTTCTGTTTGGGCAAGTTATAATTTAACGTTTTATTTTTTAAGAAGTTTCAGGGAACCCAGATGAAAACCGCACAGGAAATCCGCACTGGCAACGTGATTATGGTCGGCAATGATCCGTTGGTCGTACAGAAGGCCGAATACAACAAGTCCGGCCGCAATGCCGCTGTCGTCAAGATGAAGTTGAAGAATCTCCTGACCGGGGCGCCTTCTGAATCCGTCTATCGCGCCGACGACAAATTCGAGGTCGTCGTGCTTGAACGCAAGGAGTGCAGCTACTCCTATTTCGCCGATCCGATGTACGTCTTCATGGACGACGAATATCACCAGTACGAGATTGAAGCCGAGAACATGACCGATGCCCTCAAGTATCTGGATGACGGCATGCAGGTCGAAGTCGTGTTCTATGACGGTAAGGCGATTTCGGTTGAAATGCCGAACTCCGTCGTGCGCGAGGTTGAATACACCGAACCTGCCGTCAAGGGCGACACGTCCGGCAAGGTGATGAAGCCTGCCCGCATCAAGCCTTCCGGCTATGAGTTACAGGTTCCGGCCTTCGTTGAAATCGGTGACAAGATCGAAATCGATACGCGCACCGACGAGTACCGCAACCGCGTCAAGTAAACTTGTTGGAAATGACCCCAATAGCAAAGGCAGCCGAGGCTGCCTTTCGTTTTTGGTGTACAGACAAGGCCAGAGCGCCGTGCCATAATCGCCTGCACGAAGAGCCTTCCGGGAACGGGGATTCCAAACGGAAATTCAATGATGAAGAAGCAATCCTGGTTTGAACGCAATTTCGGCTGGATTCGCCAGGATTTTAGGCGCTTGCTGTTTCAACTTCGTCAGCCCGAGACCTGGGTCGTCATCGGCATGTTGACGGCCTTTGGCCTCATCATCTTTTTTGTCTTTCGTCTGGCCTTGCGTTCCGACAACCTGTTGCGCTCGCTGCATCCAGGTTCGGTCATCTGCCGCGAGCCAGGCGAGAAGTCGATTGCATTTGTCTTTGCCAGCGGCTTTTTTTTCGCCCTCTTTGCCCTGGCTTCGCTGGGCGAATTCATTCTTTTTATCGACAACAAGAGGCGCCGTTTCGACTATGGTGCGAGGCAGGCCTTAAAATGGGCTGCGGGCTGGGGCATGGCTGCGCTGGCTATCGGCGCCACCTCCTTCTTTCTCCTTGACCGCTTCTGTCGATAGGGCGAGGAGGTTCCTCTGATCGTTCGGGGACGGGTTGCTGAAGAACCCCCACGGGGTTCTTCAGCCGGAGGCTCGAGCAAAAAGCAGGATCTTCTTCTACTTTGTGCCACGGGTGGCGACGATATTGATGTCGCTGCCCGAACCGGAAGCCTTGACGTGAACCTGAATTGAGTCATTGGTCTTGTCGTCCGCCAGCATCAGGGTCGTCTGCCCACTGCCCATATTCATGTCCATGAACTGTTTGTCCTGCGACTGCGACTTGAGCTTTTCCCGGTAGAACGCAGTGACCTTGTCGGCAGTATCGCTGCTGTGCAGACTGACGGTCATGGCCGTACCCTGCGGTGTGGTTACTTTGGAAACCCCGCCCTCGGGCGGCTTGGTTCCCGGATAGAAAGGCACGCCAAGATCAGCCTCGCTGACCTGGGCGCTGCCCAGTTCAACGGTCGATGCCTTGCCCGAGGCATCGGTCACTGTCACTTTGGCGGTACCTTCGGAGAGATTCACGCTGGCCTGGGCACCATCCTTGGATTGTGATTCGAGCGCTTTCTCAGCCAGTTTTTCGGTCGCCTTCTCCGCAACTTTACCGCAAGCGGCAAGAGCAAAAAGGGCAGCAAGCAAAGCAATGAAGGAGATTGAACGTTTCATGGTGTTTTCTTCCGTGAAAATTTTGCAGGTGCGAAGTATCCTTCCAGCGGGATGCCGCCGTCAATCTGTCTTTGCTGCAATTCAGGATTCTGGCGAAAGGCCGGAACATTTCAGGATGAACTCCAGGGTGCGTTTTGTCGCGCCACGATGGGCGGCGGCAAACAACAACGCAGTCGTTCCCATCTCCTCGCATTTTTCCTGATCGGCAAGCAAGTCATTGACGGCCTTGGCAAGCTGGACTGGGTTGGCCACCCGTCTGGCGGCGCCGCAGGCGATGGCGTCCTCGGTTACCTGGGCGAAATTGAAGGTGTGGGGCCCAACCAGCACCGGGCAGCCAGTGGCCGCCGCCTCGATCAGATTGCGCCCGCCGCGCACCACCAGACTGCCCCCAAGGAAGACAATATCGGCGAGGGTGTAATACGCAACCATCTCCTCCGGCCGATTGCCGAGCCAGACCCGGGTGGACTTTCTCGGCAACCCATGAATGCGCCGGATGAAGGGAATCTGGCGCCGTTCAAGAAGGGCTGCGATCTCGTCAAGACGCTGAGAGGGCTGCGGAACGATCAGCAGCAAAACATCCGGATCGGCAAGGCTGTTCCAGGCGGCCAGCACCTGCATCTCCTCGCCCTCTTGCGTGCTTGCAGCCATCAGGATGGAGCGTCCGCCGATCGCTTTGCGCCACTCGTTGCCTTGCTTGATCATCTCCACCGGCACCGGAAAATCGTAGTCCGGGTTTCCGCAGACGGCTACTGGATCGGCGCCGAGCTGCTTCAGGCGCTTCGCATTGGCCTCGGTCTGCGCCGCCGCTCCGGCCAGGGAGGCAAAGGCGGGACGGAAAAGAGAATGAAGACGCCGGTAACCCTTGGCCGATTTTTCCGAAAGACGGGCATTGGCCAGAACGACCGGTATGTGGCGCTGTGCGCAGATGGTCAGCAGATTCGGCCAGATGTCGGTTTCCATCAGGACGCCGAGCCTGGGCTGAAAGTGATCGAGAAAACGATTGACTGCAGCAGGGGTGTCGTAAGGCAGGTAAGCCTGTAGAACGGAATCACCAAAAACCTCTGCCCCGGCTTCGCGGCCGGCCGGGGTCATGCTGGTCAACAGCACCTCGTGATCCGGCAAACGCTCCCGCAAGGCACGCAGCAACCGTTCGGAAGCGCGGGTCTCATTCACAGACACGGCATGAATCCAGAGCAGCGGCCGCTTGCCGGCGACCGAGTAGACACCGGCACGTTCGTTCACATGTTCGCGGTAGGCGGGCTGACGGCGTCCCCTCCACCACAACCGTAAGCGGATGAGCGGTAAGAAAGCGTAAAGAATGAGCGAGTAGAGATGGCGCACCATCAGCATCCAGTGATAAGACATGCCCGCCAGGATTATTTCTGTCCGGTCCGGGCTATTGGCTTTTTACCGCCAGAATCTGCCTGCGCGGCGCTCCTTGTTTTGCTGGCGACCCTGCGCCACAGGGGATAATTTACCAGAGGACGGGGAAGCGCAAACAAGAATCGACATGGCCGCCCTTCCGCAATCCCCATTTACTGAGCCACATACTCTGCGTGTGTTTTTTCAGGCAACAAGGAGAACCGGCAATAAAAAACCCACGAAGCCTTTAACTACGCGGGTTTTCTCGGTGTTGGCGGAGACGAAGGGATTCGAACCCTTGATGCAGGTTTTGCCCGCATGCTCCCTTAGCAGGGGAGTGCCTTCGACCTCTCGGCCACGTCTCCATCCAGGAAGGCGGCGATGGTATCCGTTAATCGCCGGTGGGTCAAATCATGCCGGGGCCTGGTCGAGTTCGAAGGCCTTGTGCAAAACGCGCACCGCCAGTTCCAGGTATTTTTCGTCGATCACCACCGAGATCTTGATTTCGGAAGTTGAAATCATCTGGATATTGATGCCTTCGTCAGCCAGCGCCTTGAACATCTTGCTGGCCACACCGGGATGCGAACGCATGCCGACACCGACACAGGACACCTTGCAGATCTTGTTATCGCCAATGACCCGGCGTGCGCCCACTTGCGACAGCATGTCTTCGAGGATCTTCTGCGCCTTGGCGAAATCGCCGCGATTGACGGTGAAGGAAAAATCCGTGGAACCATCCTGGCCGACGTTCTGAATGATCATGTCGACGTCGATATTGGCTTCGGCGACAGCACCAAGAATCTGGTAGGCAATGCCCGGCTTGTCCGGGACGCCCAGAACAGTGAGTTTGGCTTCGTCGCGGTTAAAGGCAATCCCGGAGATGATCGGTTGTTCCATATTCTGTTCTTCCTCAACAGTAATCAATGTGCCCTCGCCTTCTTCCTCGAAGCTGGAAAGAACGCGCAGTTTGACCTTGTATTTTCCGGCAAATTCGACCGAGCGGATCTGCAAGACTTTGGAGCCCAGGCTCGCCATTTCGAGCATTTCCTCGAAAGTGATGGTATCGAGTTTTCTGGCTTCCGGGACGACACGCGGATCGGTGGTGTAGACGCCATCGACATCGGTGTAAATCTGGCACTCGTCGGCCTTGAGCGCCGCAGCCAGGGCCACGCCGGTGGTATCGGAACCGCCACGTCCCAGCGTGGTGATGTTCCCCGCCTCATCCACACCCTGAAATCCGGCTACGACCAAAATACGGCCTGCTTCCAGATCGCGGCGCATGTTCTGCTCGTCAATCGAGAGAATACGTGCCTTGGTAAACGTGCTGTCGGTCAGAATCTTGACCTGGGCGCCGGTATAGCTGCGCGCCTCGATGCCGATGTCCTTGAGTGCCATGCACAGCAGGCCGATGGTGACCTGCTCGCCCGTCGAGATCACGACATCCATTTCGCGCGGATCGGGAGTGGCCTGTACTTCCTTGCACAGGGCAATCAGGCGGTTGGTTTCACCGCTCATGGCGGAAAGCACCACCACGACCTGGTGTCCTTGGACGCGGAAGCGGGCAACGCGGCGGGCAACGTTCTTGATGCGTTCAGGATTGGCCACGGAGGTGCCGCCATATTTTTGAACAATCAAGGCCATAACGTGTTCCAAGAATGGGTTGAGGTGCGGATTCTACCCGAAGTGCGGCCTTGCCGGAACGGCAAGCGCTTTGCGAAAGGGCACTGCCTCATTTATCCTGCCAATCTTTGGCCTGATTGAAGCGATCATGGGAATTGTCATCAAGACGCAGGAAGACATCGAAAAAATGCGGGTCGCCGGCCGCCTGGCATCGGAGGTTCTGGATTTTATTGCCCCGCATGTCAAGGCGGGCGTTTCCACCGGAGAGCTTGACCGTTTGTGCCATGACTACATGGTCAATGAACAGGGCTGTATTCCGGCGCCGCTGAATTATTGTCCTTCGGGCTACAAGCCTTATCCGAAGTCGATCTGTACCTCGATCAACCATCAGGTCTGTCACGGCACGCCAGGGGCGCGTGTGCTGAAAAATGGTGATATCGTCAATATCGACGTTACGACCATCAAGGAGGGTTGGCACGGAGACACCAGTCGCATGTTTCTGATCGGCGACCCCTCGATTCAGGCAAGGCGTTTGTGCGAAATCACTTTTGAGTGCATGTGGCTGGGGATCAACACCGTTCGGCCGGGGGCCCATCTCGGCGATATTGGCGCGGCCATCCAGCGATATGCCGAGAAGAATGGCTATTCGGTCGTGCGCGAATTTTGCGGCCACGGCATTGGCCACAAATTCCACGAAGACCCGCAGGTGTTGCACTACGGCCAGGCCGGCACAGGTCCCAAGCTGCAGCCCGGAATGATTTTTACCATCGAGCCGATGATCAACGCCGGCAAGGCGGCCGTGCGCCAGCTGCCGGATGGCTGGACGGTCGTCACCAAGGACCACAGCCTTTCGGCACAATGGGAACATACCATCCTGGTAACGGAAACGGGTTACGAAGTCCTGACGCTTTCCGCTGGTTGCCGCCCTCCCCCCTCATTCGTTCACCTCGGATAAATGGAATCTCCGCGCAAACTGCGGGCCAACCTGGAAGCGCAGGCAGCCGCCATGCGCGAGGACTATCTCTGCCATGGCGATGCGCGCAAATTGCTGCGCGGGCGCTGCGCGGCGGTCGATTCCCTGCTCGTGACCCTATGGCACGACCTGGAGTTGCCGGAGGAACTGACGCTGGTGGCGGTGGGCGGTTACGGGCGCGGGGAACTGTTCCCGGCCTCGGATATTGACGTGCTGATCCTGTTGCCAGACGTCCCAGATCCCGGGCTGAAATCGGCATTGGAACGCCTGGTTCACCATTTCTGGGATGTTGGTCTGGAGGTTGGGCACAGCGTGCGGACGATCGACGAATGCCTGGAGGAAGCCGAAAGCGACATTACCGTCCAAACCTCGCTGCTGGAAGCGCGCTTGCTGTGTGGCAGCGAACTCCTTTACTGCCGGTTTCTTGGCCGCATGGAGTTGAATTTCAACCCGCTCGCTTTTTTTCAGGCCAAGGTCCTGGAACAGCAAGAACGCTATCAGCGCTTCAATGACACACCCTACAGCCTGGAGCCGAATTGCAAGGAAAGCCCCGGCGGGCTGCGCGACATCCAGGTCATTTTCTGGGTGACGCACGCCGCCGGATATGGAAACTCACGCAGTGACCTCGTCCGCCATGGCCTGTTGACCGCGGACGAAGCACGTGATTTCGAAACCTGCGAGACCTTCCTCAACCATGTGCGCATCCGTCTGCACTTCGCCGCCGGCCGACGGGAAGACCGGCTGCTTTTTGATTACCAGAAGGCGTTGGCCGAGCAGTTTTCTTACGCCGACCAAGAGGGCCGGCGCGCCTCCGAGCAATTGATGCAGAAATACTTCCGGACGGCCAGGGCGGTTACCCTGCTCAACACCATTCTGTTGCAGAACGTCGGCGCCGCGCTTTCTCCCACACCAGGACAGAAGCCCGAAATCATCGATGGGGATTTTCAAAATATCGACGGCCTGCTCGATATGCGCGACCCTGGTTTGTTTGAGAAAAATCCGGCCGCGATTTTCCAGGCCTTTCGCACCATGCAGGAACATGCCGACTTGACCGGCATGACGGCCCCTACACTACGGGCCCTCTGGCGGGCACGCCACTTGATCACCGAGGAATTTCGCCAAAGCCGGGAAGCGCGTTCGTTGTTTCTGGATATCCTCAAAGCCCCGCGCGGCATTGTGCATGAACTGCGGCGCATGCATCAGCTCGACCTGCTGGGCGCCTATCTGCCGGCCTTCAGCAAAGTCACCGGCCAGATGCAGCACGACCTGTTCCACGCCTATACCGTCGATCAGCATACCCTGCAGGTCATCCGCAATTTACGGCGCTTCACCATGAGCGAGTTCACCCACGAATTTCCGCTCTGTTCGCAACTCAGCACTGATTTCGAGCGCTATTGGCTGCTCTACATCGCCGCCTTTTTCCACGATATTGCCAAGGGACGCGGTGGCGATCATTCGCAACTGGGCATGCAGGATGCCCGTGCGTTTTGTGTGATGCACAAACTAAGTGACGAGGACACCGAATTGGTCGTCTGGCTGGTGGCCAACCACCTGCGGCTCTCCCATACGGCCCAAAAGGAGGATATTTCAGACCCGCGGGTCATTTCGCGCTTCGCGGTGCACATGGCCGACGAACGCCGCCTGACCGCGCTCTACCTTCTGACCGTTGCCGATATCCGCGGCACCAGCCCCAAGGTCTGGAATCAATGGAAAGGCAAACTACTTTCCGATCTGTTCGAGTGCACCCTGGAATATCTCAAAAAGGGCGAATTGGCAGGGCATCATGGCATCGTCGCTGAACACCAGGCCGAAGCGCTGCGCCTCCTCAAATTTCACGCCCTGTCGGGAACGGTGCATGAGCAGCTCTGGAAGCATCTCGACACGACCTATTTTCTGCGCCACTCGCCCGAGGAAATTGCCTGGCACGTCCGTGCCCTGCATTACCGCGCCCATAATGACCAGCCCGTGGTCAAGGCGCGCATCGCCCACCAAGAAATCGGCTTGCAGGTCATGGTCTATACCCGCGACCAACCCGATCTCTTCGCCCGCATCGTCGGCTTTTTCAGCCGCACGGGCTACAGCATCGTCGATGCCAAGGTGCACACTACGCAGCACGGTTATGCGCTCGACAGTTTCATCCTGTTTGACATGTCAGAACGGGAGAGCGACCGCGACATGATTTCCTACATCGAGTATGAACTGACCGAACGTCTGCTCAGACAGGAATTACCCGAGGCACCCTCACCCGGCAGAATCTCCCGTCAAGTCAAATATTTTCCGATCAAGCCCAGAGTCGAGATCAGTCCGGACGAAAAGGGGACGCATTATGTCCTGTCCCTGGTGGCCGCCGACCGGCCCGGCCTCCTCTTCCAGATCGCCAGTCTTTTGTCCCGTCACCACGTCAACCTGGAAACCGCAAAAATTGCCACTCTTGGTGAGCGCGCTGAGGACGTCTTCCTCATCAGTGGCGGCGACCTTGCCGATAGCGCCCGGCGCATCCGGCTTGAGCAGGAGTTGCTCGAAATCCTGACGGTTTGACCCGGCTTTTTCCCCAAATTGCGGCTTGGCTCAACAGGGTTCAGGGTAAATCTGCTTCGGACAAGGGCAGTCCGGCTTGGTCCTTGGCGGCCAGCACCGGCGCCCCGATCAGTGGCCATTCAATGCCGATTTCCGGGTCGTTCCAGGCAATGCAGCGCTCATGCTGCGGCGAGTAGAAATCCGTCGTCTTGTAGAGAAATTCGGCCGATTCGGAAAGCACCAGAAAGCCATGTGCGAACCCCGCCGGAATCCAGAGCTGATACTTGTTTTCGGCCGAAAGGCGGCTGCC
>JAKJFA010000005.1:0-6352 GCA_022705135.1 Pseudomonadota bacterium | reverse complement strand
GGCAAAGCCGGGCGGAATCCACAACTGGCGGCTGTTCTCTTCGCTGAGTTCCACGCCCACCCACTTGCCGAAAGTCGGTGAGGCCTTGCGCAGGTCAACGGCGACGTCGAACACCGACCCGCGCACCACGCGCACCAGCTTGCCCTGCGCCTTGGGGGGCGACTGGTAATGCAGGCCGCGCAACACGTGATGCGCCGACAGCGAGTGATTGTCCTGCACGAAATTCGGCCGCAAACCGGTGGCGGCCGCAAATTGCTCGACATTGAAGCTCTCGAAGAAAAAGCCGCGCGCATCGCCAAAGACCTGCGGTTCGAGCAAGACCACATCAGGAATGGCCAGCGGCGTCGCTTTCATCGATCTTCCTTCAGAAGGCGCAGAAGGTACTGGCCATAGGCGTTTTTCGCCATCGGTTGCGCCAGTTTTTCCAAAGTTTCGTTGCCGATCCAGCTCTGGCGCCAGGCAATTTCTTCCGGGCAGGCAATTTTTAGCCCCTGCCGGTGCTCGATGGTGGCGATGAACTGGCTGGCTTCGAGCAGGGTTTCGTGCGTGCCGGTATCGAGCCAGGCATAGCCGCGCCCGATGATTTCGACATTGAGCTGCTGGGCTTCGAGATAGACGCGATTGACGTCGGTGATTTCCAGTTCGCCGCGCGCTGAAGGCTTGATCGAACGGGCGATCTCGACGACCTGCCGATCGTAAAAATAGAGCCCGGTGACGGCGTAGCGAGACTTCGGTTGTTGTGGTTTTTCTTCGATCGAGACGGCTTTCTTGGCGGCATCGAACGCGACTACGCCGTAACGCTCCGGATCGTTGACCGGATAGGCAAAGACTGTGGCGCCTTCTGTCCGGGTATCGGCAACCTTGAGTCGGTGGATCAGTTCGCTACCGTAGAAAATGTTGTCGCCCAGCACCAGAGCGGAAGGCGCATCGCCGACAAAATCCGCGCCGAGGATGAACGCCTGCGCCAGACCGTCGGGCGAAGGCTGCACAACATAGGAAAACCGCATTCCCCAGCGGCTGCCGTCACCGAGCAGCGACTCGAAGCGCGGCGTATCCTGCGGCGTCGAAATAACGAGGACTTCCCGGATTCCGGCCAGCATGAGCGTGGTGAGCGGGTAGTAAATCATCGGCTTGTCGTAAATGGGCAGCAACTGTTTGGAAACTGCCAGAGTCGCCGGATGCAGGCGGGTACCGGCGCCACCGGCGAGAATGATGCCTTTGCGCTGAGTCATGGAGAGCCTCGTTATGTGCTGAGTATTTGGGCAAGGACCGGATCCAGGCCGGTTTTCCAGTCCGGCAGATCACATTGAAAAGCCTGGCGAAGTTTAGCCGTATTCAGGCGGGAATTGGCAGGCCGCTTGGCCGGAAGCGGATAGTCGGCGGTAGCGATGGCGCGAATCCTTTCCGGTCTTAACTTCAGCGTCTTGCCAGCCGCCAAGGCTTTTTCGACGACATAGACGGCGTACTGGTGCCAAGTGGTTTCACCCGCCGGGGCGAGATGATAGAGTCCGAAAGGAAAGTCGGCCCTGCCCCGCGTTTCCGCTTTGCGGATGAGCTTTGCGGTGATTTCAGCCAGCAAAGGAGCCGAAGTCGGCGCGCCGAATTGATCAGCCACCACATTCAGGCTGTCCCGTTCCGCCGCCAGCCGCAAAATAGTCTTGGCAAAATTGCCGCCGTGGGCGCCAACCACCCAACTGGTGCGCAAAATGAGGCATTGCGCCCCGCTGGCCAGCAAAGCATGCTCTCCGGCCAGTTTGCTGCGGCCATAAACGCTTTGCGGATTGGGCGCATCGTTTTCATCGTAAGGCGTCTCCTTGCTGCCATCGAAGACATAATCGGTCGAGTAATGCACGACCCAGGCATCCAGCCGTGCCGCTTCCTCGCCCAGAATGCCGGGTGCCCAAGCATTGACCGCCATGGCCAATTCCGGCTCGCTCTCGGCCTTGTCGACTGCGGTATAAGCGGCGGGATTGACAATGATGTGCGGTTGCACCTCGCGCACCAGTTTGCGAGTCGCCTCTGCGTCTGTCAGGTCGCATTCCGCCTGATCGACGGCAACGACTTCGCCCAGCGGCGCCAGCGTTTGCTGCAGTTCGAAGCCAACTTGGCCGTCGCAGCCAGTAAGTAGAATGCGCTTCATCGTGCGCTGTAGTTGCGGTCCAGCCACTGGCGGTAGCTGCCGCTGGTGACATGCGCTACCCATTCGGTATTTGCGAGATACCAGCGCACCGTTTTCTCCATACCAGTTTCGAAGGTTTCCGCCGGTTTCCAGCCCAGTTCCCGCGCAATCTTGCCGGCATCGATGGCATAGCGCCGGTCATGGCCGGGTCTGTCCTTGACATACGTAATCAATTCAGCATACGGAGCGCCACTGGCGCGCGGCTGCAGGCGATCGAGCATGGCGCACAGCGTATGCACCACTTCCAGATTGGGTTTTTCGTTCCAGCCGCCGATGTTATAGGTTTCGCCCAGGCGGCCACCTTTCAGAACCGTGCGGATAGCGCTGCAATGGTCGCCGACATAGAGCCAGTCGCGCACCTGCTGACCGTCGCCATAAATCGGCAGCGGCTTTTCCGCCAGAGCGTTGTGGATGATGAGCGGAATCAGCTTTTCTGGGAATTGATACGGGCCGTAATTATTGGAACAATTGGTCGTCAGCACCGGCAAACCGTAGGTGTGGTGATAGGCACGCACCAGATAGTCGGACGACGCTTTGGAAGCCGAATACGGGCTATTCGGCTCGTAGCGATTGCTCTCGGCAAAGGGCGGATCATTCGGCGCCAGCGAACCGTAAACCTCGTCGGTAGAGACATGCAGGAAACGAAATGCAACCTTCGCTTCCTCCTCAAGCCCATTCCAGTAGGCACGTACCGTTTCCAGCAAGTGAAAAGTGCCGACGATATTGGTCTGGATAAAATCTTCCGGCCCGTGAATGGAGCGGTCGACGTGCGACTCGGCAGCAAAATTAAGGATCGCCCGTGGTTGATGCTCAGCCAGCAATTTTTCGACCAAAGCAGAATCGCCGATATCACCCTGCACCAGGCGATAACGCGCATCACCTTGCAGCGAGGCCAGATTTTCCGGGTTGCCGGCGTAGGTTAGCTTGTCGAGATTGATGACCGGCTCATCGCAAGCCGCCAGCCAGTCGAGAATGAAATTGGCGCCGATAAACCCAGCGCCACCTGTGACCAGAATCATGCTGGACTTTCTATGTAGGGAAAGCCAGCATTATGCCAAATTACGGACGCCTCTTCTTGGGCGGCATCACCACCCCCTCCGCCGTCAGCACCTTGACCTCGTTCTGATTGACGCCCCAGGCCTTGAATTTCATGCGGTTCTTTTCGCGATCCAGTTCCACCACCTCGACCACGACCTCAATGGTGTCCTGAATGAACACCGGCGCCAGGAATTGCACCGACTCCGAGACGAAAATGGTGCCGGGGCCGGGCAACTGCGTTCCCAGTACGTTCGACACCAGACTCACGGTCAGCATACCGTGCGCGATGCGTTGTTTGAAAAAGGTATTGCTGGCGTAGGCTTCATTGACATGGGCCGGATTGAAATCGCAGGTCACCGAGGCAAACTGGCAGATGTCGGTTTCGCTGATGGTCTTGGCAAAATAGGCGCGCTCGCCGACACTTAGTTCGTCGATGCTTTTGCCGAGTATATTTTGAAAAGGCATCGTGGGTTCCTTATTCCTCGACCGGTGGCGCCACAGGCGGACTGACTTCGCCTGAGCCCTCCAGGACCGTCTGGCCATGCTGGTTCATCACCGAGGCTTTGAATTCAGCCCGGTTTTGCGCCGCATGAATTTCTGTCAACTCGACGCAAATTTCGATCGTGTCACCCAGAAAAACCGGCGCGGTAAAACGGACGTTCATCCTGTTGATCGCAGTACCGAAACCCGGCAGCTTCATCCCCAGAATGGTGGAGATAAAGCCGGCGGTCAGCATGCCGTGGGCGATACGTTTGCCGAAGTGCGTGCGTTTGGCGAATTCCTCGTTAATCGGCAGTTGATTGAGGTCGCCGGTAATGCCGGCAAACAGCATCATGTCCGACTCGGTCAGGGTTTTGGCAAAGTAGGCCTTGTCCCCCACCTTGAGCTGATCTACGGTCTTGCCGATCCGCGCTTTCATTTTTTCCCTCCGCAACAGGCATCGCCACACGGACAAGGTGGCATGACGACCGTTTCGCCCCGCGCCACTACTTCCCCCTTGCGGTTGGTGCACAGAATGTCGAACCAGACACGGCCCAACTTGCCATCGATTCTGGTGGCTTCAACCTTGGCCTCAATCGTTTCGCCAATAAAGACCGGCATAAGAAATTCGACGTTTTGCGCGATATGCACGGTTCCATTACCGGGCAGCTGGGTTCCCAGGACTTTCGAAACCAGGCTGGCCACCAGCATCGTCGGCACAACCCGCTCCTTCAGCGGGGTTTGCGCCGCGAACTCCTTGTTGACGTAGAGCGGATTGAAATTACCCAGAATGCCGGCGAACTGATACACGTCCGCCTCCGTCAGCGTTTTGCCAAAAACGGCGCTATCGCCGATGCGGATTTGGTCGATGGTCAAACCAATCTGGCACGTTAAATCCTCTGCTCGTTCGCCCATACATTCACCCCAAAAGCTGATATCAAATACCGATCAGGCTAAGACCGTGATCGACGTAATAGGTATGGCCATTGAGCGATCGCGCCGCATCGCTGACCAGAAAAGCCACGACAGAACCGACGTCATCGATATTGAGTTCGTCGTAATGCGGCACCCTTGTCTCGGCGGCTTCGACCAGCGCGTCAAAACCCTGGATGCCGCTGGCGGCGCGCGTGCGCAGCGGACCGGGCGAGACAACCAGGGCACGGATACGCTTTTCGGCCAGTTCGAGGGCGATGTAACGGGTGGCGCTTTCCAGCGCCGCCTTGACCGGCCCCATCATCTTGTAATTCGGAATGACCTTCTCGGCGCCGTAATAGCTCATGTTGATCAGGCAGCCGCCGTTCTTCATCAGCGGCTCGGAATACTTGGCCATGCGGATGAAGGAATGGCAGGAGACATCCATCGCCATCTTGAAGCCATCCAGCGAACAATCAACGACACGGCCATGCAGATCCTGGAGAGGCGCGAAGGCAATGGAGTGAATGAGGAAATCGAGCTTGCCCCACTTCTTGTCGACAGCTTCGAACACCGCTTCCAGTTGCCCCGGCTGCAGCACATCGCAAGGAAGGAAAATCTCGGCCCCAACTTCTTCCGCCAGCGGCCGGACATGCGGCTCAGCCTTGGCATTCAGATAGGTCGCGGCAATCTCGGCACCGGCGGCCTTGCATTGGCGGGCCACACCGTAGGCGATGCTGTCCTTGTTGGCCATACCGATAATCAGCCCCTTCTTTCCTGCAAGATTGACCAAAGCGTTCATGTTTTGCTCCCTTTCGATGACATGATGTTAATCGAGACCCGGTGAGTATAGCAGTCCTGCTGTTTCGTTCACAATCTGGCAACAAGCCCATTCAGGCGTTATCCTTGGCCCATGCCCTGCGCCCGCAAACCCCTCGAACTGCTCTCCCCTGCCCGCGACCTTGCCACAGGCATTGAAGCCATCAAACACGGCGCTGACGCCGTTTATATCGGCGGCCCGCGCTTTGGCGCCCGCCAAGCGGTCGGCAATTCGATTTCCGATATCGCCCAATTGGCCGAATACGCTCATCGATTCAACGCCCATGTATACGTCGCCCTCAATACCCTGCTCCGGGACGACGAACTCGAAGCGGCACGACAATTGGCTTGGCAGGTGTTTGAAGCCGGTGTCGACGCCCTCATCCTTCAGGACATGGGGCTGCTCGAACTCGATCTGCCCCCTATCGCGCTGCATGCCAGTACCCAGACAGACAACCGTAGCCCGGAAAAAGTTCGATTTCTCGAAGCAGTTGGCTTTTCGCAAATCGTTCTGGCGCGCGAACTGTCGCTGGAGGAAATTCGCGCCATAGCCGCTCAGACCACGGCAAGGCTCGAATTCTTCATCCACGGGGCACTTTGCGTCAGCTACAGCGGCCAGTGTTATCTCAGCCATGCCCTGACCGGCCGTAGCGCCAATCGCGGCGAATGCGCCCAACTCTGCCGCCTGCCTTACACCCTGAGCGACGGAGAAGGCCAGGTCATCGCCCGCGACCAGCACCTGCTGTCGCTCAAGGATAACGACCAGAGCGCCAACCTGCGGGAACTGGCCGACGCTGGCATCAGTTCCTTCAAGATCGAGGGGCGACTGAAGGACATGGGCTACCTCAAGAACATCACCGCCCATTACCGCCGCCTGCTCGACCAGCTGCTGGAAGAAACACCGCAGTACCGGCGGGCCTCGGC
>JAKJFA010000059.1 GCA_022705135.1 Pseudomonadota bacterium | reverse complement strand
GCGGATGGCCTTTGAGAGCTTGATGTACGGCGGGCCGCGTTCTTCGCTGCGCCAGCGTTGCAGGGTCTTGATGCTGACGTTCCACCGACGTGCGAGCTCCGTTTCGGTGAAGGCGGGTTCGGTTTGCATGGCATTTCCTTTCGTCGTTCGTGCCGGGCATTACGGCGACAAACGAGAGGAAAGCCAAGTTGCAGCCCACAGATTCCCTGGCAGTTGCGGCAACTGCGAGTGCCAATCGGCCTCTCTGAACTTACAATCATGGGCATGTGCGGTTGCGCGAAATTCTTCCCCGGAATCGCGCGAGGGTCTCAAGGCTTCCGACCGGGGCTGAGAGACTGCTGATATGTGGGTTTGGTTTTCTGTTAAACTCCACCACCAGTATCTCAATGCCAACCTCTCTCGGTTGGCATTTTCTTTTTTGGTGTAGCGCCACGCCACGCGGGGCTTTCGCTCTGCTTTACTCTTTAAGTCACGCGCTTTTCCTTGTGGCGGTTTGTGTTGCGTGCAGGCAAATGAACACGCTGATTTGATGGAAAGGCAAGAGAAACTGGTCATTTTTGCGCTACATTGACATTTTCCAACCCAAAGGAGGATGCAGCAGATGAACAAATCGGAACTGATTGAAGTGCTGGCAAACAAGGCCGAAATCAGCAAAGCGGTTGCTGGCAAGGCGCTCGATGCTTTGGTCGAAACCATTGTCGAAGCCGTTGCCAAGGGTGACAGCGTGGCACTGGTGGGTTTTGGGACCTTCAAGAGCGCTAAGCGTGCGGCGCGTCAGGGGCGCAATCCGCAAACCGGAAAGGCGCTCAAGATTGCCGCCACGACTGTGCCCAAATTCACTGCCGGCGCTGGCTTCAAGGACGTTGTTGCTGGCAAGAAGAAATTGGCCAAAAAAGCTGCCAAGCCTGCTGCAAAAAAACCGGCCGCAGCGAAGAAACCGGCCGCAGCGAAGAAACCGACCGCTCCTGCCAAGAAACCGGCAGCCAAGCCTGCTGCAAAAAAACCGGCCGCCAAGAAGAAATAGATCACTTTCTCCGGATTGAACGAGGGGCAGCCTGGCGCTGCCCCTCGCTTTATTGTGCTTCTGGCACGGGGATGCTCTTGGCCGTGCTTGTGCGCTCCTCTAGAAATGTAGCTCCGGCGGAGCTGACGTATGTATAAAATCAAAATTTTGGGCCGGATCGGCTGATTTTGGGTGCGCACCAGGACTGTGGTGCGGACAGAAGAGGTACACGACTTTCGGGGGCGGTTCAAACGGTGGTTATTCTGCAACGCTTCTATCCGGTGGCGGCTTTCCTTGGCGGGTTCATCTGGGACGCGCTCACCATAGGCCAGCGGGTCAGGAGCCTTGATCTCTGGCGCTTGGGAGGGTACTTGCTGTGCGCCGCCTTGCTTGCCCTCTGGCTGGCGCATCGGGCTTCGCGCCGAAGCATGGCGCCGTCCGAAGCGCTCAACTGGCGCGGGTACGTTGCAGTGGCCGGCTGGCATGCGCCCTATTTGCTCATCCAGTTCTTCTTTGGCGGGATTTTTTCGGCCCTCTTCATTCTCTATTTCAAGAGTTCGGGTCATCTCGGTACCTGGATGATGGCGGTTTTCCTCGGCAGTCTTCTGATTGCCAACGAGTTTGCCGGCGAACGTTATGGACGCCGCTTTACGCTGACTTGGGCACTGCTCGCCCTCAATGCCACGCTGTTGTTCAACTTTGCGCTACCGCACCTGATCGGTAGTCTGGATTCGCTGTGGTTCTACACATCGACGGGAGCCGGTGTCCTGTTGGCGCACGGCCTCTGGTGGGTCGCGCCGGGGCGACCTGGCCGCATCTGGCCGGCTTGGGGGGTGCCTGCCCTCTTGTTGCTGGCATGGAGTCTCGGCATGGTGGCGCCGGTGCCGCTCGTCAAGCGGGGGATGGCGGTGGGGCATGAGTTCGTTCAGGAGGCCGGACGTTTTGCACTGGGTGTGGAGCAGGCGCCACGCTGGCAATTCTGGCGCGATCAGGCCTTTATCGTCCGTGTTGCCGAAGGAGAACGACTGTACGGGGTGTCGGCGGTATTTGCGCCGCGCGGCGTCTCGGCCAACTTGGAGCATCGCTGGGAAATCAAGGAGGATGGCCGTTGGCGGCAGGTTTACCGCAACCGCTTTCAGAGTCAAGGCGGAAGAGAGCGTGGTTTTCGCGGCTATTCCTGGATCTCCAGTCCGCGGCCAGGAGATTGGCGGTTCATTCTTGCCACTCAGGAGGGCCAAACCATAGGCATTCTTTCGTTTAGCGTGGAGCGGGGAACACCTCAGGCCGGGCAAATGCGTGTTCAGCAGTTCTGAATCTGCGGCGGCCAAACAGGTTTGAGCCTCAGAATTCGCCGAATCGCTTGATCTGACGCCGATCGCGTTTGGTCGGCCGCCCCTTCAGACCCGCCCCCGGTGTTGGCGCCAGCCGCTGCAGTTCGGCCAACCGCTTGCGCTGCTCGCTGCTTTCCGGCGTTTCCTCATAAAGCTGCCTGGCCTCTGACGCTGGCCGGCGTTGGGCATGGACACCACGCACGATGACGATCCATTTTTCGTGGGTGTGGATCTCCTGCGTGTCGCCAGGAGTGATTTCCTTGGCAGGTTTGACCTGCGCGCCATTGACCTTGATCTTGCCGCCGTCGATGGCGTCTGAGGCCATGTTGCGGGTCTTGAAGAAACGCGCTGCCCACAGCCATTTGTCGATACGCATGCGGACATTGGGATCGCTCATGGCGCGTTGCTGCCGTCAAATTTCGGAAAACACCGTGTCGGTGTGCAGGCGGGATTTCGGCAACTTGGCATTAAAGTCTTCGCTGCTCCGGTAGCCCAGCGCTGCCAGAACGACGCTCGTCCATCCCTTTTCCCGCAAACCGAGTTCATCGTTGAGGGCGCCCGGATCAAAGCCTTCAATGGGCGTGGCATCGATCCCCAGAGCGGCGGCGCCCAGCAGCAGAGCGCCGAGCGCGATGTAGAGCTGTTTTTCCATCCACTGCTGCGTGTCCTTCAGGTCGAAACGATGCTTGCTAACGTAAAAGCTGCGTCCCTTGTGTTGCATCGTTTTGGCTTCCGGTGTCGGAAA
Source organism: Pseudomonadota bacterium (assembly GCA_022705135.1). Classification (GTDB taxonomy): domain Bacteria; phylum Pseudomonadota; class Gammaproteobacteria; order Burkholderiales; family Rhodocyclaceae; genus UBA1934. The sequence goes on along the minus strand of JAKJFA010000059.1, from coordinate 10,193 downwards.
CCGGCCTTGGCGCTCTTCCTGTTCGAGCAGGGTGGCCAGATGGGTATCGTCCAGCGTCGTCCGGGCGCAAAAGACGATGACGTGCGAGGCGTTGAGGATTTTCGGCGTGTTGGCGGAGTAGACCGGGTGTTGCGTCGCCTTGGCGATGCGCTGCTTGCCGGTGTCGGTCGATGTGATGATGAAGTGCCAGGGCTGCGAATTGACGGATGAGGGGGATAGATGCAATAAAGTCTTCAGTTGCTCGAATTGCGCATCGGGAATCTTTTTGGCCGGATCGTAGGCTTTGCAGGTGTGACGCGTGGCGGCGATGCGGGCAATCTCCATTTCGGGCTCCATGGCAAGAATTGACGGAGGGATGGTAAGGCAAAACGGGCGCGAATGGAGCGCTTACTGTGGGGAGGGGGAGTCTTCCAGTTCGGCGTGCGCCGTCAGCCAGCGTTCTTCGGCCCGCTCGATGTCGGTGGCCAGCGCCGCCTGCCGCTTCAGCATCGTTTCGAGCGTTTTGCGCCGGGACTCGTCCGTGTAGCAGGTGGGGTCGGCCAGATTGGCGTCCAGGGCATTTTTCTCCTGGTGCCAATTCGCCAGTTGCTGGTCGAGCCGGTCAATTTCCTTTTGCAAACCGCGCCGCCGGGTCAACAGCGCTTGCCTGGCGTTGGCTTGTTCGGCACGTGCCTGTTTACGCTCCGCCCTGGAGGCGGTGACTTCGTTTGCAGCCTCTCTTTGGCGGGCGCGTTGCGCCGACAGCCAGGCGGAATAGTCGTCAAGGTCGCCGTCAAAGCTGCGGATTTCGCCATCGGCGACGAGCAGCAGTTCGTCGGTGCACGTGCGCAGGAGGTGGCGGTCATGCGAAACCAGGACGACTCCGCCCTCGAATTCCTGTAGTGCGAAGGCCAGGGCCTCGCGCATCTCCAAGTCGAGATGATTGGTCGGTTCGTCGAGCAGCAGCAGGTTGGGGCGGGTGCGGATGAGGAGCGCCAGGGCCAGACGTGATTTCTCGCCGCCGGAGAAGGGGGCGACTGGGCGGGTTGCCAGATCGCCGCTGAAACCGAAGCCGCCGAGATAATTGCGATGTTCCTGCTCGGGTGTGGTGGGTTCAAGGCGGAGCAGGTGTTGTAGCGGTGTTTCTTCCGGGCGCAGTTGCTCAAGCTGGTGCTGGGCAAAATAACCGATCTTGAGCGTCTTGGCTTCTTCGCGCTTGCCGCTTTGCATGGGCAGGGCGCCCGCCAGCAACTTGACGAGGGTCGATTTTCCGGCGCCGTTGCGCCCCAGCAGGCCGATGCGCTGGCCGGGCCGCAGGGTCAGATTCAAGCCCGACAGAATGGGCTGCTCACCGTAGCCTGCGCTGCCGTTCTCGATGATGAGCAAGGGATCGGGCAAGCGCTCGGTTGCCAGGAAGGAAAAATGAAAAGGCGAATCGACATGCGCCGCCGCTACCGTTTCCATGCGTTCGAGCGCCTTGACCCGGCTTTGCGCCTGGCGTGCTTTCGTCGCCTTGGCCTTGAAGCGGTCAATGAAGCGCTGCAGATGGGCGATTTCACGTTGCTGCGCCTCAAAGGCGGATTGCTGCGTTGCCAGGCGCATGGCGCGAATCCGTTCATACTCCGAATAGCCGCCGGAAGTGAGCGCAAGCTTTTGCTGTTCGATGGCGAGGATGTGATCGACGACGCTGTCGAGGAAATCACGGTCATGCGAAATGAGCAGCAAGGTGGCAGAGCTGTTTTTTAGCCAGCTTTCCAGCCAGAGGACGGCGTCAAGATCGAGATGGTTGGTCGGTTCGTCGAGCAGGAGCAGGTCGGCGCGGCAAAACAGGGCGCGCGCCAGATTGAGGCGGACGCGCCAGCCGCCGGAGAAATGCGCGACTGGGCGGCTGAAGTCGGCGTCGGAAAATCCCAGACCGTGCAGCACTTCGGCGGCGCGTGCCTTGGCGGAATAGCCGCCGATTTCGCCATAGCGGGCATGCAGGAGGCCGATGCGTGCGCCGTCGTGCGCCGCTTCGGCTGTCGCCAATTCACGCTCGAGTTGGCGCAGTTCTTCGTCGCCGTCGAGGACAAATTCCACTGCGGGAATGGGCAGTGCCGGCGTTTCCTGGGCAACGCGGGCGATGTGCCAGGAGGCCGGCCAGTCGAGACTGCCGGCTTCGGCATGCAAATCGCCGCCGAACAGGGCGAAAAAACTCGATTTGCCGCTGCCGTTGGCGCCTACCAGGCCAACGCGCCAGCCTGCGTGCAACTGCAGGTTGGCATCGACGACGAGGGGGCGGGCGGCACGGGAAAAGCTGAGCTGGCGAAGGGAAATCATCGGGGCCGGATTATAGTCGCTAAGATCGGCTAGAATCTCCGGCATGATGCCTTCCACCACTTTTTTTGCGATATTCCGGAGATTGAGCACCGCAATTGTTTTGCTGGCGCTGGTGTTTCCCGTGAGCGCTGGCGAAAGATCGGCGCCCGATCCCAAACTCGAGGCCGATTGGGAACGCCGGCTTGAGCTGGCGCGGGCGTTGAAGCATCAGGCCAAGTCGATGGAGCAGGAGGCCAAAAAACGCTACGAGGCGGAAAAATTGGCCTGCTTTGAAAAGTTCCGCGTCACCGATTGCCAGGAGGAAGCCCGCAGCCGTTATCTTGCCAGCGCCAACGAGGCGCGCCGCATCGAGAGTGAAGGACAAGCCGAGGAGCGGCAGGTCAAGAAGGAAAAGCAGGCGGAAAAAGATGCAAGGCACCTGGCGGAGGCGCCGGAACGCGCCGCTGACCGGGAGCGGCGCAAAGCCGACAAGGCAGAGCGGCAACAGCGGGCCGAGGAGAAACGTGCTCAAAAAAAGGCTGACAAGGAGCGTCGGGCGAAGGAAGGCGCCGAGCGCCGGGCGCGCGATGCCGAACGTCAGGAAAAGAAAAAGGCTAAGCACGAGCGGAAAGTGGCCGAGCAGATGGAGGAAGCCAGGCGCCGCGAGGCTGAGGCAGCGCAACGCAAAGAAAAATAGGCCTTTTGCTGGCGTGCTGGGAAAAGTTACTTTTTTGAGGCCAGACCACCCCGAAGAATCCGCCGTACCGGCGTGGGGAGCGCGGCCTGTTCCAGGGTGCCCAATTCCTGCCAGTGCCAAGATGCGTGATCCGGGCCTGCGGGCCGAACAGTCAGCGGGCAGACGACCGGGCGGAGGGTGAGTTGGAAGTGGGTGAACCGGTGCTTCAGTTCCGGAAGCGCATGGACGCCCTCACTGACGAAACCGAGTTCGCCGAGGATGGTTTCGGGGTTCCCTTCCGGCGGCACCAGCAGCCCGCCCCAAAGACCCTTCGGCGGACGCCTTTTCAGGAGCACGGCGCGGCCGTCGGTAATTAGAACGAAGGTGGCGGTGCGTTCTGGCAGTTTTGAGCGCGGCTTTGGCGAAGGCAAATCATTTTGCCGCCCCTCGACAAAGGCAATGCAGTCGGCAGAAAGTGGGCAGTCCGTACATACGGGCCGGTGCCGCATGCAGACTCCAGAACCGAGATCCATCAAACCTTGGGTATATGCCTCCACTTTCTGCCTTGGCAATCGTGATTCGGCCAGTGCCCATAGCTTTTTCTCGATTGCTGGCAGCCCTGGAAATCCCTCGATTCCGGCGTGGCGACAGAGGATGCGTTTGACGTTGCCGTCAAGGATGGCGGCACGTGCGCCAAAGGCAAAGACGGCAATGGCGGCGGCGGTGGAGCGGCCGATTCCGGGCAATTCGGCGATCGTTGCCGGATCGGAGGGAAAGCGCCCACTGAATTCCTGCATCACCTGCTGCGCGGCCTGGTGCAGGTTGCGTCCTCGCGCGTAGTAGCCCAGGCCGGACCATGCTTCCAGCACGTCGTTCAGGGATGCGGCGGCCAAGGTGGACAGATCGGGATAACGTTCCAGGAAACGCTGGTAATAGGGTAGCACCGTCGCAACCTGCGTCTGCTGCAACATGATTTCAGAAAGCCAGATGCGGTAGGGGTCACGACTCTGCTGCCAGGGCAGGTCGTGCCTTCCATGGCGTTTCTGCCACACAATCAGGCGTTGGGCAAAAGGGGCGGGTTCGCTGTGCAAGAAAGGGGTTGTCCGTGCAGAACACGGCGAGATCATAACCCGTTGAGCCCCATTGGCGGGGTTGATGATATGATTCAGCCTCGGATGCATTGGCGTCTTCGCCCGTGAGGCGGGTGTAGTTCAATGGTAGAACGGCAGCTTCCCAAGCTGCATACGAGGGTTCGATTCCCTTCACCCGCTCCAGCACTCTTCCTGGAGATGCCTCTGGATCGGCGTCGATCCGTTCCACTCAAGATTTTTCTTTCCACTGCGCGGAGATCCCGAATGTTCAAGATTTTGCTGGCTGTTGGCCTGGCGGTCTGTACCCTGGCGGCGCATGCCGACGAGGCCAAAGTGAAAAGCGCCGTTGAAGCCCGGTTGGGCGGCAAAGTCACGAGCGTGACCAAAACCCGCTATCTGGGACTTTATGAGGTCTATTACGATGGCAATATCCTCTACACCGATGAAAAGCTGACGGTGTTTGTCGCTGGCCCTTTGATCGACGCCAAAACGCTGAAAAACATCACCGAGGAGCGTCTGGGAAAATTTTCCGCCGTCAAATTCTCCGACTTGCCGCTGGAACAGGCTATCAAGCAGGTACGCGGGGAGGGCAAGCGGGTCTTTGCCACTTTCGAAGATCCGAACTGCGGCTATTGCAAGCGGCTGCACAAGGAATTGCGGGCGCTGGATAACGCGACGATCTATGTTTTTTTGCTTCCCATGCTTTCGGAAGACTCTCTTAAGAAATCGAAGGCGATATGGTGCGCCGAGGATCGCGTCAAAGCCTGGAATGACTGGATGATCGAGGACAAGGCCCCGAGCGGCAAAGGGGATTGTGACGCTTCGGCGATTTCGAAAAACATGGCGTTTGCTCAAAAATACCGTATCCAGGGCACGCCCACCCTGTTTTTTGCCGATGGCGAGCGTGTGCCTGGTGCCATGCCGCTTGCCCGCATCGAAGAAAAGCTGAACAGCCAGCTGAAGTAATTTGACGCTTTTTGCAGAAGAAAGCTGCGTGATCAACGAAAAAGCCGGCGTGAAGCCGGCTTTTTCGTTGAACAGTCTGTGTGCCCCGGTCTACAGATAACCCAGTTTTTGCGCTTGCGCCTTGAGTTCGTCGCGGAACTTCGGGTGCGCCACGGCGATCAGGTTGAGTGTCCGCTCTTTGATCGTCCGGCCGCGCATGTAGGCAATGCCGTATTCGGTGACGATGTGGTCGGTGTTGCTGCGGTGCAGTGTGACCGCCGTCCCTTCCGGCAGAGTCGGAACAATGGTGCTGACCGTCTCGCCCTTGGCGCTCGAGGTGCAGGCGATGATCGATTTGCCCAGTCCGTCGTAGGCTTCCTTGGCGCCGACGGCGGTGTCCGTCTGGCCGCCCGTGCCGGAATACTGGCTGGTTCCGACCGACTCGCTCGCCACCTGGCCGGTGAAATCGACCATCAGACAGGTATTGATCGAGACCATGCGCGAGTTCTGCCGGATGACGGCCGGGTCGTTGACCCACGCGCCGCGCTTGAACTCCACCGCCATATTGTCATCCAGCCAGTCATACAGTTTTCTTGAACCCATCGCAAAGGTACAGACGAATTTGTCTTTGTAGAGGCTCTTCTTTTTGTTGGTGATGACGCCTTGTTCATAGAGTTCCATCATCGAATCCACCAGCATTTCGGTGTGCACGCCCAGGTCTCTCTTATCCTTGAGTGCCAGCGCGGCGGCGTTCGGGATACCGCCGATGCCGAGCTGGATGGTGCTGCCGTTGTCGACCAGTTCGGCGATATGGCTGCCGATGGCCAGATCGGTTTCAGACGGCTGCGGCGAGGGAAGCGTCGGAACTTCGTGGGTGTACTCGACAAAGTAATCGACATCGCTGATATGGACTGGGGTGTCGCCGAAGGTGCGCGGCAGGTTTTCGTTGACTTCCAGGATGACCAGATCGGCAGCCTCCAGAATCTCTTTCTCGTAGGTGACGCCCAGGGAGAGAGAGACGAATCCCTTTGAATCGACTGGTGAGCAGGTGCCGAAGAAGACATTCGGCTTCTTGGCACAAATCCGGTCAGTTCCGGCGCGGTGCAGCATGTTGGGGACGAAGGTCACGGTGCCGGTGCCCCGCTTGATGGCCTCGCGCGAGCCGGGTGCGTGGAACCAGCTGCACAATTCGAAGTGCCCCTTCATTTCTGGCTTCATGTAAAAATCGTAAGGTTTCAGGGTGAGCACGGAAAAGACTCTGACCTCTTCAACCCTGTCTTTGATGAGATGCATTTTGCCCATAACCCCCTGGGGTTCTGAAGCTGCTTGGGCAACGATCACATCGTCGTTGCTTTTGATCATCTGCACCGCATCCTCGATCGAAATGAGCTTTTGTTGATATTTCTCTTTCCAGACGTTCATAACAGTTTCCTTTCGTTCAAGGGTTGCGATGGGTTCAGGGAAATTCGGAGAGCGCCATCTTAGCAAATCTCAAGGCGGATTTGTGGGGGCACGCGGGTGTTGGGAAAAGCAGCCGAAGCGCGTTACGATACGCTTGGAGGTCATACATGCGCAATTCGAAATACTTGTTGGTTTGCCTTTGGCTTTGCGGTGCCATGCTGCCGGTATCCGAGGTTTTCGCGGCGGCGCCATTCAAACTGCTGGGGCTGGACGATATGTCCTGCGCTGCCTGGAAAAAGCACAGCGATCCCGAGACCCGTGAACTTTACGTCCAATGGGCTCGCGGTTTTCTCAGCGGCCACAACTACGCGCATCGTTCCCGGCAGGTGACGGACGTTTCAAAAGCCACGGTCGCGCTCTTCATTGACCGGTTCTGCTCGGAACACGCCTCGGCCACGGTCGATGAGGCGGCCATGCGCATGAGCGACCAGTATTCCGGGCGGAACGCGCCGATTACCCGCTAGAACATTGTGGGTGTGCACCTTGTTCTGGTGTCGTTGCCTTGTTTTCTAAAATCGCCACCTTGGGAGCACCGCAAGTTTTAGCACTCTTGCAACTAGAGTGCTAAAATGTGGTCGAAGAAATGGTTTCATGGAGGTTTGGTGATGACACAAGCGTTGATTCCTGCCGTGCCCTTGTCCTTGGGCAATCTTGATGCGTACATCCAGGCGGCGCAGCGCTTCCCGATGCTGTCTGAAGCTGAAGAGCTGCGGTTGGCGCGCCGTTTCCACGATGAGGGCGATGTCGATGCCGCCCGCCAGCTCGTGCTGTCGCATTTGCGCCTGGTGATATCGATCGCGCGCGGTTACCTGGGTTATGGCCTGCCGCATGCCGACCTGATTCAGGAGGGCAATATCGGCCTGATGAAGGCGGTCAAGCGTTTCGATCCGGAGCGCGGCGTGCGGCTGGTGTCGTTTGCCATTCACTGGATCAAGGCCGAAATCCACGAGTTCATCGTCCGTAACTGGCGGCTGGTCAAGGTAGCGACGACCAAGGCCCAGCGCAAGCTCTTTTTTAACCTGAAGAGTATGAAAAGCGGCTACGAAGGGGTTGAAACCCTTTCGCAGGGCCAGGCGCTGGAGGTGGCGCACCGCCTTGGGGTGAAGCCCGACGACGTAGTGGAAATGGAAACCCGCCTTTCTGGGCGCGAACTGGCGTTGGAGCGGCAGGCGGATGATGCGGACGATGTTTTTGCGCCCATCGATTACCTGGCGGATTCGCGCTATGAGCCGACGCAGATCATCGAAGGCAAGGTGAGGGCGCGTCTGCAGGACGAAGGTCTGAAATCGGCGCTGGAAAGCTTGGATGCACGCAGCCGCCGGATTATTGAAGCGCGCTGGTTGAACGAGGGTGAAGCGGCGACCTTGCATGAACTGGCAGCGGAATTTGGGGTTTCCGCTGAGCGCATTCGCCAGATCGAGGCCAAGGCCCTGCAGAAGATGAAGGCAGTGCTGGTGGTCTAGCGCTTGGGCGCATGTGGCCCGGCCGGTTTGTTTCTCTTTCCCGTGCTGATAAGATGCTGGCAAGATGTCCTGTGTCGACCACCGTTTTGATCGCACTTCCCACGCTTGTTATGACATGGCCGGCGGGCGCCATGCGTTGGCCGTTCAGTTGGCAAAAACCAAGTTGTTTGAGGACGCGCCGGCAGATGTCCTCGATCTGGTTATCGCGCATTCTTCCCCGCGCCCCTTGGCGCCGGGAGAGCTCCTGCTGTCACCGGAGCGCGACAACGACTGCGTCTATGTCTTGTTGGCGGGGGGGCTGTCTTTGCACTTTGGTTCCGAAGATTCGCCTGCCGTGCGTGATCTCCCGGCGGGTGTTTCCGTCGGTGAAATGTCGCTGATCGACGAAACCCGCCCTTCCGCTTATGTGATCGCCCGCGAACAATCTGTTGTTCTGCCGATTCACCGTGATCTGTTTTTCCGCCTGCTCGATGACGCCAACGTTATTGGCCGCAATATGTTACGCCTGCTGACGCAGTGGCTTCGCGCCAATACCCGCCATGCCCTCCAGGATCGTCAACGGATTGACGAGCTTACCAGCTCGGCCCTGATTGACTGCCTGACCGGCCTTTACAACCGGCGTTGGCTGGAGATGAATTTTGCCCGGCTACTGTCGCAGCAAGCGCGCGATGGCTCAACGCTTTGTCTTTTGGTGATTGATATCGATCACTTCAAGGAATACAACGATACGCACGGCCATCGTGGTGGGGATCTGGCGCTGATTGCCCTGGGCGAAACCCTGCGTTGCTCACTGCGCCCTAGCGATTTCGCAACGCGCTATGGCGGCGACGAAGTGGTTGTTCTCCTGCAGCGGACTTCGGAGCACGAAGGCCTGAAAATCGCCGAGCGCATCTGCCAAGCCATGTCTGAACGCACGGTTATCGATGCAGGGGGGGCTCCTTTGCCAAGCATCACCTTGTCGATCGGTGTGGCCGTCAGTTCAACCGGGAGCACGCCACAATTACTGATGAAAGCGGCAGACCGCAATCTTTACCGTGCCAAGGCCAACGGGCGCAATTGTGTTTGCAGGGGCCCGGAAAACTGAGGCAAGCCGGTTTGGCACCCCATACGCTCATGCTGCGGGCAATGCCGCAAGAATTTTGCTGTGGATGCCGTTGAAACCGCCATTGCTCATCACCAGCACATGGTCGCCCGGGCGTGCAGCGGCGATGATGGCGGCAAGCAGTTGATCGAAATCCTCGTGGGTTGAAGCGTTGGCTCCAAGCGGCGCCAGCGCTTCGGCCGCGTCCCATCCCAGATTGTGGGCGTAGCAGAAGACAAGGTCGGCAATGGCGAGGCTTTCCGGCAACCGGTTTTTCATCACCCCGAGTTTCATGGTGTTGGACCGCGGTTCCAGAACCGCCAGGATGCGGGCCGTACCCACGCGGTGGCGTAGCCCGGCCAGCGTGGTGGCGATGGCGGTGGGATGATGGGCGAAATCGTCGTAGACGGTGATGTCATTGACCGTGCCACGCACTTCCAGACGCCGTTTGACGTTCTCAAAACGCGAAAGCGCTTCCAGTCCGCGATTCAGGGGGACGCCGGCGTGTTGTGCCGCGAGTAAGGCGGCGCAGGCGTTGGCGCGGTTGTGCTCGCCAGTCAGCGCCCAATGGGCGTGTCCGAGCTCGCCCTCGGGGCCGTGCAAAATGAGTTCGCCGTTGCGGTCTTGCCCCTCCAGACGGTAGGTCTCGCTGCTGTTGAACCAAGTGATTGGGGTCCAGCAGCCCCGGTCGATGACGCGTTTGAGAGTATCTTCTCCGGCGTTGGCGACGATCAGCCCGGATTGCGGCAAAGTGCGTACCAAATGGTGGAATTGTGTCTCGATCGCCGCAAGATCGACGAAGATATCCGCATGATCGAATTCCAGGTTGTTGAGGATGAGCGTGCGTGGCCGGTAATGCACGAATTTCGAGCGTTTGTCGCAAAACGCGGTGTCGTACTCGTCGGCTTCGATGACGAAAAACGGTGTGCTTCCCAGGCGAGCCGAGACGCCAAAATTCAAGGGGACGCCGCCGATCAGGAATCCCGGGGCGAGTCCGGCGTCTTCCAGAATCCAGGCCAGCATGGAGGCGGTGGTCGTTTTGCCGTGCGTTCCGGCAACGGCAAGAATCCAGTGGCCTGCCAACACGTATTCGGCCAGCCACTGCGGACCGGAAACATAAGGCAAGCCGCGATCGAGAATGGCCTCCAACAGGGGGTTGCCGCGCGAAATGGCGTTGCCGATCACAAAGACGTCGGGGT
>JAKJFA010000058.1 GCA_022705135.1 Pseudomonadota bacterium | reverse complement strand
TGGTGTTCGACGAAGTGGATTCGGGCATCGGCGGCGCCGTCGCCGCGATCGTCGGCCGCAAGCTGCGCCAGCTCGGCCAGGCCCGGCAGGTGCTGTGCGTGACCCATCTGCCGCAGGTGGCGGCACGCGCCGACTGGCAATGGCAGGTTACGAAAACGCAATGCGACGGTATTACCCTGAGCCGGATTGAGGTTCTGGACAAAGCCGGCCGGGTGGAAGAGATCGCCCGCATGCTGGGCGGGGTCGAGATCACTGAAATCACCCGAAAACATGCCCGGGAACTGCTCGAAAAGGACTGAATTCCTTCGGAAAATTAAGGACTTAAACGCTATAATGATAGGGTGGGCGTTTGAGGGTGTGGCATGATTTCCGGCATCACATCATCGACAGGCTTCAGTTTTGACCGCGTGAACTTTTTCGGCGGGAGAGGGCAGGCGGGGCAGTCTGCCTCGGCTTCCGGCAAATCTGCGGCTGATAGCACCGATGAAAAAGCTGAAGCCGGCAATTCGCAAAAAACTGGCGAACTGAGTGTCGAGGAACAGCGCCAGTTGGACAAACTGGTGGCGACCGATCGCAAGGTCAGGGCGCACGAAATGGCGCATGTCAGTGTTGGCGGCGAGTTGGTGCGTGGTGGCGCCAATTTTGATTATCAGACGGGCCCGGATGGCAAGCGTTACGCGGTGGGCGGCGAAGTCAGCATCGACACCTCCAAGGCCCGCACGCCCGAGGAAACCATCCCCAAGGCCCAGAGAATCCGTGCCGCCGCCCTGGCACCTGCCGATCCCTCGCCACAGGACAACCGGGTCGCTGCGCTGGCCAGCCGGATGGAAATGCAGGCCAGACAGGAATTGGCCCTGCAGCGGGCGCGGGAAATGAGTGACAGCAACCCGGTGGCTTCCTCCGGCGCAGAGCCGACGGGAAGCCGCCGCAGCGAAGATGCGCTGGCGGCGTATGCCAGTGCGGCACGAGTTTCCGGCTTCTCCGCGCAATCCTCCGGTTTCAGGGCTTTTGCCTGAAAGCAGAACGGATTGGTTGAGCATCATCACTCCTTTTTCTTGCGGTGCGGACAATCCGGTTTGGTGCAGGTGGCGAAGAGCGATAGCGCGTGTTCCTGGATGATGAAGCCGCGTTCCTGCGCGACGCGGTTTTGCCGTGCTTCGATTTCCGGGTCGTAAAATTCTTCCACCCGGCCGCAGTCGATACAGACCAGATGGTCGTGGTGCTTGCCGTGGTTGATTTCGAAGACTGCTTTTCCGCCTTCGAAATTGTGGCGTTCGAGCAGGCCGGCTTGCTCGAACTGGGTGAGTACCCGGTACACCGTCGCTAGCCCGACTTCAATGTCCTCGCTGACAAGAATGCGGTAAACATCCTCGGCGGACAGGTGCCGTACCGTGCTGCGCTCGAACAGTTCGAGAATTTTCAGGCGCGGAGTGGTGGCCTTGAGGCCTTTTTCCTTGAGACTTTGGGGATCGCTCATCACACAATTTCCATTTCTGGGGCCGAGGCAAACAACCGAATTCGGGTATGATATAGCGCTCTGAATTTTTTGGGACATTCCGGCCTTTTTCCTTATGTCGATTATTCGTGTTCTCTTTCCCGTTTTGCTCGCGCTGGGCCTCTCCGCCTGTTCTTACGTCCCCCGCATCGTGACGGAATACCGCATCGACGTGCAGCAGGGCAATGTCCTGAACCAGGAAATGGTGGCGCAACTCAAACCAGGGTTGACCCGCGACCAGGTGCGCTTCATTCTCGGTACGCCGCTGCTGACCGACATGTTCCACGCCAATCGCTGGGATTATGTGTATCGCTTACAGGATGGGCGGACCAACGCGGTCGAGACGCGCCGCCTGACCGTGTTTTTCGATCAGGAAGGCCGTCTGGAAAAGCTGGCGGGGGATGTCGAGGTCGGCCAGGCCAGCGAATTGACGGCACCGGTGGCCAAGGTTCAGGAGATCGATCTCGGCGGCAGTATGCCGGCGGATGGCCAGCCTTTGCCACCGCTGGAAGAGAAGGGTTTTTTCGGCCGGATCCTGGAAAAAGTGGGGATGTGACATGAGCGGAATCAAGGTGGTGCGGATTGGGATTGCCGGTGCGGGTGGCCGCATGGGCCGGATGTTGATCGAGACGGTGCTGAAAGAGGAGGGCGTTCTCCTGGCTGGGGCTTTCGATGTGCCGGGCAGCCCAGCGATTGGCAAGAGCGTCGGTGAATGGGTCGGGATGTCCTGCGACCTCAAGATCAGCGACGACCTCAACGGTTTGTCCGAGTGCGACTGCCTGATCGACTTTACACGCCCGCAGGGGACGCGCGAGCATCTGGCCTTGTGCCGCAAACTGGGCGTGGCGATGGTGATTGGCACGACCGGTATCGAAGCCGAAGGCAAAGCGGCGATTGCCGAAGCGGCAAAAGAGATTCCGGTGGTCTTCTCGCCCAATATGGCGGTCGGGGTTAATCTGGTCTTCAAGTTGCTCGACACAGCGGCCCATATTCTGAGCCAGGGCTACGATATCGAAATCGTCGAGGCGCACCATCGTCTGAAGGTCGATGCGCCTTCCGGGACGGCCTTGCGCATGGGCGAGGTGCTGGCCGGGGCGTTGGGCCGCGACCTGAAGGAATGCGCCATTTACGGCCGGGAAGGTGTGACCGGAGTGCGTGATCCATCAACGATCGGTTTTGCCACGGTGCGGGGCGGCGATATCATCGGCGACCATACCGTGATGTTCTGCGGCATCGGCGAGCGCGTCGAAATCAGCCACAAGGCGGCGAGCCGCATGCCCTACGCGCTGGGAAGCATGCGGGCGGCCCGTTTTCTGGCAGGCAGAAAAAATGGCCTATTCGATATGCAGGACGTGCTTGGCCTAAGGTAGCTCCAATCCTTACCTTGGTGGCGCTGAGCTTTCCAGAAGCTGTCGGGTTCGGGTAAAATCCAGCGGTTTGACCATTCCAGGTGGAAGAGTGCCAGCGGGTCAAACGGTCCGCTCACCGCCTCATGTCCGAATTAGGAGTTCTTTGTGTCCTTGCACGCCCGTTTGCTGCCTGACTACACCCCGGCCCTGCTTGTCCTGGCGGACGGCACGGTTTTCAAAGGCCAGTCCATCGGGGCTCTAGGAGCAGTGAGCGGCGAGGTGGTGTTCAATACCGCCATGACCGGCTATCAGGAAATTCTCACCGATCCCTCCTATTGCCGCCAAATCGTCACCCTAACCTATCCGCATATCGGCAACGTCGGCTGCAATGCCGAGGATTTTGAATCCAGCGCCAATTACGCCGCCGGTCTGGTCATCCGCGATCTGCCCCCGCTTGCCTCCAGCTGGCGCATGCAGCAGACGCTGCCCGATTATCTGAAGAAGCACGGCGTGGTGGCCATTGCCGGCATCGATACGCGCAAGCTGACCCGCATTCTGCGCGAAAAGGGCGCGCAGGCCGGCTGTATCGTGGCCGGGGATGTGGATGAGAAAAAAGCGCTTGAGTTGGCGCGTCTCTTCCCCGGTTTGGCGGGAATGGATCTGGCCAAGGAAGTAACGGTCAAATCGGCTTACGAATGGAGCGAAGGCGAATGGACGCTGAAAGGCTATGTCCCCGGCGGTGCGCCGCGCTTCAAGGTGGTGGCCTACGACTTCGGCGTCAAGAAGAACATCCTGCGCATGTTGGCTCAACGCGGCTGCAAACTGACCGTGGTGCCGGCGCAGACGCCGGCTGCCGAAGTGCTGGCGATGCGTCCGGACGGCATTTTCCTCTCCAATGGCCCGGGCGATCCGGAGCCTTGCGACTACGCCATCGCCGCCATTCGCGAATTCCTGGAGCGCGGCGTGCCGACCTTCGGCATCTGTCTCGGGCACCAGTTGCTCGGTTTGGCGTCCGGCGCCAAGACCCGGAAAATGAAGTTCGGCCATCACGGCGCCAATCACCCGGTCAAGGATCTCGATACGGGCCAGGTGCTGATTACCAGTCAGAACCACGGCTTTGCCGTCGATGCCGATACCTTGCCGGCCAACGTGCGGGCCACGCATGTGTCGTTGTTCGATGGCTCGCTGCAAGGGATTGCCCGCACCGACGTGCCGGCCTTCTCCTTCCAGGGACACCCGGAAGCGAGCCCCGGACCGCACGATGTGGCCTACCTGTTCGACCGATTCATCGGCCTGATGGCCAAGAAGTAAGGGGTTTGCCCCTCACTCCTCACCCCTTACTCCTCACGAACCACCATGCCCAAGCGTACAGACATTCAAAGCATTCTCATTATCGGCGCCGGCCCGATCATCATCGGTCAGGCCTGCGAATTCGATTACTCCGGCGCCCAGGCCTGCAAGGCGCTGCGCGAGGAGGGTTACAAGGTCATCTTGGTCAATTCCAATCCGGCCACGATTATGACCGACCCGGAAATGGCCGATGTGACCTACATCGAGCCGGTGACCTGGCAAGTGGTCGCCAATATCATTGCAAAAGAACGCCCGGATGCACTGCTACCGACCATGGGTGGTCAGACGGCGTTGAATTGCGCCCTTGATCTGGCCCGCGAAGGGGTGCTGGAGCAGTTTGGCGTCGAGTTGATCGGCGCCTCGCGCGATGCCATCGACAAGGCGGAAGACCGCGAGAAATTCAAGGATGCGATGACCCGCATCGGCCTCGGTTCGGCGCGTTCGGCCATGGCGCACAGCATGGAAGAAGCCTGGCAGGTGCAGGCGATGATCGGCTTCCCGACCATCATCCGCCCTTCCTTCACGCTGGGCGGTTCCGGCGGCGGCATTGCCTACAATCCGGAAGAGTTTGAGACGATTTGCAAGCGCGGTCTGGAAGCCTCGCCAACAAACGAGCTGCTGATTGAAGAATCGCTGCTCGGCTGGAAAGAGTTCGAGATGGAGGTGGTGCGCGACAAGAAGGACAACTGCATCATCATCTGTTCGATTGAAAATCTTGACCCGATGGGCGTCCACACCGGCGATTCGATCACGGTGGCGCCGGCGCAAACGCTGACCGACAAGGAATATCAGATTTTGCGCAACGCCTCGATTGCGGTGCTGCGTGAAATCGGCGTCGATACTGGCGGCTCCAATGTCCAGTTCGCCATCAATCCCGATGATGGACGAATGGTCGTCATCGAGATGAATCCGCGCGTGTCGCGCTCTTCCGCCCTGGCCTCCAAGGCGACCGGCTTCCCCATTGCCAAGGTCGCGGCCAAGCTGGCGGTGGGTTACACGCTCGACGAACTCGCCAACGAAATCACCGGCGGCAAGACGCCGGCTTCCTTTGAGCCTTCCATCGACTATGTCGTGACCAAGGTGCCGCGTTTTGCCTTCGAGAAATTCCCGCAGGCCGACAACCGGTTGACGACGCAGATGAAGTCGGTTGGCGAAGTGATGGCGATTGGCCGCACTTTCCAGGAATCCTTGCAAAAAGCTTTGCGCGGGCTGGAAGTGGGCGTAGACGGCTTCAACCTGAAATCGGTCGATCCCGATACGATCGACGAGCAACTGGCCAACGCCACGCCGGATCGTCTTTGGTACGTCGCCGATGCCTTTGGTGTCGGCATGCCGCTGGAGCGGGTTCATCAACTGACCCGGATCGATCCGTGGTTCCTGGCGCAGATCAAGGAAATTGTCGATCTCGAACTGGAAATCGAAAAGTGCACGCTCGATTCACTGGCAGCGGACGAACTGCGTTACCTGAAGCGCAAGGGCTTTTCAGACCGTCGTCTGGCCTATCTGACCAAGACCAAGGAGGCCGACGTGCGGGCGCATCGTCATGCGCTGGGTATTCGCCCGGTGTACAAGCGCGTCGATACCTGCGCGGCGGAGTTTGCCACCGGCACGGCCTATCTTTACTCGACCTACGAGGAAGAGTGCGAAGCGGCGCCGAGCGACAAGAAAAAGATCATGGTGCTGGGCGGCGGGCCGAACCGTATTGGCCAAGGCATCGAATTCGACTACTGCTGCGTGCACGCTGCCTTGGCGATGCGCGAAGACGGTTTCGAGACCATCATGGTCAACTGCAACCCGGAAACCGTTTCGACCGATTACGACACCTCCGACCGCCTTTATTTCGAGCCGCTGACGCTGGAAGACGTACTGGAAATCGTCGCCGTCGAAAAGCCGGTTGGCGTCATCGTCCAGTATGGTGGCCAGACGCCGTTGAAATTGGCGCTGGCGCTGGAAGCCAATGGCGTGCCGATCATCGGCACGACGCCGGAATCCATCGACATCGCCGAAGACCGCGAGCGCTTCCAGAAGCTGCTGCAGGAGTTGGGCCTCAAGCAGCCACCCAACCGTACCGCGCGCACCGAAGCCGACGCCATTTGTCTGGCCGAGGAAATCGGCTATCCGCTGGTGGTGCGTCCGTCCTATGTGCTGGGTGGTCGAGCGATGGAAATCGTCCATGAGCAGAAAGACCTCGAACGCTACATGCGCGAGGCGGTCAAGGTTTCGCACGATTCACCGGTGCTGCTCGACCGTTTCCTGAACGATGCCTGCGAAGTCGATGTCGATGCCTTGTCCGATGGCGACGAAGTGATTATCGGCGGGGTCATGGAACACATTGAGCAGGCTGGCGTTCATTCCGGCGATTCGGCCTGTTCGCTGCCGCCGTATTCCCTCTCTGCCGCTTTGCAGGACGAACTGCGCCGTCAGACCAAGCTGATGGCCAAGGCGTTGAATGTTTGCGGCCTGATGAACGTGCAGTTCGCCATCAAGGACGACGAAGTGTTTGTGCTAGAAGTCAATCCTCGCGCTTCAAGGACGGTACCGTTCGTTTCCAAGGCGACTGGATTGCCACTGGCCAAGATCGCCGCGCGCTGCATGGTTGGCAAGAGTCTGAAATTGCAAGGCATCACGACTGAGGTGGTGCCCGCCTATTACTCGGTCAAGGAAGCTGTTTTCCCGTTCAACAAGTTTCCCGGTGTCGACACCATTCTTGGTCCGGAAATGAAATCGACCGGTGAAGTGATGGGGGTGGGTGAGAGCTTTGCCGAAGCCTTTGTCAAGTCGCAACTGGCGGCGGGGGTGCGTCTGCCGCAGAGTGGAAAGGTCTTCATTTCGGTCAAAGATGCTGACAAGGAAAAAGCGGTGCGTGTGGCCAAAACGCTCTATCACCGAGGGTTCCAGATCGTTGCCACGCGCGGCACGGCGCGTTTCATCCAGGCGGCGGGCATTCCGGTGACGGTTGTCAACAAGGTGGCGGAAGGTCGGCCGCACATCGTCGATATGATCAAGAACAACGAAGTCGTTCTGATCGTCAATACCGTCGAAGAAAAGCGGCTGGCCATCCAGGATTCGCGCTCCATTCGCACTTCGAGCCTGGCACAGCGGGTGACGATTTATACCACCCTGTGGGGAGCAGAAGCGGCGGCGGACGGGATACGCCACGGCAGCGGTGTGGTGGTGTATCCTATTCAAACCCTGCACGCGCAATTGCATTGATTTTGACTGGAACCGCCGGAAGACTCCGCGGAGTCCCGGCGGTTTTGTTTTGTAAAGAAGAAGTTATGAACAAAATTCCTTTGACTGTGAATGGCGCTGAAAAACTGCGTACCGAATTGCACCGGTTGAAAACGGTGGACCGTCCGGCCGTGATTGCCGCCATTGCCGAGGCGCGCGCGCATGGCGATCTGTCCGAAAATGCCGAATACGACGCCGCCAAGGAGCGGCAGGGGTTCATCGAAGGGCGCATCCGTGAGGTCGAGGGCAAACTTTCAAACGCCCAGATTATTGATCCGAAGCTGCTCGATGCCGACGGCAAGGTGGTGTTTGGTGCGACGGTTGATCTGGAAGACCAGGATTCCGGCGAGCAGGTGACCTATCAGGTGGTCGGCGAAGACGAAGCCGACATCAAAGCCGGGATGATTTCGGTGGGTTCGCCGATGGCGCGCGCTTTGATCGGTAAATTCGCCGGCGATGTGGCGCAAGTGCAGGCGCCGGGCGGCCAGCGGGAATTTGAAATTCTGGATGTACGGTACGAGTAGGAGAAGGCCGGCAAGAAAGCGATCTTTACCGTCTGCCCCTTTTCCCTCCGAAGGCGCTGTTCACATGTTCAAAGCCCTATTTCAAAAAACCTCCGTGCAAGGCCCGGACCCAGATCAGAACTGGAAAAAATCTCCGCTTCTGACCATGCTGTTTGTGAGCCAATGAAATAGAGACTAGGTCGATTGACTTCCTCTTCCGCTGATTTCGACGTCTTTGCCTGTCCGTTACAAGGCAGGCAGTTGATTGAGGCCTCTGCCGGCACCGGCAAGACCTGGAACATCTGCGGGCTGTATTTGCGCCTGCTGCTGGAAAAGGGGCTGCCGGTCGATCAGATTCTGGTGGTGACTTTTACCAATGCCGCCACGGCCGAGTTGCGCGAGCGCATTCGCAGCCGCATTGTCGAGACGCTGGCTTGGCTGAAACAGGGCGGTGGGGGCGGTGATCCCTTTGTTGCGGCCCTGATGGCGACGCTGGAGGCGCACGCCGACCGGCAGACGATGACCACACGGCTGGAAGCGGCGCTGCATGCCTTTGACGAGGCGGCAATTTTCACCATCCACGGCTTTTGCCAGCGGGCGCTGTCCGATACGCCGTTTGCCGCCGGTTTGCCCTTTGCCCTGCAACTGGTGGAAAACGATCAGGAAATCATCCTGCAGGCGGTGCAGGATTTCTGGCGGCGGCGCGTGGCGAGTGGCGATCTCGCGCCTGAACTGGCCGATTACCTGCTGGCGCGCAAGGATAAGCCGGAACGCTGGGCGAGGTTGCTCAAGCGCCATCTGGCCAAGCCCTTGTCGCGTTCGCTGGGTTTGCCGCCGGAGGAAGGACTGCACCTTGACCCAACGATCATCGATGCCGCTTTTGCCGCAGCGCAAACCTGTTGGAATGCAGGGGTGGCGGAAACGGTGCGGGTGGCGCTGCCGGAGCTCAAAACCATCACGCCAGACGCCATCGAGAAGGCGCGGCAGGGTTGGGAAGCCTATCTGGCAGGGGGTGAGGCCCTGGCGACACAGGTATTCGACAAACTCGAATTGTTCCGCGCTTCGGTGCTGCAAAGCCGCACCAGGAGCAAATGCCAGCCGCCAGTCCATCCCTTTTTCGCGGCGGCAGAAACCTTGCTGGCCTTGGTTGACGAGGCGATGGCGCAACTGGAGCAGGCGCGCCTTGGTCTGCTCGGCGAACTCTTTGCCGAAGCTGGGCAGGCGCTGCGCGAGAAAAAGCGCCAGCAGCGCCTGATTTCTTTCGACGATATTCTGCACAACGTTCATGCCGCTTTGTGTGGCAGCGATGGCGACCGGTTGGCCGGCACTCTGTGCGCCCGTTATCCGGCGGCGCTGATCGACGAGTTTCAGGATACCGATCCGCTGCAGTTCGCCATATTCGACCGCATTTTTGGCCAAAATCATTCCCTCCCCCTCCAAGGGGGAGGCCAGGAGGGGGATGGGATTCTCTTCCTTGTCGGTGACCCCAAACAGGCCATTTACAGCTTCCGCAATGCCGATCTGCACACTTACCTGAAGGTGCGCGAGCAGGTGGCCGAACGCCATACCTTGCGCCACAACCAGCGCTCGGTGGTCGGTTTGATCGAGGGCTGCAATGCCCTGTTCGGGCGCAATGCAGGCGCTTTTATCCTGCCGGGGCTGGCCTACGAGCCGGTATTGCGTGGCGAGCGCCAGCCGCGCCACCTAGTTGATCACACCGAGCCGCCCGATGCGGCGGCATTGCGCATCTGGCGCTTGCCTGGTGCCTCCTCCCCTCGCCCGCTTGCGGGGCGAGAGGGGAATTCGGCAAGCATTGCTTGCCGCCCTCGAAGCCGGTCGGCAATGCAGTGCCGACCGTGGGGTGCGGAGCAGGGGGCGGGGGAGAGGGGCTTGCTCGACCGAAGCGCAGCCTTGCAACGGGCGGCGGAGGCGACTGCTGCTGAAGTGGCGCGGCTGCTCAAGGCTGGGCAGGCCGGACAAATCACGCTCGATGGCGAAAACCTGCAACCGGGCGACATCGCCATTCTGGTGCGCAGCCACGGCCAGGGACGGCGCATGCGTGAGGCCTTGACGGTTTTGAACGTCGGCTGTGTCGAGCTTTCGCCGCAAAGCATTTTTGCCAGTACCGATGCCGAAGGTCTTGAATGCGTCCTCCTGGCGGTTCTTGAGCCGGCGCGAACGAATCTGTTGTTTGCCGCGCTGGCGACCGAGGCGATGGGCTACGATGCCAACCGGCTGGAAGCCTTGAACCGCGACGAGCCGACTTTGCTGGAAATTGCCGCGCGTTTTTTCCGTTACCGTGAGCAATGGCGGCAGCGTGGCATCGCTTTCATGTTGCGCCAGTGGCTGTTTGGCGAAGGCGTGGTCGCTCGCCTGTTGGCGCGCCCGGATGGCGAGCGCCGTCTGACCAACTGGTTGCATCTGGCCGAATTGCTGCAACAGCAAGCAGCGCTCAACCCGGCGCCCGATGCGCTGGTGCGCTGGCTGGCGGCGCAGCGCAGCGAAGGCGAGGGCGGTGAGGTGGCGCAATTGCGGCTGGAATCGGATCGCAATCTGGTGCATATCGTCACCATCCACAAATCGAAGGGTCTGGAATACGAGTTCGTCTTTTGTCCCTTCCTGTGGGATGGCCACCCCGGCAAAAGTGGCGGGCTGGAAGGGGCGGAATACCACGACGATGCCCTGCAGCCGGTGATCGACTTCCGTCCGCTGGACAAGGCGGGAAAAGAAGAAATCAGGCGCCGCCAAAACCGCGAGCGTGATGCCGAATTGATGCGGCTGGTCTATGTGGCGCTGACCAGGGCCGTGCAGCGCTGCGTGCTGGTGGCGGGGGGCTATCTGTTCCGCGATTCCGAAAAACAGGCCAGCCACAGCCTGCTTAATTTTCTGGTGGCGGGTGGCGGTATGGCGTATGAGCAGTGGCTTGAACACAAAACGCCGCTCAGTGAAATCTTGACGGCTTGGCAAACCTTGGCGCACAGCGCGGCACCGCATCTGGCCCTGTCCGATTTGCCGGCCACGTTCGGGATACCCTTGACCGCTGAGATTCCTGCCGGGAATTTCACCGCTTTGCCGCCGCCGCGTGTCATTGCGCCGGGCTGGCGCAGCGGCAGTTTTAGCAGCCTGAGCCACGGTGCCGAGCAGGAAGTGGCGGCGGTCGATCACGACGGGCGCAGTGTGGCCTCGGTGGATCGCTCCCCAGAAGGCGCGTTGTCTGATCCGGATGATTTCTGCGCTTTCCCACGGGGCGCTTCGGCTGGCGAATGCGTGCACCACGTCTTCGAGCATATCGACTTTGCCGACCATACAGGCTGGAAATTGGCGATAGCGGCTGCCTTGCAACAGCACCCGCAACATCTGCCCGGAATGCGCGCTGAGGCGTCGGCGCCGCGCCTGGGCAAAATGCTGCGCCGCTTGGTCGAAGATGTCCTGGCCACTCCGCTGGGCGAAGGGGTGGTTCTCGGGCAAGTAACACATCAGGATCGGCTTTCCGAAATGGCCTTCCGCCTGCCGGCCAACGGTCTCAAGCCGCAGATGCTTAACGACTGGCTCAAAAAGTGCGGCTACGCCATGCCGCGCTTGTCCTTCCGCGATCTGAACGGCTATCTGCAAGGCTATATTGACCTGGTTTTCCGGGCGAATGGGCGCTATTACCTGCTCGACTGGAAATCGAATCATCTCGGCAATATGCCGGAAGCCTATGGTTCACAGCCTGTGGCAGAAGAAATGGCGGCGCACGGCTACCATCTGCAATACCTGCTCTACACGCTGGCTTTGCGGCGCTATCTGGCCTTGCGGCTACCGGGTTTTGACTATGAGCGCGATTTCGGCGGCGTGTTTTACCTGTTTGTGCGCGGCGTGCGTCCCGGCTGGAAAACGCCGGAAGGGCAGCCGACCGGCGTTTATTTCCATCGGCCGCCGGAAGCGGTGATGGATTCGCTCGAAGCGCTGGTTGCCGGGAAAAGGAAGAAACGATGAGCGATCTGGCCGAAGGGCTGGCGAGCCACATTCGTCGTTGGGCGGAAGTGGCGGGAGCGCCAGAGGAAACTTTGCCGCTGCTTTCCGAAGCCGGTCGGCAGGTTTGTGCCGCCATCGAAGCTGGGCAGGTGTGCGCCCATCTCGATGAATGGGCCGGGCCGGAATCTCCGGAGGACATGCGAACCACCTTGCTGGCGAGCGGCATGGTGGCGGAGGCGGGTTCCGGCAAGGTGTTGCCGCTGGTGCTCGATGCCGCCGGAGGGCTTTATCTATACCGCTATTTCGATGATGAACAGCGGCTGGCGGCTTGCTTGCACGCACGCTGCGGCCTGACGCCCAAGGCACCTTCTGAAAGCCTGTTGCAGCGGCTCGACGAACTCTTCGCCCGCAATACCGCGCGGCTGGGCGATGCGCCGGACTGGCAGAAGCTGGCGGTGGCGCTGGCTTTGCAATCGCGCCTGACCATCATCAGCGGCGGGCCGGGAACGGGCAAAACGACGACTGTGGTGGCGCTGCTGGCCTGCCTGCTGCAGGAAAATCCGGCGCTGCGGATAAAATTGGCAGCGCCGACCGGCAAGGCGGCGGCGCGTATGCTGGAAGCGGTACGCCGCAATGCCGAAGGGTTGCCGCCGGAATTGCGCGCACGCCTGCCCGGCGAATCTTTGACCGTGCATCGGCTGCTGGGCGCCAGCGGCGAGGCCGGGCAGTTCCGCCATCATCGCGGTAATCCGCTGCTGTTGGATGCCCTGGTGGTCGATGAAGCCTCGATGCTCGACCTGTCGCTGGCGGTGCATTTGCTGGAAGCCTTGCCTGAACAGGCCCGTCTGATTCTGCTGGGTGACAAGGATCAACTGGCGGCGGTCGAAGCGGGCGCCGTCTTTGCCGAAATCTCCGCCGATGCCAGCAAGAGCGCCGAATGCCTGCAAGCCCTATCTGCCTGGGTTTCGACGCCGTTGGAACGTCTGCAGGCGGCCTTGCCGGCTGCGACGGCAGCCGCGACAGGTCTGCACGATTCGGTGCTCTGGTTGACGGAAAGCCACCGTTTCCCCGCCCACTCCGGCATCGGCTGGATGGCGGCACAAATCCGGGCCGGGCAGGGAACGGAACTTTGCCGCTGGCTGGCGAAAGAGGGTGATGAAACGGTCGAATGGTTGCAGGATGGCGAGGCACAACTGACATCGGCCAGTCGGGAGGCCATTCTGGCCGGTTATGCGCCTTATCTGCAGGTGTTGGAAGCCAGCCGGAACGGCGCCTCGCCGGAAGCGCTGCTTGCCGAACTGTTTGCCGCCTTTGATCGCTTCCGGGTCCTGTGCGCCCTGCGCGAGACGCCCAGGGGGGTGCGTGCCATCAACGCCCTGATTGAGCGCCGTGTGCGCCAGGGGGGGATTTTGGACTTGCCGGAAACGGGCGGTGTCTGGTACGTCGGCCGGCCGGTGATGGTGACGCGCAACGATCATGCCCAGAAGCTCTACAACGGCGATATCGGCATTTGCCTGTCGGACGAACGCGGCGTGCCGATGGTCTATTTCCCGACGCCGGAAGGCGGCTTTCGCGCCATTCTGCCGGTGCGCCTGCCGGAACACGAAAGCGCTTTTGCGCTGACCGTGCACAAAGCGCAGGGCTCGGAATTCGAACAGGTCTTGTTGCTGCTGCCGGCCGAACCAAACCGGGTGATGACGCGGGAACTGCTCTATACCGGCATC
>JAKJFA010000057.1 GCA_022705135.1 Pseudomonadota bacterium | reverse complement strand
AAAAATGCCCATCTGCCGCGCTCCTCGGCATCGTAGGCCCGGCTACGACCTTCGTCGCGCGTCGCGCATCTGTGCATTTTTCGTGTCAAACGCACTCTCCCGGCGAGTTTTTCAACAGCCTGTTAACCCTTCTCCTCAACACAAATTGAACCCTCCAAAATGGCTTGCACGGTTTTAACGGTAATGACGAGTACCGCCAAGGTCAAAATTGCCAATTCAACCCAGGCCAGAATGCGAAAAAAAGGAAGGCTCAACAGATCGGCCATCAGGAAGGAGGCCAATGTTTTCGCTGCCAGCGGGAATGAATAGGCCCACCAGGAGAGAAAAAAACGGATCTTCAGCAGCCGTGGCAGTTGATAAAGCACCAGAAAAAACATGAACAGTGAAAAGTAATAGAGGATTCTGGCAAAGGCGTCAAGTTCGCCGCCATGCAAACGCACGTAGGCGATAAACCCGATCGCCGGGGGCGCAAACAGAATGAACAACGTCGGCATCAGTCGTTCGGCGATCGGGGCATGGAAAAACATACGGTAAAGCACGATCACCAGCAGGATGATCCAGAACAACAAACCGAGACTGAAGAAAAACCAGGAAATTTCGACAAACCCATGTTTGACGCCGGCAATCGGAACGATAATGGCGCCCACAATAGGAATGAACCAGCCGGGCGTCATGTGCTCGATCTTGAAACGATCGTGCCGGATCCATTCGGAAATGATCAGGAGGGAAGAAATGAATTGGAGTACAGCGCCTGCAAACCAGCAATAAAGAGAAGCCTCCATGTCACGTTCGAGCATGACCACGCTCAACACCAACAGGATTTTTGCCAGCAACGGAAAGAAATTGACCTTGACGGGGTGATTGATTTCTTCACGCACCGCCTGCGGGTATTTGATCGCCTTGACCAGATAAGCCGCACCCACGGTCACAAACAGAAAAACCGTCAGATAAAGCAGGAGTGTGCTCACCTCGTGAAATACACCGCCGGCTTTTTGCACCGCCAGCGTAAAGCCGGCCATGCCCAGCACGATGGCAAAAAAGGTGATGTGAAAATGCCTGAGCCTTGAGTCGGGCAAGGTAGTTGTTTCCATGAGAACCTCGTTCAATTTTGACAGCGTAACTTCCGATCGGTCGACAGATCAGAGTGCAGATAACCCAACCGGCAAATCGTTTGCCGCTGGCAGGCTGCGCACGATGGATTGCAGTGCCGATTGCAGCACCTCCTCAGTCACCGGGTGGTAGAAAGGCATCTGCAGCAGGCGTTCTGCTGTCTCGCCCCGGTCGATAGCCCAGGCCAGATGATGTGCCAGGTGTTCGCCATCGACAGCAAAAATGCTGGCGCCGAGCAGGCGGCCGGAGGCTTTCTCGGCATAGACGCGCAACAGACCGCCCTCGCCGTGCAGGACGCGGTAACGCCCGGTTTCTTCCGTCGCTGCCGTGCCGATGATGATCTGCTGCGGGTCGAGCTGGTCGAAACGCGCGCCGGCGGTGGCGATGTCCGGGTGGGTGAAGGCGATGGCCAGCGGCGTGCGGCGGCGGAAACGGATCGCCTCGGCACGGGCAGCGTTATAGCCGGCAATCGCCCCTTCGTCGGCCGCTTCGTGCATCAGGCCGCTGAAGCCGCTGGCATCGCCGGCAAAGAAGAGGCGGCTGCCGTCCGCCTGCATGCTATGGCGGTCGATGGCCGGCAGTCCACGCTCGTTCAGGGAGAGGCCAGCCGCGGCCAGATCAAGGCCATCGATATTGGGTCGGCGCCCCAAGGCGGCCAGCACTTTTTCAACGACCACTTCCCTGCCCTGACTGCGCACGGCGACACCCTCCGGCCGCAACTCAACCTCGGCCGCCGCGCCCAGCCACATTTCCAGTTCCGGGGCAAATTGCGCCACGACCCGTTCGGCGATTTCCGGGTCGACAATACCGGCAGGCGCTGCCGCCATTTCGGCACCAATCACCTTGAGGCCGAGGCGCGACAGAGCCAGCCCCATTTCCAGACCAATCGCCCCCAGGCCCAGCACAGCCAGCGATGACGGCAGATGTTCCAGCTCGAACAGGCGGTCGGTGTTGATCACCCGATCACCCAGCGCCGACAGCCACTTGGGCATGACCGGCAGCGAACCGCTGGCAATGATGCAGGCGTCGGCGCGCACGATCTGACGACCGTTTTCGCCATTGACTTCAAGCACGCCCGGCTCCAGAAAGCGGGCGCGGCCGGAGATCAGGTGTTCCCCGCCAGCGCTGACCGCTTTTTTGGCGGCGCCACCGGCAAAGCGGTCGCGCTGCAGGCGTAGATTGGCCCAGGTGCGATCAACGTCGATGCGCAGGTGCTCGCCGCCACTGATACCGGATTCTGCAAAAAAACGCTGCGAGCGCCACAATTCGGCGCTATGCAGCGCAATCTTGGACGGCATGCAGCCGACGCGGGCGCAGGTCGTGCCCAGCGGGCCGTGGTCGATCAGGGCAAAGCTCTTTCTGACGCGGCGCACTTCACGCAGCGCATAGAGACCGGCGGTACCGGCGCCGATGATGGCGACGTCAACGTGCTTGTCGTTCATGCAAATCCCTTTCAACAGGACTATTGATCAAAATCAGGCAACGTCGATTGTAGCCAGCCAACAAGCCCGGCGTAATTGACGGCGCCGCTTTGCCGGGCGATTTCGCGGCCATGATCGAACACAGCCAGGGTCGGAATGCTGCGAATGCCGAAACGCGAAGCGAGCGCGCTTTCCGCATCGGTGTCGAGCTTGGCGACGCGCAACTTGAATTGCAGTTCCTGCGCCGCTTGGGCAATGACCGGTGTCATCATGCGGCACGGGCCGCACCAGGGCGCCCAGAAATCGACCAGCACCGGCAGATCGGAAGAACCGGTCTGTGTTTCAAAATTTTCCCCCGTTAGTTCGAGTGGTGCGCCGGTGAACATCGGCTGCTTGCATTTGCCGCATACGGGCCCCTCCGGCAGGCGATGAGCTTCGGCGCGATTGACGGCATTGCAGTGTGGGCAAACCAGTTGCAGGGTTTCGGACATCTTGGCCTCCTTAGAAAATAGGTGTAACTGAACAATAATTTGACAATCATTCCAACGATCGTTAGTATGATGTTACATGAAGGAGCCAAAATTGCAAAACTTTCTTTACGAATACGTCGCCCAGATCGGCAAGGCAGTTTCCAACCCGAAACGGCTGGAACTGCTGGAACTGATGATGCAGGGCGAAAAGCCGGTCGAGATGCTGGCGGAACAAACCGGGATTGATGTGCGGCTGGCGAGCGCGCATCTGCGTTGCTTGCGCGAAGCGCGTCTGGTCGAAACCCGGCGCGAGGGAAAATATGTGTACTACCGTCTGAGCGGGCCGGACGTGGCGCAGCTCTGCCATGCCTTGCGCGAAACGGCCGAGGCCCATCTAGTCGAATTGCGTCTGGCGTTGGAACAGATGCAGCAGGCGCCCGATGGTCTCTTCCCGCAGGACCGGGAGAGCCTGTTGCAAAAGGCGCGCGACGGCGAAGTCATCGTCATTGATGTCCGCCCGGGCAGCGAATATGCTGCCGGACATTTTCCCTTTGCCCGTTCATTGCCGCTGGAAGAACTGGAGCAACGGCTGGCGGAATTACCCTCTAACGCACCGGTCGTTGCCTATTGCCGTGGACCGTATTGCCTGATGTCGGATGAGGCGGTACGGTTGTTGCGCAAACACGGCTACGAGGCCGCAAAATGGTCCGGCGGCATGAGCGACTGGTGCGGCAAGGGTCTGCCGGTCGAAACCTCTTGTACTTACTGACCTGATCCACGAGGAGAATGGTATGTCGCAGAATCAAAACAAGACCAAACCGGAACTGCTGACCGGAGCCGAGATCGCCGTGCGTTTGCTTGAGCGGCAGGGTATCCGGACCATTGCGGGCATTCTGGGGAGTGCCAATCTGCCTTTGTACGATGCATTGTCGTATTCGAAGCAGATTCATCATGTCCTCACTCGCCATGAACAGGGCGCCGGCTTCATCGCCCAAGGCATGGCGCGCGCCAGCGGCCAGCCGGCGGTCTGTTTTGCCACCTCCGGCCCCGGCACCACCAATCTGCTGACGGCGATTGCCGATGCCAAGCTCGATTCGATTCCGGTGGTCGCCATTACCGGCCAGGTGTCGCGCAACATGATCGGCACTGACGCCTTCCAGGAAGTCGACACCTACGGCATGACCATCCCGATCACCAAGCACAATTATCTGGTCAATTCCGCGGCCGACCTGCTGCACATCCTGCCGCAGGCTTTCCGCATCGCCACGTCCGGCCGGCCCGGCCCGGTGTTGATCGATATTCCCAAGGACGTGCAGTTGGAAGAAGTCGAGGTCACGGCATGGCCGGAACCTGGATGCCCTGATGCGCCGCCATCCATAGACCCAATGCTGGTGGAAGCTGCAGCGCGGATGATGGCCGAAGCCAAACGGCCCATTCTTTATCTTGGTGGGGGCGTCATCCATTCCGGCGCTGCCGATGTTGTGCGCCAACTGGCTGAAAAAGCCGGACTGCCGACGGTGACAACGCTGTTGGCGTTGGGCGCCTTGCCTTTCGATCACCCGTTGTGGCTCGGCATGCTCGGCATGCACGGCGCTCCTTGCGCCAATAAGGCGATGGACGAAAGCGACCTGCTCATCGTCGTTGGCGCTCGCTTCGACGACCGCGCCACCGGCAAGCTGGCCGAATTCTGTCCACAGGCCAAGGTCATCCATATCGACATCGATCCGGCTGAGCTGAACAAGTTGCGCGCCAGTCATGTTGCCATTGGGGGTGATGTTGGCGCCGTGTTGCAGGCATTGTTGCCCCGTATCGAGGCGCAAGCACGGCCGGACTGGCTTGCCCGTATCCGGCAACTGAAGGAAGACTGGCCCTTGCGTCTGCCCGGCAGCGAAGATCCGTGTACGCACTACGGGTTGGTTAAAGCAGTGGCCGAGTGCCTGGACGAAAATGCTATTCTGGCCACCGATGTCGGCCAGCACCAGATGTGGGCGGCGCAAGCCTATCCGCATCGGAAGCCCCGCCGCTGGCTGACCTCGGGCGGCCTCGGCACCATGGGCTTCGGCTTGCCGACGGCGCTCGGCGCCGCGCTGGCCGAGCCGGAAAACACCGTGGTCTGCTTCTCCGGCGATGGTTCGCTGCTGATGAATATTCAGGAACTGGTGACCGCTGCCCAGGAAAATGCCAACGTCAAGGTGGTGCTGATGAACAACTCGGCGCTCGGCCTCGTGCACCAGCAGCAGACGCAGTTCTACGGAGCGCGTCATTTCGCTTCACTCTTTTCGCAAAACCCCGATTTTGTAGCGCTTGCCTTGGCCTGCGGTGTGCGCGCCGTCAATCTCGACAGCGCCAGCGATCCGCGCGCCGCGCTGAGGGAGGCGATTGCAACACGTGGCCCCTGCCTGATCCACTGTAGCATCGACGTGCAGGAACTGGTTTGCCCCATTGTGCCGCCCGGCGCGGCCAACCGCGAAATGATCGGAGTCTAAAATGAAAGAGCAAAGCCCGCTGCGCACCGTCCTCGAGTTGACGGTCAACAACCACCCCGGGGTGATGTCGCATGTTGTTGGCCTGTTTTCTCGCCGCGCCTTCAACCTCGAAGGCATCCTCGTCCTGCCGGTCGGCGATGGCGCTATCAGCCGCATCTGGCTGTTAGTCAATGAAGACGAGCGCTTGCCGCAGATGATCAAACAGGTGGAGAAACTGGAAGATGTGCGCAACGTGCGCCGCCATGCCGCCGATCACAATGCCTTTGTCCGCCTCGAAGAGTTCTTCAACACAAACTGAATATGGGTTACGGAGCCTTGCCATGAAAACACTGATCATCTTCAACCGCGAACCCTATGACAACACCGATGTGACCTGGAACGGTCTGCGTCTTGCCGGCAAGCTCGCCGAGTGTGGCCATGAGGTGCGTCTTTTCCTGATGAACGATTCGGTCGACATGGCGCGCGAGGTGTGCAAACCGCCTGCAGGCTACGATCAGGACTTGTCGCAGATGCTGAAGGATCTGATTACGCGTGGTGTTGCCGTCAAGGTCTGCGGCACCTGCATGGCGCGTTGTGGCATTTACAAGAACCATCCCTACTTTGACGGCGCCGAGAAATCGACCATGCAAGCTTTGGCTGATTGGGTCATCGACAGCGACAAAGTGCTGACATTTTGAATTTCGGCTTGCCGCACATCATTCACCTGGAAGGAATCATCATGCCCGCCATCAAAAAAGTCCTGTTCCTGTTTCTCCTGTCTTTGGGTGCTGCCTTTGCACATGCGGGCAGCGGAAATCAACCGGCGGAGCCCTCTTCAGCGACGGCCACGCCAAGCCTGAGCCTGATGTTTTTTATCAATCCCGCCGGCGGGCCTTGTCAGGTCCAGGAAGAAATCCTTAATCGATTTCGCACCCAGATCGAAAAACGAGCCAAGATTGTTCCGGTTAGCACCATGTCCTTTTCGGCACCGCTGCTCTTTCGAAAATTTGGTATTCGCCACCTGCCGGCGCTGGTGCTGGTCGACGCCAATCAGCAGGAAATCATGCGGTTTGCGCCCGGTGTCCAGTCGGGTGAGCAAATCCTGAAGCAATTGTCCGAAGTCAAAGTGGCGCGTACCAAGTGAGTTTTGTGCTGGAAGCGCTGCTGGTTTTCGGCGCCGGTGTGTTGAGCGTGTTAAGTCCCTGTGTCTTGCCGATTCTGCCCATCATCGTGACGGGAACCGGGCAAGATTGCCGCTATCGCCCCCTGTTGATCGTGCTCGGGCTGGCCATCACTTTTGTCCTCATGGGGATAATCAGTGCCTTGTTCGGTGGTCTGATCGGGCAGTACATGCAGCATGTCGAAAAAGCGGCTGGCGTCCTGATCATTCTGCTTGGCATTGCTATGTTGGCCGGATTCAATCCATTCAAGGGCCTGGGTTTTCTCTCCAATATCCATGTGCATGACCATCATGGCCGCTGGTCGGGACTGTTGCTGGGTCTGACGTTGGGCATTATCTGGATTCCATGCGTCGGACCGGTGCTTTCCGGCGTGTTGGCCAAAGTTGCAGGCCGAGGAGAATTGGGCTATGGAATCGTATTGCTGAGCCTTTATACGGCCGGATTTTCGCTGCCCATGCTGTTCGTGGCCTATCTGTCGCATGCTGCCCGCAAACGCTTGCAATTCTTTCTGCGTCATCCGCTGGTCATTCGCGTTGCCAGCGGCCTGGTCCTCATCGTCTTCGGTGCCGTCATTGCCTTTTCCGGCATGCTTGCCTTTGCCTTTTGATTCGCTTTTGGGAAATTTTTTATGATCAAGAATCTGCGCGAACACTATTCGCCCCTCTATTTTCTCGCCGCGCTCGGTCCCGGTGGTTTGGCCGTGTCGTTCTACATGTACCTGATGTTCATGGTGCCGCATCCCGGCAACCCGATGGCGACCGCCGATTTTATCTTCCCGCTCATTGCCAAGCAGGATACTTTCTCCTGGCTGATTCTGGCTGATCTGGTCATCATCGTTGCGCTGGCGCTGCTGCACTTCCGCTTGCTGATCTGGAACATTATTGAATTCAGCAAGTACAAGGAAACGAACGCTTACCGGAAACTCAAAACCGGCAATCAGGAAGTCTCGCTGATGGCGGCGCCGCTCACCTACGCCATGACCATCAATGTCTGCTTTGTGCTGGGCGCTGTTTTCGTGCCGGGGCTATGGTCGGTGGTCGAATACCTGTTTCCCTTTGCACTTGCCGGATTCCTGGCGGTGGGCATCTACGCCATGCGCCTATTCCTGGCCTACGCCACACGCCTCATGGCCGACAAGAGTTTCGACTTTGCCGCCAATAACAACCTGAGCCAGATGATCGCCATTTTCGCCTTCAGCATGATCGCCGTTGGCTTGGCTGCACCCGGCGCCATGAGCCATCACAAGGAAATCTCGGCCATTGGCATCTTTTTGTCGGTCTTTTTCAGCACCGTTTCCATCGCCCTGATTTTTCTGAAAATCACCTTGGGCTTCAAGGCTATTTTGGAACAGGGTATTTCACGCGAAGCCAGCGTCAGCCTGTGGATTATGGTCCCCATCCTGACCTTGCTCGGCATCACCTTCGTGCGCTACACCTATGGCTTCGCCCACAATTTCGAGCAGACCGAAGCCGTGTCGAAATCCTGGCTGTTCCTGCTGACCTCTGCTGTGTTGTCACTCCAGATCATGTTCGGCCTGCTGGGTTTGGCCACCATGAAGAAGCTCGACTACTTCAACGACTTCATCATTGGACCGTTCAAAAGCGTCAGCAGCTTTGCCATTATCTGCCCCGGCGTCGCCTTTGCCGTCTTCGGCTTCTTCTTCATCCATCAGGGATTGCTGCTAAACAATGTGGTTGGCAAGTTCTCTCCCGCCTATTTCGTCCTTCTGGCCCCCTTCGCCTATGTGCAGTTCAAGACGGTACTGTTGATGCTCAGACTGAACAAAAAAATGCTGAACTGAGGCTGCTTCAACAAAATTATCGGCAAAACTCCTTGCGCTGGTTTGTAGCATATGCTAATTTGAGCATGCGTACCGAAGCATCGGGATCGCCAACAACCTTCCCGACCGATGCGTTAGTTCAACTCATTTTAAGGAGAAATAAATGCCCAATTTTGACAGAACAGGTCCGTTTGGAGAGGGTCCCATGAGCGGACGGGGGCTTGGCCGTTGCGGCGGGCGCGGACAAGCAGGTTTTGGCAGTGGATTTAGAAATCGCCAAGGTTTAGGCGGGGGCGCAGGTTTTGGCTTTGGCCGCTGCATTGAGAATTTGGAGTACCAAATTGGTGTATTGCAGCAAAGTTTGAACGAACTCAAGGCAAAATCCAGCGGGACGACAGAGGCCTCTGAAGACTGAACTTCATGTTTGACACTCCCTTCAGCCCAATGCCTCAGTCCAGACTCAGTATCACCCTTGTGGTCGACAACGAAGTGGCTGACGGCTTGGTCGCCGAGCATGGCTTTGCCGCCTGGATCGAGGCCGGTGAACACCGGATTCTATTCGATACCGGCCAGGGAAGCGCCTTTATCCCCAACTGCGCGAGCCTGGGCATCGATCTGCCGCGCGCCAATGCGCTGGTCCTGAGCCATGGGCACTATGACCACACGGGAGGCCTCCCAGATTTTTTGGCGCGCAATCACGATGCCCCGCTGTATTTCGCTACTGGTTTCGAAGTGATTCGTTACAGTTGCCATCCGGAAAAACCGCCCCGCGACATCAGCATTGGGGAAAAAGTCCGCAATGTGCTGAATGAACTCCCGGAGCAACGCCGTATTGCGCTAGATTCCCCGCGCTACCTGTATCCCGGCATCGGCATCAGTGGTCCGATACCGCGCGTGACGCCCTTTGAAGACACGGGCGGCCCCTTCTTTCTGGATCCCGATCAACAACAGCCTGACTTGATCAACGATGATATGTCGATGTGGTTTGAGACCACAGAGGGTTTGCTCATTCTGACCGGCTGCTGCCATTCCGGTCTGGTCAATACCGTCCAATACATCCGCCAGTTTACCGGTATCGAGCGTGTTCACGGCATCATCGGCGGCCTGCATCTTCTGCAGGCCAGTGAGGAACGCTTGCAAAAAACCTTACGTTTCCTTGACGATTGCGCTCCTGAATTGATGGTGCCCTGCCATTGCACTGGTGATGAATCGATCAAACGCATTGTTCAGGCGTTTGGTACCAAGCGGGTTCAACCCGGAGGCGCCGGCCGATATTTCAGACCGATGCCTTCAACTGTTGAGCAAAACGTCGCAGAACCAACGAGATCATAAGCGTCTCGTCTGAGCATACTCTGATAACCCGTCGAGAACATTGATGAAAATTACCCTACTGAAATCGAAACTGCACCGTGTCACGGCCACGCATTCTGATCTCAACTATCAGGGCTCATGCGGCATAGATGAAGACCTGATGGATGCAGCCGGAATCATGGCAGATGAACGGGTTGATCTCTGGAATGTCGATAACGGCGAACGCTTTTTTACCTACGCCATCAAGGCCGAACGCGGTTCCGGCGTCATTTCGCTGAATGGCTCGGCGGCGCGGCGCGCGGCACCGGGTGACAAACTGATCATCACAGCCTTTGGTGTTCAGGATGCGAATGACGCCCCGGTGGCGCCCCGTCTGGTTTTTGTAGACGAATGCAATCGTATCGTCAGGGTCGGTCAGGCGCAGGAAAAGAGCTGAGCGACAGCTACAAAATTACTTGCTTTTATTATTGGCATATGCCAATATTTAAGCGTTCGCTGATTTTTCAAAAAGGTACAGCCAATGAAAATCGCTTTTTCCACTTCTGGCGATCATCTCGCCGCCGCGCTTGATTCGCGTTTCGGACGTGCGCCGAAATTCCTGATTTACGACCTGGAGGCACAGAGCTTCGAGGTTATCGACAACCGTCAGAATCTGGAAGCCGCGCAAGGGGCCGGCATCCAGACGGCGCACAATATCGTCGCCACCGGTGCTGGCGCCATCGTCACCGGCCATTGCGGCCCCAAGGCTTTCCGCGTACTGCAGGCCTCCGGCATCAAGGTGTTCAATAGTGATGCTGCCACTGTGGCGGAAGCCTTGCAGTGCTATCGCAACGGCCAGTTGACCGAAGCACTGGAACCCAATTCGACCGGACACTGAACACCATGAACGGAAAAAGCATTACCCTGCGGACAATCGGTATCATTCGCAGCGAACACAAAATT
The DNA here is from genome assembly GCA_022705135.1 of Pseudomonadota bacterium. Classification (GTDB taxonomy): domain Bacteria; phylum Pseudomonadota; class Gammaproteobacteria; order Burkholderiales; family Rhodocyclaceae; genus UBA1934. Next base: position 3,918 of record JAKJFA010000057.1, on the reverse strand, counting down.
GCCGAAGAAACGCCCATCCAGCCGATCTATGCCAAGGGCTGCCTGGGCGTTGCCGAGGTGTTTCCGGAATACGCCGAAGGGCTGAAGGATATCGAAGGGTTTTCGCACATTTACCTGCTGTATCTGCTCCACTGTGCCGGCGAAGCGAGATTGCGGGTCAAGCCTTTCCTGCAGGATGTCGAACGCGGCGTTTTCTCGACCCGGGCGCCCTGCCGCCCCAACCCGATCGGTCTCTCCATCGTTGAACTGGTCAAGGTGGAGGGCAATTTGCTGTATCTCGACGGGGTCGATATCCTGGACGGCACCCCCCTGCTCGATATCAAGCCTTATGCGGCCCGCTTCGATTGCCTGGAAACCTCGCGCAACGGCTGGCATGACGAGGTCGAGGAGGCCGACGCGCAGCAGCGCGGCCGGCGCGGTTACCGGGGAGGCTGCCGATGATTGTCGCCATCGCTTCCGGCAAGGGCGGCACCGGCAAGACCAGCCTGTCGGTCAATCTGGCGGCGCTGCTGGCGCCGGTGCAATTGCTCGACTGCGATGTCGAGGAACCGAATGCCCATTTGTTTTTGAAGGCTGACGTTGAAACAGAGGACGTCGTCAGCATGGCGGTGCCGGAGATGATTCCTGAGCGTTGCAATGCCTGCGGCAAGTGCGTCCATTTCTGTCAGTACAACGCGCTGGCGCTGGCGGGCGGCAAGCCAATGGTTTTTGCCGACATGTGCCACGGTTGCGGCGGCTGCACGCTGGTGTGCCGGCGCGGCGCCATCCGCGAGCACCTACAGCGCATCGGCGTGGTGACGACCCGAAGCACTGCGAATGGCGTCCGGCTGCACAGCGGCTGCCTGGATGTCGGCAATTCGATGGCATCGATGCTGGTCGAGGCGGTGAAAGATCGCCTGAAACCCGGGGAAGTCGCCATCCTCGATGCACCGCCGGGAACCACCTGCCCGGTCGTCGCCACCTTGCGCGGTGTTGATTTCGTCGTGCTGGTCACCGAGCCCACGCCGTTTGGCCTCAACGATCTGAAACTGGCGGTGGCCATGGTGCGCGCCCTGGGCTTGCCCTTCGGCGTCGTAGTCAATCGCGCCGGCAGCGGCGACGAACGCGTGCAGACCTATTGCGCGCAGGAAGGCATTGCATTGCTGCTGGAAATTCCGCACGACCGCCGCATTGCCGAGGCGCATTCAAACGGGCAACTGATCATCGAGGCGCTGCCGGAATATCGCCCGCATTTCGAAAAACTCTGGCAGGCCATTCAGCAGCAAGCGCGAACCTGGCGGGAGGCGGCATGAAGGAGCTGGTCATCCTGAGCGGCAAGGGCGGCACCGGCAAGACCAGCCTCGCCGCCTCCTTCGCACTGCTGGCGCAGCGCCCGGTCGTCGCCGATTGCGATGTCGACGCGGCCGACCTGCATCTGGTGCTGGCACCGGAGCTGCAGGAAAAACACGATTTTTACAGCGGCCATGAGGCGGTGATCCGGACAGACGAATGCACGGGTTGCGGCGATTGCCTCGATTTGTGCCGCTTTGACGCCATTTCATCGGTAGCGCGGGCAGACGGGTCTTCGGTGTGCACCATTGATCCGACCGCCTGCGAAGGCTGCGGCGTCTGCGCCTGGTTTTGTCCGCAGGGCGCCATCGATTTTCCCGACCGCCTGTGCGGCGAATGGATGGTATCGGAAGCCGCCAGCGGCCCGATGGTACATGCCCGCCTCGGTGTCGCAGCGGAAAATTCCGGCAAACTCGTGACCACGGTGCGCCGCGAAGCGCGGCAGATAGCGGAAACACACGGTTACGACCTGATTCTGGTCGATGGCCCGCCCGGCATCGGTTGCCCGGTCATCGCTGCCGTAACGGGCGCCACAGCCGTATTGGTGGTGACAGAGCCGAGTGTGGCAGGTGAGCATGATCTCGAACGCGTGCTGGCGCTGACCCGGCATTTCGGCATTCCCGCCAGCGTCTGCGTCAATAAATGGGACATCAACCCGGCCATGAGCGAACGCATCGAGGACAAGGCGCGGCAAGCGGGCGCCCGCGTCCTTGGCCGGGTACGGTATGATCCGCAGGTAACGCAGGCGCAACTGCAAGAGCGCGCCGTGGTCGAGACGGAGGCACCCAGCGCAGAAGACATTCGCACGATATGGCGACAACTTGGATTTTGAGAGGAACGGAGAATGAGTCACGAACACGGTCACACCTGTGGCAACTGCGGCGATCACGAATGCTCGGCCAGCCAGCGCCGCAACGATGAAAGCGCGGCGGAATTTGCCGAGCGGCAGAAACTGGAATCCAGCCTGTGCCGCATCCGGCACAAGATCGTCGTCATGTCCGGCAAGGGTGGCGTTGGCAAGAGCACGGTTGCGGTTAATCTGGCCACGGCGCTGATGCTGGCCGGCAAGCGGGTTGGGCTGCTCGACGTCGACATCCACGGGCCAAGTGTGCCGACCATGCTGGGTCTCGAAAATGAGCAACTGCGTCAGGATGAAAACGGCTTGCTGCCGGCCGAAATCGGCGATCTGAAGGTCATGTCGCTTGGCTTCCTGCTGCAGGATCAGGATCAGGCCGTCATCTGGCGCGGCCCGATGAAAATGGGCGCCATCAAGCAATTCCTCAAGGATGTTTATTGGGGTGACCTCGACTACCTGATTATCGATTCGCCGCCCGGTACCGGCGACGAGCCCTTGTCGGTCTGCCAGCTTATTACCGACCTTGACGGTGCGGTCATTGTCACGACGCCGCAAAAGGTGGCAGCGGTCGACGTGCGCAAATCGGTGACTTTCTGCCACCAACTGAAGGTGCCAGTGCTCGGCATCGTCGAAAACATGAGCGGCTTCGCCTGCCCGAAATGCGGTGAAGTCACCCCCATTCTTAGCAGCGGCGGTGGCCGGCGCATCGCCGAGGACATGGGCGTTCCCTTCCTCGGCGCCATTCCGATGGACATTCAGGTGGCGCAGGCCTGCGACAATGGGCAAGCTTTCATCCACCATTACGCCGCCTCACCAACTGCCGGCATCCTGCGCGACATCATTGCCCCGATCATCGCGCTGGATGATGCGGTCGCAACGAGCTCCGGGGTTCCTTCACCCTCCACACAGGAGAACGCCATGCGTTTCGCCATTCCGCTTGCTGACGGCAAACTGACCCCGCACTTCGGCCATTGCGCCGCCTTTGCCCTGCTCGATGTCGACCCGGTCGGAAAAATTGTGCTGGGACGGCAGGATGTCGATGCGCCTCCGCACGAACCTGGACTGCTGCCGCATTGGCTGGGCGAGCGCGGCGTCACCCGCATCATCGCCGGTGGCATGGGACAACGCGCCCGCGATTTGTTCATCGAACGCGGCATTGAAGTGACCGTCGGCGCACCGCGCGAAACACCGGAAAAACTGGTCGCTGATTTTCTGGCCGGGACCCTGCAAACGGGAGAAAATGCCTGTGACCACTAGGACCATCGATCCCGAAGAGTCAGAACGCTTACAACAAGCGCTAGCCGATAAAAATCTCTCAGCAATTGGGGCATTGCTGCGCACCTTGCGCCTGCGCATTGTCGATGTGCCGGAAATCGGCTGTATGCCCGTTTTGCGCGAGCAGGCTCTCCAGATCGAAGCACCCGAAGCTCAATACCATCAACTGAATGCGCTCTCCACACAAGATAAAGAGCGGCTGTTTCAAATTCTTAAAGCATGGTTCGAGGCACAGGATGCCGAGCTTCATTTGACCGATCTCGATTTTTTCAGGCAGCCTTGAGGTAAAAATCGGCGAGATGCTGGCTACCTTTTGCCTGCATGGCCGTTGCCGGATATGATGCGTCCCCGTGCCTTCCATTTCCCAAAGTGAACATTGAACCTAGAAACCTCAGTTGACCGTTATTTGCTGGTTGGAATTCCTGATGAAACTTGAGCATTCCGGCTTTGCTGACTTT
>JAKJFA010000056.1 GCA_022705135.1 Pseudomonadota bacterium | reverse complement strand
GCGCCAATTCCGCCGCCACTGCAATGATCGCCGCCTTGACTTCGACCCAACCCGTCTCGCCGCCGGTAAGGAACTCAGCTTCGGACTGGCCACTCGCCATCAGAATGAAGGAGTCGTTGGTCGAGGTATCGCCATCAACGGTGATGCAGTTGAACGAAGCATCGGCCGCCTCCTTGACCAGAGCTTCGAGCAGGGATTGGGCAATACCGGCATCGGTGGCGACAAAGCCGAGCATGGTCGCCATGTCGGGCCGGATCATGCCAGCGCCCTTGGCCATGCCGGACACCGTCACCTGCGCGTTGCCGACTCTGACCCGGCGCGACGCCACCTTGGCCACCGTATCGGTCGTCATGATGGCATGCGCCGCAGCATGCCAATGATCGGCCTTGAGATCATCAAAGCAGGCCGGCAACCCGGCCACTAGACGATCCACCGGCAGGGGTTCGAGGATGACGCCGGTCGAAAACGGCAGCACGGCCTCGGGAGCGATCTCCAGCAGTTTGCCGACGGCAACGCAGGTCTCATGCGCCACCCGCATGCCCGATTCGCCCGTGCCCGCGTTGGCGATGCCAGTATTGATGACCAATGCCCGGATTTCCTTGTCCGCCGCCAGATGCTGGCGACACACCAGAACCGGCGCCGCGCAAAAGCGGTTTTGCGTAAACACGCCCGCCACCGTGCAACCGGAATCCAGGGCAATCAAGGTCAGATCGCGCCGATCCTTCTTACGGATTTCAGCTTCGGCTGTTCCCAGGCGGATGCCGGCGACCGGAAAGATTTGATCGGGGGGTGGAGTTTGATAATTAACAGGCATGATGCATCTCGGGCAATAAGGCGAAGCCAGGCCTAGGCGCCAAGCCGCCCGGCAACGCAGACAGTAGACGAACTACGGCAAGGTGACGGGCGGCGCAGGCAACACCGGCATGGCGAGCCAAGCACCCTAAGACAACTTGCCGTGGCACTGCTTATACTTCTTACCACTCCCGCACGGGCAGGGATCGTTGCGCCCGATCTTGGGGCCGGCCACAAAGGGTTGCCTCGGCGCTGGCGATTCGCCGTCCCCGCCACCCAAGGCTTCATCGTAGCTGGCGTGCTGGTACTGGACGTTATGCACCTCGCTGGCTGGCGGCGCAACCTCTTCGACTTCCTCGGCCGAGCGGATCTGCACGGTGAAGAGGATGGACGTCACTTCCCGGCGAACCCGGTCAAGCAAGGCCTCAAACAGCTCAAAGGCCTCGCGCTTGTATTCCTGCTTGGGATTCTGCTGGGCGTAGCCTCTGAGATGGATCCCCTGGCGCAGATGGTCAAGTGCTGCCAGATGTTCGCGCCAGTGGTTATCGAGCGACTGCAGCATGACGTTGCGCTCGAACGGGTGAAAGGCGTCCTTGCCAACCAGTTCGACCTTGGCGGCGTAGCGTTCATCCGCCATATCCTGCAAACGCTGCAGGATCTCGCCATCGCCCAGGGTGGGTTCGGATCTGAGCCACTCGGCCACCGGCGCTTTCATCACCAACTCGGCCACCAGCGCCTTCTCCAAGGCGTCGATGTCCCATTGATCTTCAACCGAATCCTCAGGCACCGCCGCCCGGAAAATATCCTCGATGACGCCATGACGCATACCGGTGATGGTGTCGGAAATATCGTCGGTCTCGATCAGCTCGTTGCGCTGGGCGTAAATAACCTTGCGCTGGTCATTGGCCACATCATCGTATTCCAGCAGTTGCTTGCGGATATCGAAATTGCGCGCCTCGACCTTGCGCTGCGCTGATTCAAGCGAGCGGGTGACGAGCGGGTGCTCGATGGCCTCGCCCTCCGGCATTTTGAGCTTGTCCATGATGGAACGCAGACGCTCGCCGGCAAAAATGCGCAGAAGAGGATCGTCCAGCGACAGGTAAAAGCGCGACGAACCGGGGTCGCCCTGCCGTCCGGAACGGCCGCGCAACTGGTTATCGATGCGGCGCGACTCATGGCGCTCGGAACCGATGATATGCAGGCCACCGGCCGCCACGACCTGTTCATGCACCTTCTGCCAGTCGGCCCGCATCGGCGCGATACGCGCCTCACGCTCTTCCGCCGACAGGCTGGCATCATCGCGGATCTTGTCGATCTCCTTTTCGACATTGCCGCCCAGGACGATGTCGGTGCCACGGCCGGCCATATTGGTCGCAATCGTAATCATGCCGGGGCTGCCGGCCTGCGCGACGATCTCGGCTTCGCGCGCATGCTGCTTGGCATTCAAGACCTGATGTGACAGCTTGGCCTTGTCGAGCAGGCCGGAGAGTAGTTCCGAATTCTCGATCGAGGTCGTGCCCACCAGGACCGGCTGGCCGCGCGTGTGGCAATCGCGGATGTCTTCGATGATCGCCTTGTGCTTTTCATCCGCCGTTTTATAGACCAGATCATTGCGGTCCTCGCGGATCATCGGCCGGTGGGTCGGAATGACCACGGTTTCGAGGCCATAAATCTGGTGGAATTCGTAGGCTTCGGTATCGGCTGTCCCCGTCATACCCGACAACTTCTTGTACATGCGGAAGTAATTCTGGAAGGTGATCGACGCCAGCGTCTGGTTTTCGCTCTGGATGGCGACCCCTTCCTTGGCTTCGACTGCCTGATGCAGGCCATCCGACCAGCGCCGTCCCGGCATCAGACGGCCGGTGAATTCATCGACGATGATGATCTCGCCGTTCTGCACCACATAGTGCTGGTCGCGGTGAAACAGGGTCAAGGCGCGCAGGGCGGCGTTCAAGTGGTGCATCAGGGTGATGTTGGCCGCTTCATACAAACTGCGTCCATCACGCAGTATGCCCTGCTCCATCAGGATCTGCTCGGCATGCTCGTAGCCCTGCTCGGACAAATAGACCTGGTGCCCCTTTTCATCGACCCAGTAATCGCCTTCGGCCTTCTCCTCGGGCGCGCGGGTCAGCAAGGGCACTACCTTTTTCATGCGCTCATAGAGTTCGGTGTGGTCTTCGGCCTGGCCGGAAATGATGAGTGGTGTGCGCGCCTCGTCAATCAGGATGGAATCGACCTCGTCGACGATGGCAAAATTCAGTCCCCGTTGTACCCGTTCACTGGCCTCGTAGACCATGTTGTCGCGCAGGTAGTCGAAGCCAAATTCATTGTTGGTGCCATAGGTGATATCGGCGGCATAAGCCTGCTGCTTTTCATCATGCTCCATCTGCGTCAGATTGACGCCGACGGTCAGCCCGAGAAAATGGTGCAGGCGTCCCATCCAGGCGGCATCGCGATTAGCCAGATAGTCATTGACGGTGATGATATGCACGCCTTTGCCGGTCAGAGCATTGAGGTAGGCAGGCAGTGTGGCGACCAGGGTCTTGCCCTCGCCGGTGCGCATTTCAGCGATCTTGCCATGATGCAGCACCATGCCGCCAACCAACTGCACATCGAAGTGGCGCAACCCGAGCGAACGCACGCCCGCCTCGCGCACAACGGCAAAGGCCTCCGGCAACAGGTCGTCCAGCGTCGCGCCCTCGGCAAAACGTTTACGAAACTCATCCGTCTTGGCGCGCAGCCCCTCGTCGCTCAGGGCTTGCATCGAAGCCTCCAGGGCATTGATGCGCTGAACGGTTTTGGAATACTGACGGATCAGCCGGTCGTTGCGGCTGCCGAAAATCTTTCTGAGAATGCCGGGAATCATAACGATGAAGAAGACGGGGATGGCGACAAAGGCGTGATTCTATCACGCCGGACACCACACCGCGCCCCCAAGCAAACGGCAGGGAAAAGGAACAATCAGCGCAGCTTGGCCTGCGCGAATTCTTCGCCCTGCTTCAGGAAAACGGCTGGATTCTGGGCCACGTCCAACATGCGCACTTCAAAATGCAAATGTGCGCCAGTCGAACGCCCGGTGCTGCCGACCAGCCCGATCTGCTCGCCACGGCGCACCATCTGGCCAGGCTTGATGTCAATCTTCGAGAGGTGTGCATAACGCGAAATCAAGCCATCGCCATGGTCAATATCGATCTGGTTGCCAAACTGGTGGTGATACTCCGCCAGCAAAACCACGCCGGAAGCCGCTGCCACCACTGGCGCGCCTTCGCCGATAATAAAATCAATACCTTCGTGCATGGCACGGCCGCCAGTAATCGGATCAGAGCGATACCCAAAGCCGGAGCCGATTCTCGCCCCATGCACAGGCAACATGGTCGGCAGGAGGCGGTCGCGCACGCGCTTTTCCAGAAAACGGGATTCGAGCATCGACAACTCGTCCGTCTTGTATTCGACCAGACGGGAAAGCCGGTCGATTTCGCGTTGCAGATCCCCATAGGAATCGGTCGCGACGATGTAGGGGCCGCCCAGGCCAGGGATGGATTCCGGTTTCTTGGCCGCATCCGGTGCCATCATCTGTTCCCGGCTGACTCCGGCCAGCTTGGCCAAACGTTCGCCCAGGCTGTTGAGCTGAAGTACCTGCGCCTGCAACTCGCCAACCCGGGTCGCCATCAGGCGCAGATTATTGCTCACCACCTCCTGCGTTTTCTGGTTTTCCTTATGCTGCAGGTGGCTCAGCAGGTCCCGCACGACCGGCAGGCGAAACTCGATGGAAAGCCAGGAAAAGGCGGCCGAAGTCGCCACGACCAAAGCCAAAAAAAGCAGCGCCGCAAAAAACACGTGCTGCGGCATAATGGTGACGTTTCTGGCGGTCTTCAGATGCCGCGAGATCAAAATCAATTGCACAGAATCCCCCTCCTATGCACGGTTCGCTTCTGCAATATCTCAGCACCAAGGACGGTGCCGCCAGTGTCCTGGCACACGCCGAGCTATTGCTCAAGCTCTCACGCCATTACCAGGCCGTGGTTCCCGCCGGCTTGGGCTACGTCTCACGCGTAGCTAATTTCAAGTCGGGGAAGATCATCATCCACGCCGACAACAGCGCTGCAGCGGCAAAACTCCGCCAAATGAGCGGCAGTCTTTGCCAGTTGCTCTCCACACAATGTGCGGAGTGTAACGGCATAGAAATCAAAGTGCAACCCCGTGAAATTCCTTACCAATCAAGCCCTTTAAAACCGCCGCCGCTCTCCGGCGGGGCCAGGGCCACGCTTGCCGCCGCCGCTGAAGGGCTGCCTGCCGCTTCACCGCTACGCACCGCACTAGAAAAACTGCTGCGCTCCTGATCTTTTTCCCAGAAGACGATATGGAATAGTGCAGACTGGCCAGCTAGAATGCAGAAGGATGTTTTGCATCACTCATTCAAATGGACGGGGGCCGAAATGTTGAAAAAAGCTGGGCTGTCGTTGCTGTTTCTTTTGTCGGTTTTCGCCAATGTGGTCAATGCAGCCGAACCCATTAAATTAGGCGCTGTCGTGCCGCTCAAGGATGTTGCGGGCAAAGAAAGCGCCAATGCGATGAAACTGGCGGTCAAGGAAATCAACCAGGCTGGCGGCGTGCTCGGGCGCCCGCTCGAACTGATCGTGATCGACGATGAAATGAATCCTGGGAAAGGAGCTGCCGCCATTGACAAATTGGCGACTGAGGACAAGGTCGATATTTTTGTCGGCGGCCTCTCAAGCGGCGTCCATCTCGCCCAGATCCCGGTGCTGAAGAAATACAACAAAATCACCGTCTGGTCCGGCGCAGCATCGGCAAGATGCGAAGGCGCGTTGAAAGATCAGGACTGGTACTTTCACCTGCATCCCTGGGACTACCAACAGACAGCGAGTTATTTCGAGGGTTGGCGGGCCATCGGCGAAAAATATCCCAATGTAAAGCTGCAGAAATGGTTTATCGCCTATGAAGATGGTACGTTCGGCACAATGACTTTCAAGGCCCATGTCGAGCTTTTGCCGCAAGGATGGGTACACCAGGGAGCTGATTTCCGGAGCGCCACGGCGCAAGGTGGCGGTGACTATCATGGGGCATTAAGGCGGGCCAAAGAGGTAAAACCGGATGTCTTCGTCTGGGTGGGACATGAGGCCGATGCAATCGCCCTCACCAATCAGGCTAAAGAGATGGCGTTTTATCCCCCCGTATTTATCGGCTCGCCGCCGAGTTGGCCGACGGATTTCGGCAAATCGCCGCTTTCGGAAAATATCAGCTTGTATGGTCTGTGGTCACCGGCCATGAATAGCGCAAACAAGGCCAGTCGGCGTTTCTCCGAGGCTTACAAGAAGGAATTTGGTGAGGACGCCAGTACATATCTGGCGCCATTGTCCTATTCAAATATCCAAATTGTAGCGAAAGGAATCGGCAAAGCCGGCTCGCTCGACAGCAAGACCCTGATTGCCGCTCTGGAACAGACGAAATATGAATCTCCCCTGGGCGATACCATCACTTTCAAACCCAGCAAAATAATCAAGCATCAGGGACTGGATAAACAAAAGATACTGCAATGGCAAAAGGGCGTTCAACAGGTCATCTGGCCCTTTGAACTCGCCACGGCAAAGTTTGTATTTCCTTACAAGCCTTGACCGGTTGTTGAAGCGCCGTGACTTTGAATTGAATCTCAATCGTCCAAACAAAAAGGAGACCGAGATGTCCACGAATAGCAGATATTCAGTCCTGTTTTTTGCACTGATAATGCTGATTGCCAGTGCAGCCCATGCGCTTGAACCCATCAAATTTGGCGCGATCGTGCCGCTCAATGACGCCATTGGCAAGCAAAGCGCCAATGCCATGAAACTTGCGGTCAAGGAAATTAACAAGGCAGGTGGCATCATCGGGCGCTCTTTGGAACTGATCGTCAGCGACGACGAGATGAATGCTGAAAAAGGGGCCGCTGCCGTTGACAAGCTGGCGACAGCGGACAAGGTCGACTTCTTTGTCGGCGGCTTTACCAGCGGTGTCCACCTCGCCCAGATTCCGGTGATGAAAAAATATGGCAAGATCACGCTCTGGTCCGGCGCAGCCTCCGCACGATGCGAGCGCGCCCTGGCGGATCAGGACTGGTACTTTCACCTGCACCCCTGGGATTACCAGCAGGCAAAAAGCCAGTTTGAAGGCTGGCTGGCCATCAACGCAAAACACCCCGAGGTAAAAGTAGAAAAATGGTTTTTTGCCTATGAGGACGGCGCGTTTGGCACCATGTCCTACAAGGCGGTTACCGATCTTTTGCCGCCAGGATGGACACAGCAGGGGGCCAATTTCAAGAGTGCGACGCAAGGCGGCAGTGACTATGGAATAGCCTTGAAACGGGCCAAGGAGGCGAAACCGGACGCCTTCCTCTGGATCGGGTTCGAAGCCGATGCAATGCCCATCATGACCCAGGCAAAGGAGATGGGATTTTATCCGCCAATTTCTATCGGTTCGTTCTGGCCGGTCGATTTCGGCAAACACCCGCTTTCTGAAAACGCCATTTCCTACGGAATGTGGACTCCCGTCATGAAAAACCTGAACAAAGCCAGCAGAAGTTTTTCGGAGGCTTATAAAAAGGAATTTGGCGAAGATGCCAGTAACCATATCGTGCTGCTCAGTTATTCCAGCATCTATATTCTGGCCGAGGCGATCAAGAAAGCCGGCAACCTCGACAGCAAGGCCCTGATTGCGGCTTTGGAACAGACAAAATATGAATCACCGCTCGGCGATACGATCTCTTTCAAGCCCAGCAATATCATCAAACATCAAGGACTGACCAAATCGAAAATATTTCAGTGGCAAAATGGCGTTCAACAGGTTATCTGGCCCTTTGAATTTGCTACAGCCAAGTTGAATTACCCCAATAAACCTTGAATTTTGCCTTTGTATGGCGCAAGGTGTTCGTGGAAACGGATGGTCTTGGAATAATCGAGCTTAGCCCCCCGGGCGAAATTGACGAAGATGTTTGACATCATCAGAAAAAGGATTCTGGTCAAGCTGATTTTTATTTTGACCACAGTGGTGCTGGTGGTCAGCGCCATTTCTGCCATTTATTTTGCAAAAAAGAACGCCGATGTGATGCGGCAGCTTCTTCAGAGTTCCGTTTCCAACCTGGTAACCATTTCCGAACTCGGTTACTCCTCGCTGCTCTGGAGTTTGAACAAAAAACCGATTTCCGTTTTGAACACCGCCATTCTGGCCAATACCAACATTGTCGCCATCAATATTTATGATGAAGGAGAAGTATTCCTGGCCAGCCTGAGCAAGGATTTAAAGACCTTCAAGATCAATCCTGAAAGCCGGGACCAGCGCTTTGTAATTCCCCCGCATGAGGGCGAAATCAGATTCGTTACGTCGAAGGTGAGCTACGACGGCAATTTCGTTGGCAAGTTTGAACTGTTTTATACCGAACACTTTATCAACGAGGAGATTCACAAACGCAATTTGCATCTCGTCATGTATGCCCTGGTGATGGCGCTGGCAACAATCTTCATTATCTTTTTTGTTGTAAGAAAATGGGTTGTCCGCCCCGTACTTGCCTTGACCGATGTTTCCAAAAAAATTTCCCTGGACAAGGATTACTCCGTGCGGGTTGAGAAGCCGTCCGAAGATGAGATCGGCTATCTCTACGACGGCTTCAATAACATGCTTGAAAATATCCAGAGCAACGAACAGGAACTCCTGGAAAGTTCGTCCGCCCTCGCGCAAGCTAAGGAGACCGCTGAAGCCGCCACGCGGTACAAGAGCGAGTTTCTGGCCAACATGAGTCATGAAATCAGGACGCCGATGAACGCGATCATTGGTTTGTCCGGACTGGCGCTGAAGACAAAGCTGACTCCCAAGCAACTCGATTACCTGCGCAAAATCGAATTCACCTCGAAATCGTTGCTGAGCATCATCAACGACATCCTCGACTACTCCAAGGTCGAAGCCGGTAAGATGGAGTTGGAGTCAATCGAATTCTTCCTGGAAGATGTCCTGAACAACCTTGCCAGCGTGATTGGGATGGCTACTGCGGAAAAGGGGCTGGAGCTTCTATTTGACGTGGCCGGCGATGTTCCCAATGCGCTGATCGGTGACCCCTTGCGCCTGGGGCAAATTCTGCTCAATCTGGCGAGCAACTCAGTCAAATTCACTGAGGCCGGCCAGATCACGATCAAGGTTGAGCGTGCCGGAAATGGGGAAGAATCGGCGCCAGACCGCACCGTGCTGCGCTTTAAGGTCAGTGATACCGGAATCGGGATGTCGCCCGAGCAAGCCGGAAAGCTGTTTCGGGCCTTCTCGCAGGCAGACGGCTCGACCACCCGCATGTATGGCGGGACGGGCCTGGGATTGGCCATCAGCAAACGGTTGGTGGAAATGATGGGCGGAACCATCCATGTCGAAAGCCAACTGGGTAAGGGAAGTCATTTCACCTTCACCGCCTGCCTGGGGGTACAGGATGACTCGAAGCAGGAACGGCGAACGGCATTACCTGCCGAACTGAAGGGAATGCGCGTTCTGGTCGTCGATGACAACCCCTCGGCACGGGAAATACTCAGTGCCACCCTGGAATCCTTCTCATTCGAAGTCAACCAGGCGGCTTCGGGCGAAGAGGGGCTGGCCGAACTGGAAAACAGTGCCGACAAGCAACCATACCAACTCGTTCTGATGGACTGGAAAATGCCCGGCATGGACGGGATTGAGGCTTCGGAGCGAATCAAGACAAACGACAAGATTTCCCAGACACCGTCCATCTTGATGGTCACCGCCTACGGCCGCGAAGATGTCAGCAGCCGGGCGGAAAGCGCTGGAATTGACGGTTTTCTGGTCAAGCCGGTCAGTCATTCTTCACTGCTCGACGCCATCATGGACACCCTTGGCCAAAAAAGCGACGATCGCAGTTGCCTGTTACTGAAGGCACCGCGAGACTCGGAAGAATTGAAAGCCATCCGGGGGGCCAGGGTGTTGCTGGTAGAAGACAACAGAATCAACCAGCAAGTGGCCACCGAACTCCTGGAAGAAGCCGGCATGCTGGTCACGCTGGCGGAGAACGGCAAGAAAAGCCTGAAAGCCGTGCAATCCTCCAATTTTGACCTGGTGTTCATGGACATTCAGATGCCGGAGATGGATGGCCATACTGCAACTCGGGAAATCCGCAAATGGGAAAAGGCCGGGGAACACTGCCGCGTGCCGATTGTGGCGATGACCGCGCATGCCATGGCGGGTGAGCGCGAAAAATGCCTGGAAGCCGGCATGGACGACTACCTGACCAAACCGATCGACCAGGATCGGCTGATCGCCTTATTGCTCAAATGGATCAAGCCCGAGAAACGCGAGACTCCCCCCCCACCTCGAAGCAAGACGATCGACAACGGTGCGGAAGAAATCGCCTTGCCGGATCGCTTGCCGGGAATCCGGGTGAAACAAGGCATCGAGCGGGTCGGCGGCAACCGCAAGTTGTATCGCAAGCTCCTGCACGATTTCCGCAGCGCCTTCTGGAATGCCGCCGGGACGCTGCGCGCCCACCTGTTGCAAGGCGAAATCGCATCGATCGAGAATATCGCCCACACCCTCAAAGGCACTGCCGGAAACATCGATGCGGTTGAACTTTCCGGCATTTCGGGGAAACTGGAGCAGGCGGCGAGGTCAGGCAACATGGCTGGAATCAATCAACATCTCGATGATTTCGAACGGCTGCTGGAAGAAGTTCTGGTGTCCATCGGGCGCATTGATTTGCCGGAAAGCGCCCCGGCCGCTGCTAACACCAGCGCCAAGCCGGTAGACAGGGAAGCCCTGAAAGCTGCCCTGCGCAACCTCGATCAAAAGCTCAAAAACGGCGAGTTCGACAGTCTGAAGGCGCTGAACGCAGTCCACGACCTATTGAACCCGCCGCTCCCGGAGCCTCTTCTGTTGCTCGAAAAGCAGGTCAGCAACTTCGATTTTGCCGAGGCGCGCGCCTCACTCGCTGTACTGGCTGCAGCACTGGAAATTGAAATGAAGGATACGGAATGATGCTACAGCCCCAGACCCTCCTGATTGTCGACGATGAAATGCTCAACATCAGCATCCTGGCCAGCGCGCTCAGCAGCAACTACCGGATTCTGATTGCCAAAAGCGGTGCGCAGGCGCTTGGCCTTCTAAACACGGACAAGATCGATCTGGTGCTGCTCGACATCGTGATGCCGGAAATGAATGGCTACGAAGTCTGCAACAGGATCAAATCGGACGAGCGGACCAAAAACATCCCCGTCATTTTCATCAGCGCCAGGGACGAGGACGAGGATGAAGAACGCGGGCTCAAAACGGGGGCCGTAGACTACATTCGCAAGCCCTTTTGCCTTCCGATCGTCGCTGCCCGGGTCAAGACGCACCTTGAGCTCAAGCGCAAAACGGACATGCTCGAACAAATGGCAGCGATCGACGGCCTGACCCATATCCCCAATCGCCGCAAACTGGACGAAACGCTCGAACTGGAATGGAAACGCGCCTTACGCGGCGGACAGGCCTTATCGCTGGTGATGGCCGACATTGATCACTTCAAACAATACAACGACAACTACGGCCACGCGGCGGGTGACGATTGTTTGCGGCGGGTTGCACAAGCCTTGGCGAGCACGTTATCGGAGCCCGAAGATTTCATTGCCCGCTATGGCGGGGAGGAATTTATGGCCATCCTGACCAAGACCGGTCACCAGAGGGCGGTCAACATTGCGGCAAACATGATCAAGAATGTCAGTGATCTGAAAATTCCCCATGCCCACTCGCCCGTTGCGCCATACGTCACGATCAGCGTTGGCGTGGCGACTACTACGCCCAGCAGCCCGCGTGAAATCCCGAGGCAACTGGTAGAATCTGCCGACGCCATGCTCTACGCTGCCAAACAACGTGGGCGCAACCAGGTGCAATCGAAGGATTTAACAGGCTGTTAGAGAATGAAGAAAACACAATTTCGTCCGCATGGTGAGTGCAATATCTGGTCCGAAGACAATTTTGTGGTCGTCCACACCTACGGCCCCTGGGACGCTGAACACGTCCGCCTCGGCCATCAACTCATCATGGAAGAGGCCAAAGCATTCAACGGAAAACCCTGGCGAATGCTGGGCATTGTCCACGGCGAAAGCATCCATACCGTCGAGAGTCAGGAAGAACAGATTCGGGCCATTCGTATTCAGCAAGCTCATGGCCGTATCGGAACTGCCTTAGTCTGGGTCGATGCGCCCGAAACACGGCAGTTTTTGGCCGAGATATTTCTCAAAATGTACGCGCGTGCCGGCGAACCAGTGCAAACTTTTCCAGACGAAGCTTCTGCTCGGGCCTGGCTGAAGGAACATCGCGAATTGGGCGCTTGCAACAGCCCTCGTTAATCCTAAGCCGGTTGTTGCAGCCAGCGGGCAATCCCGTGCGGGACGCTTTCGGGATTTTCGAAGCTGACCAGTTGCCAGCATTCCGGGTGCGCCAGCAGTTCCCGCGCCAGCAGATTGTTGAGGGCGTGGCCGGACTTGTGGGCGGAAAACGCCGCAAGCAAAGGGTGGCCGAGCAAGTGAAGATCGCCGATGGCATCGAGCAGTTTGTGTTTGACGAATTCATCCGGATAACGCAGGCCATCGGGGTTCAACACCCGGTATTCGTCAAGGACGATGGCGTTTTCCAGACCGCCGCCCAGGGCCAGATTGTTTTCGCGCAGCCATTCGACTTCCTGCATGAAGCCAAAAGTCCGCGCCCGCGCTACTTCATGAATATAGGAGTGCTCGGCAAAGTCAAACACCACATCCTGCGCCGACCGGTCAATGGCCGGATGGCTGAAAACAATGGAAAAACTCAGTTTATAGCCGTCAAACGGGTCAAAACGCGCCCACTTGTCGCCGTCCTTCACCTCGACCGGGAGGGTGATGCGCATGAACTTCTTGGCCGCATTCTGCTCCTCGATCCCGGCCGACTGGATCAAAAAGACAAAAGGCGCGGAGGAACCATCGAGAATGGGAACTTCCGGCGCGTCCAGATCGACGTAGGCATTGTCAATGCCCAAGCCTGCAAAGGCCGACATCAGGTGCTCAATGGTGCCAATCTTGACGCCATCGCGCTCCAGGCAGGAACACATGCGGGTATCGCCGACCAGCAGGGCGCTGGCGGGAAGATCGACGGGGGTGCGCAGATCAACACGGCGAAAGACGATGCCCGTATCGGGGGCCGCCGGCCGTAGGGTCATGTTCACTTTGACGCCGCCGTGCAAGCCGACACCGGAGGCGCTGACCAATGTTTTGAGCGTGCGCTGCTTGATCATCTTGGTAAAAAGAATGGGGAAGGGCCGCAGTCTATCATGGCTGCGGCGCTTCCCGAAAAGAGGAGATCGATTTTACTGCGTGTTGCTCCTTCAATCCGCCTGCTTGCGCAGGAAAGCCGGAATGTCGTAACGGTCAACCCCGCTATTGGCCAGAGCTTCCACCGTGGCATTGCGTTTGCGCACCACCGCCGGCACTTCCGCCATCTGGTTGTAGTCGATGCTGACTGAGTCGTAGGTTCCCGTCGATTGAGCCTGCACCACCGGCGTATTGACGACCTCGAAGGTCTGGCGGCGGGAAGCGGCCAGACCAAGGCCGGTTGCCACGACCGTGACGCGCAGGGCATCGCCCATCAAGTCGTCATACACGGCACCGAAAATGATATGGGCGTCTTCGGCGGCGAAAGCCTTGACGGTGTTCATCACCTCGTTAACTTCCTTCATCTTCAAATTGCCTTTGGACGCCGTAATATTGACCAGCACGCCGCGCGCGCCGGACAGATTGACGCCTTCCAGCAACGGCGAAGCCACCGCCTGCTCGGCCGCGATGCGGGCGCGATCGACGCCGGAGGAAACCGCCGAACCCATCATGGCGCGGCCCATTTCGCCCATAACGGTGCGCACATCTTCGAAGTCGACATTGACCAGGCCAGGATAGGTGATGATCTCGGCAATGCCGCCAACGGCGTTTTTGAGCACGTCGTCTGCCGCCTTGAAGCAATCGTCGACGTCGGCATCCTCGCCCATCACGTCCATCAGCTTGTCGTTCAGGATGACGATCAGGGAATCGACATGCTTGCCGAATTCGACAATGCCGGCCTCGGCCGACTTCATGCGCTTGCCGCCTTCAAAGGAGAAGGGCTTGGTGACGACGCCCACAGTCAACACGCCCATTTCGCGCGCCACTTCCGCCACGACAGGCGCCGCCCCGGTACCGGTGCCGCCGCCCATTCCGGCAGTGATGAAGACCATTTGCGCGCCCTGCAAGGAATTGCGGATTTCGTCCTTGTGCGCCTCGGCCGCCGTCTTGCCGGCTTCCGGTCGCGCCCCGGCGCCCAGGCCTGACTTGCCCAGACTGACCTTGACATGCGCCGTGTTGCGCTGGAGCGCTTGGGCATCGGTGTTGGCGGCGATGAATTCCACCCCCTGCACGCCCTCGCGGATCATGTGCTCCACCGCATTGCCGCCCGCCCCGCCGACACCGATCACCTTGATGATGGTGCTGCTTTCTTCTTTATCGATAATTTCGAACATAGATCCTCTCCTCTGCAAAAAAACATCAAAAGTTCTTGGCAAACCAAGTTCTCATCCGCGACATCACATCCCGCACGCTGCGCGTCTCACTAACTTTCTGACCCCGTTTGCGCTGGGCCTGCGCTTCCAACAACAATCCGAACGATGCCGAAAACCGCGGGTTCTGCACGACATCGGCCAGACTGCCGCTGTATTTCGGCAACCCCAAACGCAACGGCATATGGAACACCTCTTCACCCAGTTCGATCATGCCGGGCATGACCGAAGTGCCCCCGGTAATGACGATTCCCGACGACAACACTTCCTCGAAGCCAGCGCGGCGCAGTTCGTTCTGGATCAGCTCGTATAATTCCTCGACGCGCGGCTGGATCACGTCGGCAAGCGCCCGGCGCGACATCTTGCGACTGGGGCGCTCATCGACCCCGGCCACCTCCAGGATGTCCTCGGGATCGGCCAGTTGCGACAGGGCGCAACCGTATTTGCACTTGATGTCTTCGGCCTCGCGCGTCGGCGTTCTGAGTGCCATGGCAATGTCGTTGGTGATCTGGTCGCCGGCGATCGGCATCACCGAGGTGTGGCGGATGGCGCCCT
>JAKJFA010000055.1 GCA_022705135.1 Pseudomonadota bacterium | reverse complement strand
GCGGTTTTTTTCGTTCTTCGCGCTCTCGGTCGCGCCACGTCAGCAGTTGAAAAACGCAACCCGTCACGCGCAAACCCGCGCCGTTGCTTGGGGTGGGGCGTTTTTCGGTAAAGAGGCAAACAGAGAACAGAGAGGAAAAACGGCGCGAAATGGCCAGGAAGTGGGCGTAGTTCGTGGGATGCCGCTAAAGAGACAAACGCCCGGAACCGCGCCAACACTGGCGCTTCGGGCAGAAAAAAACCCAACCGATAAGGGTTGGGTTTTGAGTAAGTGGTGGACCGAAGGAGGATCGAACTCCCGACCTCTGCATTGCGAACGCAGCGCTCTCCCAGCTGAGCTATCGGCCCTTGGGTCGCGGATTTTAGCACGTGGTTTCCTGTCTTGGGTTGACTGAAGAAGGTGGGACGGGACGCAGCGAGGCGATTCTGTTGCCTGCTTGCTTAGGGGAGCTTGGCGGAGTGCATCCTGGGCAAAAGGGTGCTCGCCCGCCGCTCCAGTCCGGGTGTGTTGCGGTTGCGGTCGTAAAAGCGTGGCGAAGGCACCATTGCTGCCAGCCGGGCAGCTTGGCCGGGCGAGAGCTGGGCGGCGCTGATGCCGTAGTAGTGCCGTGCTGCTGCTTCCGCCCCGAAGACGCCGTTGCCCCACTCAATCACGTTCATGTAGACCTCGAGGGTGCGGCGTTTGTCCCAGGCGATTTCGATCATCATCGTGATGGTCGCTTCTTCCGCCTTACGCCAGAGCGAGCGGGACGGGCTCAGGAAGAGGTTTTTGGCCAGTTGCTGGGTGATGGTCGAGCCGCCCGCGACCCAGCGTCCCCTTTTCTCATTGCGTTTGATGGCGTGTTGAATGCCTTCCCAGTCAAAACCGTAGTGGTCGGCAAACTTGCCATCTTCCGAGGCGATCAGGGCGCGCTTGAGATGCACCGAAATTCGATCATAGGGCACCCACTGTTTTTTCAGCTGCGCCTGGGGTTGCTTGCGGCGCAATTCTTCCAGACGGATGGCCATGAAGCTGGTGGTGTCGGGGTTGAACCACTTCCAGTACAGCACCCAGCTGAATAGCCATAATTGGTAGATCAGCAGCGCTAGCAGCAGAAACAGCAGGCCGCGCTTGAGCCAGCGGAAGGCGGTCATGTCGTGCCCAACAGGTGGCGCAGTTCGGCCAGAACCGGGGCGGTCTGCGGTATCACGCCGCGCCACAAGGCAAAGGCTTTGGCCGCCTGCTCGACGAGCATGCCGAGGCCGTCAGCCGCGCGTGCCGCGCCCATCTGGCGGGCCTGCGCCATGAAGGGGGTTTCTCCTTTGCCGTACATCATGTCGTAGGCAAGGCTGCCGGACGCGAAAATTCCCGGCGGCAGCGGCAGGGTCTGGCCGGAAAGGCTGGCGGAAGTGGCGTTGATGATCAGGTCGAATTCTTGTCCGGCCAGATCGGGGAAGTCACCGCTTTCGACCTGGAACAGATCGGCGGCGCCGGTGGCGAGCTTTGCCGCCACCTCAGGGAAGATGTTGGCGATAAACAAACGGGCAGGCTGACAAGCGAGCAGAGGCGCCAGGACGCCCCGCGCCGCGCCGCCGGCGCCGAGCAGCAAAATGCGGCAACCGGACAGATTGAGTCCGAGGTTGCCGGCCAGATCGCGCACCAGACCGGCACCGTCGGTGTTATCACCCAGGATATCGTTTTCTTCGAAAACCAGCGTATTTACCGCGCCGGCGCGTTGGGCGCGCGGCGTCAGGCGCTGACACAGGCGAAACGCCTCTTCCTTGAACGGCACGGTGACATTGGCGCCCCGGCCGCCCGTTGCCCGGAAATTGGCGACGGCGGCAGCGAAACCATCCACAGGCGCGGGCAAGGCTTCATAGCTCAGCGCCTGGCCGGTTTGCGCCGCGAAGCG
The DNA here is from genome assembly GCA_022705135.1 of Pseudomonadota bacterium. Lineage (GTDB taxonomy): Bacteria > Pseudomonadota > Gammaproteobacteria > Burkholderiales > Rhodocyclaceae > UBA1934. The sequence continues at coordinate 13,068 of JAKJFA010000055.1, read as the reverse complement.
GGCGTGGATCAGGGGGGATTTGGAGTGGGCAATCGGATTGCCGAAAACGCAGTACACGTCGCTCATCGTTCTGTCTGCAGGGTATCGCCCTGGGTGAAGGTCCAGGTGCGGGTGATTTCCAGAATATCGGTGTCCTTTCGGATCTCGGGCGGGAATTTGGCGTAGGGCGAACCCAGTAGGACGATGCGGCGGGCGGCGTCGTCGAGGATTTTGTGGCCGGAAGAACGGTCGATTTCGACGCCCCGGACTTCGCCCTCGGCGTCGATGCGCACGGTTAATTTTAAGGAGCCGTAGATTTTTCCGCGCGCGGCCTGCGGGTAGTTGAGGGTGCCCAGGCGCTCGACTTTGGCGCGCCAGTCCTCGATATAGCGGGCGTCGCGGTATTCCAGCGCACTCACTCCGAGGCTGCGCTTCCTGGGCCGCTTGTTGTATTCATTGATTGACTTGTTGATTTCGCCTTCCAGGCGTGCCATTTCACGCGCCGCTTCGGCTAGGTCGAAGCCGCTGGCGGGGCTTTGCGGCAGGTTTTGACTTTGCGCAGCGTCGCGCCCGGCGGTGATCGAGCGTGTGCTGCGGGCCTGGGTGAACATCTGCTGCTGCAATACTTCCAGTTCCTGTGCGCGCTGCTTGAGCGTTTCGACATCGTCACCGCGAACTTCCCTAGCGCTGGGCGGCAGCGGCGTTTTGGCCCGCCGATCCTGGTCGGTATCGCCGCCGCCGTCGAGGTTGGTCTGGGCCAGGACTTGTGGATCAACCGGTTTGTGCGCCGAGCGGGCGTTGACCAGGATGATGTCGAGCGCCTTGTCGCGCAGCAGGCGCGATGCATCCGGAAATTGGAAATGAAGCGACAGCAAGCCGGTGTGGACGGCGACCGAAACGGCAATACCCAAATACAGAGAGGGCAACTTGGTGAGGAGCGGGGGAGAAGGCAACCCTTTGGTTTGGTGCTGGCGCTTTCTGACCATGGCTAGTCCTCGCCGGGCGGTTCGTCCGCATCGGCTTCTGCTGCATCGCTTGCTTCAAGCGGGTGCAGGAAGCGGCAATCGGCTTCGAGATCAAGGAGGTCGGTCGCTTGCACGGCCAGGCGCAATCTCTGGCCAACCGCCATGCCTGGCGGCAATGAAGAGACGCGCACCAGTAGCGGCAGATGGTCGAGCTTGGCCGAGACCAGATCGCGGCGCAGGGTAGCGTCGATTTCAACGACACCCTCCTGGCGCAGCCAGCGGAGACTCCAGTAGCGCTCCATGCGGCGCTGGAAATCGGCATAGGCGGCATAGGTCAGCTCGAAATCGCGCAAGGCCGCGAACAATTCGGCTGACTTCGGCGCAAAGGGCGGGGGCTCGCCGGAAAGACAGGCGATGAGTTGCCACTGGTTGATGAGATCGCAGTAGCGCCGGAGCGGTGAAGTCATCCAGGCGTATTGCGGCACACCGAGGCCATCGTGTGGCAGGGGCGATGTCGTCATGCGCACTTTGCCTTGCGTTTGCGCCCGGTACAGGCAGGCGATTTTTTGTTCCGCCAGCAGGCCGCCCCAGGTCGAATTGGCGACGATCATCAATTCTGCCACCAGTTTGTCGAGCGGGCTGCCGCGCTGGCGCTCGCTGATGTGAACGCAGCATTGGTCGGGGTCGGACAGATCGCCGTCGATGGCGAAGTTGTAATCGTGGATGCCTTGCGTTGCCGAGGGCTTGCCGCGCCGGCCTTCGCAGGCGTTGGCAAAGTGCCAGAGATGCAGCAATTCATCGCGGAAGCGGAATGGTGGCAGGCCGGCGTCAATGGTTTGTTGGTTAAAGAGCGGCTCAATGTCGTGGTGGCGCAGATTGGCGGCAATGTGCACGATTTCGAGGCGCGATTCGTGGCGGACGATTTCGTACTGTTCGTTGACCGTGAGATAAAGCGACACGGCCGGGCAATCGACCCCACCATCGAGGGTGTAACGCGCCACCACGGCATCCGGCAGCATGGTGATCTTGTGGCCGGGCATATAGACCGTCGACAGCCGGGCGCGGGCAATGCCATCCAAAGGCGATCCGTGCGTGATGCCGAGGCCAGGGGCCGCAATATGGATGCCGATCCGGCTGCCGACGCCGGGTAGCCAGGCGACCGACAGGGCATCGTCGATTTCGGTGGTGTGGGCATCGTCGATGGAAAAGGCAATCGCTTCGGCGCGTGGCAGATCGGCGCGCATTTGCGGCACTTCAGCCGGCGGGAAAGCTGTCCCTTTAGGAAACTGTTCATGCAGAAAACGCCGGACATGCACGAAGTACGGCGACTTGACGGCGCCGCAGCGGTACAGCAGATGCGCCGCCGACTCGCCGGTTTGGGCGCAGGCGGTTTCCAGCGCTTTGGTTTCCGGCCGGTTGCGGTCTGGTGTGGTGAGGAATTGGTCGGTCAGCGCCGCGAGCTCGGGCGGCAGGTGACCGGCGGTCAGCTCCTCGACCCAGCGTTCAATCGCGAGCGCTTGCTGACGCTTTTTTTCAAGACCGGCCAGAGCAGCCTGGAGAATGTCGGCAGGGGCCTTTTTATAGCGGCCTTTGCCTTTACGGTGGAAATAGACAGGCGCCGCATGGAGGGCGAGCAGCACCGCCGTAGCTTCAACCGGCGCCGGAACATGGCCGTAGTAGTCACGGGCAATATCCAGAAATGAAAACTCGCCTTCATGGACGCACTCCCACAAAAAATCCGGTTCTATCCCCAGGGAAAGGGGTTCGGCCGTTTCCAGCAGAGCTTGCGGCGACGGGACCGGGAAGCGCAACAAGACATGGCCTGCCTTGATCTTGCTGCGTTTGCCGCTGGCCATCTCAACCTGCAGCGCGGTGTCGCTGTCAGTCAGGATAGTGCCCGTCTTGAAGCTCCCGTCTTCCTCAAACAATACATGCATCGGGTGATTATAAACCGGCAAATTCAATGATTTGCGAAACAAATTGAGGAAATTGCGTGAAGCTGTGGTCGCCTCCCGACAATAGGGTCTGACGGCACCCCCGGTAATGCGCGACCGCCTGCCGGTAGTCGAGTACTTCGTCGCCGGTTTCGGCCAGTAGCCACAGGCGTTCGACTGGCGGATGCGCCACCGCCATCGCCTGCAGGTCGCGGGCATGTTGCTCGGTGAAGACAAAACGTTCACCGGTATGCAGATGGGCGTGCTCGCCGATGAACAGGCTGGCGTCGAGGCGGATGATCACCGCCGGGTTGATCAGCACGGCCCGAAGGTTGAACTTCTCAGCCAGATGCGTCGCATAGTGTCCGCCAAGCGAGCTGCCGATCACGGTGATCTGCTCGTTTGACTCGGCGATAACCGCCTCGGCTTGGGCGATGGCTTCCAGCGGCACTGGCGACAGCGCCGGGCAGACGAATTGTGCCGCCTGTCCGCGCCGTGCCATCTCATCGCGCATCAGCACGGCCTTCCATGAAGCCGGCGAGGAACAAAAGCCGTGCAGATAAAGGATCACTTGACCGTCCAGTCGACGATGCCGGTGTACGCGGTGCCGAGCACGATGAGGCCGAAGGCGATGCGGTACCAGGCAAAAACGGTGAAATCGTGGGTCGAGATATAGCGTAGCAGCCAGCGCACGCAAAGAAAGGCTGAAATAAAAGCGGAAATGAATCCGACGGCCCACATGCCCAGGTCGGCGGCATGCAACAAGGCGCGTTCTTTGTACAGCTCATAGAGGGTGGCGATAATCAGGGTTGGAATGGCGAGAAAAAAGGAAAATTCGGTGGCTGCCTTGCGCGACAGGCCGAAGAGCAGGCCGCCGATGATGGTCGCGCCGGAACGCGAGGTGCCCGGAATCAGGGCAAAGGCCTGAGCGATACCGAGCTTGACCGCGTCTAGCGGGGCCATGTCTTCCACACTTTCGATGCGGACGACGTGTTGGCGCCGTTCCGCCCACAGAATGAAGAGGGCGCCGACGATGAAGGCCAGAGCCACGGGAACGGGCCGGAACAGGAAGCATTCGATGGCCTCCTTGAACAGGAGGCCGAGCAGCGCCAAAGGCAGGACGGCAATGGCGAGATTGAGCACGAAGCGGAGGGCGGTGCGGTCGCGTCGCTGCAGCCCGGCCACGACGGCGGCCAAGCGGGCGCGGTATTCCCAGACGACGGCCAGGATGGCGGCGGCCTGGATAACGATCAGGAAGAGCCTGCCGCGCTCGTCGTTAAACTCGAGCAATGAACCGGCCAGAATGAGGTGACCGGTCGAGGAAATGGGCAGAAATTCGGTCAGACCCTCGACAATGCCGAGAATAAGCGCCTTGAGCAGCAGCAGGAAATCCATGACGGAGGATGCTGGAGAAAAGCGGGCATTCTATCAGCACGGCCAAGGCAATGCGCTGCCGGAGCCTTCCGGTTCGTTCCAAGGCTGACGCCCTGGGCACAAAGCCGGCCTGCTTTCACGGTATACTCGGCCGATGAGCTTGACCACCAGTTTTCGGAGAAGAAATGAGCGTTGGCGTTGAAGAGGCACAAGCCGTTCTGAAGACATTGCTGGACCCCAATACACAAAGGGATTACGTCTCTTCGCGCGCTGTCAGGAACCTGCGGGTCGAAGACGGGCGGGCGCTCTGCGATATCGAACTGGGCTATCCGGCACGCTCGCAGTTCGAGGCCGTGCGGCAGCAGGTGGAAAGCGCGCTGCGGGCTTTGCCGGGCGTCACGGCCGTCGAGGTTCAGGTGACTTCCAAGGTTATTGCCCATGCCGTGCAGCGTGGCGTCAAGCTGCTGCCGGGGGTCAAGAACATCATTGCCGTGGCTTCCGGCAAGGGCGGCGTCGGCAAGAGCACGACGGCCGCCAATCTCGCCCTGGCGCTGGCGCAGGAAGGTGCCAGCGTCGGGCTGCTCGATGCTGATATCTACGGCCCCTCCATTCCGCAAATGCTGGGCATTGCCGGCGAGCATCCCGAATCGGAAGACGGCAAAACCATGATTCCATTGCAGGCGCATGGCCTGCAGGTCATGTCGCTCGGCTTTCTGGTCGATGTCGAGCAGCCGATGATCTGGCGCGGTCCGATGGTGGTGTCGGCGCTCGACCAGATGCTGCACCAGACGCGCTGGCAGAATCTCGATTATCTGGTGGTCGACCTGCCGCCCGGTACCGGCGACATTCAACTGTCGCTGGCGCAGAAAGTACCGGTCACCGGTGCCGTCATCGTCACGACGCCGCAGGATATCGCGCTCATCGACGCCCGCAAGGGGCTGAAGATGTTCGAGAAGGTCGATATTCCCATCCTCGGCATTGTCGAAAATATGAGCACCCACATCTGCTCCAACTGCGGGCATGAGGAGCACATTTTCGGCAGCGGCGGTGCTGAAAAGATGTGTCGGGATTACGGCACTGAACTGCTCGGGGCCTTGCCACTGGAACTTTCGATCCGCGAACTGGCAGACAGCGGCAGACCCAGTGTGGTGGGCGCGCCGGAATCGAAGGTGGCGGAAACCTACCGCGCCATCGCCCGTCGTGTTGCGATTAAAATTGCCGACAAAGCCAAGGACATGACCTCGCGCTTTCCCAATATCGTGGTTGAAAACGCCTGACCGAGTTGATGTTGCGAATTTCTTGCGCGGCACTGGGCTGTCGCGGGAAAATACCCAACCTTGGACAGGTCGCTCACCCGGTTTCCTGTGGTTGAGGACCGCTTTTCTTCGATGCCGTCACTATGCAACTGCTGAACGCCATGACGAAATCTCATCCCGAAGCACCAACGTTCACCTTGCTGGAACCACGCGCCAAGACGGCGCTGTACTGGAAGGAAGATCGTATTTCATACACCGCGTTGCTAGCGCACTCCGAGGCGCTTGCTGCGGCATTCCCCATGCCTGCTGGAGCGCGGGCGGTTCTTTTTGCCGAGAACCGGCCGGAATGGTTGGCGGCGCTGCATGCCATCTGGCGGTGCGGCGGGGTGGTGGTGCCGGTGGACAGCGTGGCGCAAGCGGATGAACTGGCGTACATCATCGGCCAGACGGAACCGGTGATGATCGTTTGTTCGGACAAAACCCGCCCGGTTATCGATCAGGCCTTGGCCGGTGCGCAGGCACACATCGTCAGTTTTGATGACCAGGATTTTCCTTCGCTCGATCCCGGCGTACAGACAGCGACTCGTCTTGAGTCCGGGCTGCTCGACAACCTCGCCGCCATTCTCTATACCTCGGGAACGACTGGCGCCCCCAAGGGGGTGATGCTGACTTTCCGCAATTTGCTGGCCAACCTGCAACTGGTGTGCGAGCGCGTTCCTGTTTTCCGGGCTGACAGCCGCGTGTTCAGTCTTCTGCCAGCGCACCATATTCTGCCCCTGATGGGGTGCATGCTGGCGCCGCTTTATGCCGGCGGCAGCATTGTCCTGGCGCATTCCCTCGATCCGGCCGAAATGGTGGCGACGCTGCGCCGCCATCGCTGCACGATGATGATCGGTGTACCGCGCCTCTATGCCCTCATCCGCAAGGCGGTGATGGATAAGCTGCGCGCCTCGCCTGTCGGCCGCGCCCTCTTTTCACTTTCGGCAATGGTGAACCGGCAGCCTTTCTCCCGGATTCTTCTGTTCGCGGTGCAAAGAAAGTTTGGCGGCGCGCTGCGCCAGCTGGTTTCCGGCGGCGCTCCGCTTGACCGTGAGGTGGCGGAGGATCTGACAGTGCTTGGCTTTGAAGTGCTGGAGGGCTACGGTATGACCGAATGCGCTCCGATGATCAGCTTTCCGACCCCGGGCCGTGTCCGCCTGGGTTCCTGCGGAAATCCCAACTGGCCTGACTCCGTCCGTGTTGAAGAGGACGAGATTTTGACGCGTGGCCCGAACGTGTTTGCAGGCTATTGGCGGAATCCCGAGGCGACTGCCGAAGTCCTTAGCGATGGCTGGCTCCATACCGGTGATCTGGGTTATCTCGATCGGGAGGGCTATTTGTTCATCAACGGGCGGCGCAAGGAAATGATCGTTCTGTCCAGTGGCAAGAAAGTCAATCCGGTCGAACTGGAAGAAAAACTGGCGGGCATGTGTGCCGACGCCCGCGACTTGGCAGTGGTCCTGCATGACCAACGTCTGCACGCCCTCATTCAGCCCGTGCCCGGACTTTGTGATGACGATCCGGAGGCGCAGGCCGAGCATTTCCGCTGGCCCTTGCTGGAGCCCTATAACCGCCTCGTCTCGTCGGCCAAGAAGATCACCCAACTCAGCATCGTGACGGCCGACCTGCCCAAAACACGCCTGGGCAAGCTCAAGCGCCACGAACTCGAGGTGCTGGTGCGCGAGGGTGGTGCGGAGTCGGCCAAGCCGGTGGCCGTGCCCGAAGACTTGGCCTCGGTCTATCCGGTGTTCGAGCAATTCCTGCAGTCTGATCTGGAATGCCCGCGCGTCCGGCCCGACAGCCATTGGGAAATGGATCTGGGGCTCGACTCGCTGGCGCAGCTCTCAGTCCTGATCTTTGTCGAAAAAGTGTTCGGAATCCGCTTGCCGGAGTCAATTTTCCAGGAGTGTCCGACCGTCATCGGGCTGGTTCGGCACGCCTACGAACGGCGCGCCTTCTTCCACGAACAGGCGGGCGATTGGGGTTCGATGCTTGAGGGGGGTGAAGAAGAGCCGCTGGATCTGCCGCGTTCAACCTGGGTGCATCTGTTCCTGAAGGCGAGTCTTGGATTCATTGCGCGCCTGTTGTTCCGCATCGAGGCCAAAGGACTCGAAAATATTCCGAAGGAAGGCCCCTGCATTCTTGCCGTGAATCACCAGTCCTATTTCGATGGCCTGTTCGTTTCCATGTTCCTGAACAATGCTTTTTTGCGCCGCACCTACTATTACGCCAAACAAAAACACGTCAAGGCCGGGGTGCTGGCCTGGATGGCCCGCAACAGCAACGTCATCGTGGTCGAGGTCGGCCGCGATGTCGGGCTCTCCCTGCGCAAGCTTGGCCAGGCGCTGCGTCATCAAGGCAATCTGTTGATTTTCCCAGAAGGAACGCGCTCGGCCGACGGCAAGCTGGGAGAATTCAAAACCGCATTTGCCAAGCTCGCGCTTGAATTGAAGATTCCCGTAGTGCCGGTGGCGATCAGCGGCGCCTGGAGAGCGATGCGGGCGAATGGCCTGCCCCGCCCCTTGACCCGCATCATGGTGGAATTTCTACCCGCCGTGAGGGATTCCGGCCGGGCCAGCGAGCATCTGCTTGCCGATACTGTCCGGGACAACATCGCCCAGCATACGGCCTGAGTTAACCTCAAGCGAACCGGGTAAAAAGCCTGGTTGAGGTGTTGCTTTAGGCGCCTGCAGCCTCCGAATGGGGAGCGATCTTTTTGCTTGCGAAGGAACCCGTATCCGTGGATGCCTGAAAAGACCCCGGGAGTATCACCGCGTCTGGTAATTCCGGTCAACTTGAAGGGCTTCGACACCAGGATTGAGGTAGTGGCCCATGCGCGATGTGCATGGCTTGCCCTTCGTCTCCTTGTTGTTGGTTTTACAACAACCGCTTATCGGCGAAGGGGCGTATTTTGACCCGAAAATACCTTATAAAGCACTTTAAGTCATGTTTTTGATGCATTGATTAATAAAGATATTTTGCGTTAAAAATTTTTCTCAAATCGCCCCTAAGTCCTTGTTGTGTATGAAAAAAACTCAATTTTTCGCTTGACCTGTTTTGTTTCTGTGTTTTAAAGTGGCGAAACGTGTTAGAAAGTGGGAAAAGAGGGGTTGGTTTTGTTCGAAGGGTCGGCACAACTGAGTCTGGATGCCAAGGGGCGGCTGGCCATACCGGCGCGGCACCGCGAGCCTCTTGCGGCTGCCAGCGATGGTCGTCTCGTTCTGACCGCGAATCCCCAGGGCGGCTGTTTGCTCCTCTATCCACAACCGGACTGGCTGCCCATTCGCGAAAGGCTTCTGAAGGCGCCAAGTTTCGATTCGCGTTCCGCTTCCCTGAAGCGCACCATGTTGGGCAATGCCCGGAGCGAAGAGCTTGATTCCGCCGGACGTCTGCTCATCGCGGCAGAATTGCGTGATTACGCGCAACTGGAGAAAACCGTTTGGCTGGTCGGCATGGGATCGCACTTCGAGATCTGGAGTGATGAAGGCTGGAAGCGCCAGCAAGAATTGGCGGCCGAGGCGTTCTCCGGCGATATGCCGCCGCCTGGCTTCGAGGATTTTGCCCTATGAGCGCGGTCCATGTGACGGTGCTCTGTGCAGAGGCGCTTGAGGCGCTGGCGATCAAACCCGAAGGATTCTACGTCGATGCCACTTTTGGCCGCGGCGGGCACAGCCGGGCAATCCTTGCCCGGCTTGGCGTTTCTGGGCGTTTGCTGGCGCTGGACCGCGATCCTGAGGCGATTGTTTCGGGCAGCGCGATCAACGACGCGCGCTTCCGGCTCGTGCACCAGCCGTTTTCCGAAATCGACGAAGCGGTGCGGCAGGCGGGCTGGACGGGTGTCGATGGCGTTTTGTTCGATTTAGGCGTGTCGTCGCCGCAACTCGATGACAAAGGGCGGGGGTTCAGTTTCGGCGCAGAAGATGCGCCGCTGGATATGCGCATGGACCCGACTTGCGGAGAAACGGCGGCGGAATGGCTGGCGCGGGCAGAGGTACGGGAAATAACGGAGGTGATGAGAGACTATGGCGAAGAACGGTTTGCTTTCCAGATTGCAAAGAAGATTGTGGCTGCTCGGAGCCAACAAGCGATTGTCACCACAGGCCAGCTCGCGACCCTTGTACGCTCGGCCGTGCGCACCCGTGAGCCAGGGAAGGACGCGGCGACGCGCAGCTTTCAAGCTCTACGGATTCATATCAATCAAGAGCTCGGCCAGTTGGCGCTAGCCCTGCCCAAGGCGGTTGACTTGCTGAATGTGGGCGGGCGTCTGGTGGTGATCGCGTTCCACTCTCTGGAAGACCGGATCGTCAAGCAATTCATGCGTCGGCAGGCGGTGCCCGACCATCTGCCGAAGGGGATTCCGCTGCGTTCTTGCGATCTGCCCGCGGCGCGGTTGCGGCTCGTCGGGAAAGCACGCCATCCGTCTGCTGCCGAAATTTCGGCCAATCCCCGGTCGCGCAGCGCTGTGATGCGGGTGTCCGAGAAAATTCAATGATTCGTTTCAATATCCTGCTGACCTTGATTCTGGTCTTTTTTGCCTTGGCGCTGGTGACCTCTCAGCACAAGGCGCGCAGTGCCTTCCAGATGCTGGAGGTGGAGCAGGAGCGCAGCCGGGGACTCGAAATCGAGCACGGCCAGCTTGAGCTTGAACTGTCCACGCTGGCGACGCCACCGCGGGTGGAAAAGATCGCCCGGGAAAAACTCAAGATGCAGCTTCCCCAGAGCTTCGGTAAGGCGGTTGAAGTGGCGAATCCGGAGAAAACAAACGGGAATGACGGAATGCAGCGGAGGCAGCCATGATCCGGAGCAGCCGCAATCCCAAGGCGCATCGCTTCACTGAAAGTCCGGTGCTGCAGTTGGCGCTGCAAGGCTGGCGCTCGAGGCTGATCGGCGTGCTGTTGATGTTGTCTTTCCTGCTGCTGATCGTCTGGGCGTTCTATTTGCAGGTGGTGAACCGGGAATTTCTGCAGGGCAAGGGAGAATCCCGCTACCTGCGCGAAATCGAAGTATTGGCCTCACGCGGCAGGATCACGGATCGGAACGGTGACATTCTGGCGGTATCGACGCCGATGCGCTCCATTTGGATGATTCCGGCCGATGCGCGGCAGATGAGCGCAGCCCAGAAGCGGAAATTGGCGGCGTTGTTGCAGGTCGAAGTGCGCGAAATCGACGGCCGTCTGGCGAGCGAAAAGGGGTTTGTCTATCTTAAGCGGCAATTGCCGCCGGAGGCGGCCGAGGAAGTGGCCAAGCTCAAGTTGCCCGGTCTCTACCAGGAACAAGAGTATCGCCGCTATTACCCGGCCGGCGAGATGGCGGCGCACGTGGTCGGGTTTACCGGCATTGATGACAAGGGGCTGGAAGGGGTTGAACTGGCGTTTGACCACGTTCTGGTCGGACATGCGGGAATGCGGAGCGTTATCAAGGATCGGCGTGGCCAGATTGTCGAGGATGTGGTGGCGATGAGACCCCCCCGCGACGGCAGGGATGTCCGTTTGGCGCTCGACAACAAGATCCAGTATCTGGCCCATAGCCAACTCAAGGCGGCAGTGCTGGAAAGCCGGGCCAAAGCGGGCGGTGCCATCGTGGTGGATACCCGCACCGGCGAGATTCTGGCTCTGGCCAACTGGCCGGGCTACAACCCCAACAAGATGGAGAAACGTTCCGGCGCGCATTTGCGCAACCGCGTCGTGACCGACTCGTTCGAGCCGGGGTCGACCCTGAAACCCTTTGTGGCGGCGTTGGCGCTTGAAAATGGCAAATACCGCTTTGGCAGTTTGGTCGATTGCGCGCCAGGGCGCCTGACCCTGGGCGGCGCGACGATCACCGATGCCCATCCGCACGGTACCCTGACGGTGGCCCAGGTCATCCAGAAGTCATCGAACGTCGGCGTCAGCAAGATGGCGTTGAGCTTCACACCCAGGGAAATGTGGGAAATGTACGACGCTCTGGGATTGGGACAGGTGCCGCATCTGGGCTTTCCGGGTGAGGTGGCGGGAAGGCTGCGCGCCTGGAAAAACTGGCGGCCGATCGAGCAGGCCACGATGTCGTACGGGCATGGCATTTCGGTCAGCCTCGTTCAGTTGGCGCGTGCCTACACCGTGTTCGCCCGTGACGGCGATCTGCTTCCGCTTTCGTTGACCAAGGTTGAGCAGCCCGTGCTGGCAGGCAAGGCCGTATTTTCAGCGCAAACGGCGCGCGAGATCCGCGCCATGCTGGAGATGGCGGTTCAGCCGGAAGGGACGGCGCCGCAGGCCCGTGTAGCCAGCTACCGTGTCGCCGGAAAGACGGGAACGGCCTACAAGGTCGAGGGCAATGCCTACGTCAAGAAATATGTAGCTTCGTTTGTCGGACTCGCGCCGGTTTCGGAGCCCAGGCTCCTGGTGGCGGTGATGATTGACGAACCTTCGGTGGGTAGGCATTACGGCGGGGATGTCGCCGGCCCGGTCTTCTCGCGCATCATGGGAGGTGCTTTGCGTACCCTGGGGATTCCGCCGGATGCGCCGACGGTGCAGGTGGCGCAATCGGTCTCGGACAAGGAGCGGCTGTGAGCGAGCTCATTCAAGCACTTCTCGCCCGTTTTGCCGAACAGGGGGTGCGGCCTGCCGGGGTGGCGGAAGACAGCCGCCAAGTCTGTCCCGGCGATTTGTTTGTGGCTTATGCCGGAGATCGGGCGGATGGACGTTCCTACATCGCCGATGCGCTGGAACGTGGCGCCGTGGCGGTGCTCTGGCAACCGGGGGACGATTTTGCCTGGGATCCGGCGTGGACGGTGCCCAATCAGTCAATGGACAACCTGCGCCCGATGGTGGGACCTCTGGCGCACGCTGTCGCCGGGTATCCGGCTGAGGTCTTGTCCCTGATTGCCGTGACGGGAACCAATGGCAAGACCAGCGTCAGTCAGTGGATCGCACGCAGTCACCCGAAGCGCTGCGCGGTGGTGGGCACGTTGGGCGCGGGATTTCCCGATACATTGGCTGATACCGGCTTTACGACGCCGGAAGCCGCCTGTTTGGCGCGGCTTCTCACCGGATTTTGCCAGCAGGAAGCGCAGGTTTGCGCGCTGGAAGCCAGCTCGATCGGCATCGAGGAGGGGCGTCTGAATGGCGCCCATGTCGATACGGCGGTCTTTACCAATTTCACACGCGATCATCTCGATTACCACGGCAGCATGGATGCCTATGCAGCGGCCAAGCGCAAATTGTTTGCTTGGCCGCGTCTGCGTCTGGCCGTGCTCAATCTCGACGATGCGTTGGGACGCCAATTGGCGCGCGAGACTACGGCGCTGAAAGTGCTGGGCTACTGCATCGGCGATGGCCATCAGGAAGTGTTGCCAGCCATTCTGCGTGCCGAGAATCTGGTTGCGACGCCGAATGGGCAAACCTTCGCGCTGGCGACGCCACGGGGCAAGGTTGAGGTTGAAACGCGCCTGCTGGGGCGTTTCAATGTCTCCAATTTGCTGGCGGTGGCTGCCATTCTGGTGGATGCGGGTTTGCCCTTGCCGGAAATTGCCGAGCGGCTGGCAGC
>JAKJFA010000054.1:15144-15536 GCA_022705135.1 Pseudomonadota bacterium | reverse complement strand
GAGCTTGAGCCCCTCGGCATCGATAATCTGAATCTGGGCCGCCACCTGCGGATCGGAAGTGCCAACCAGCAGCATCAAAGGAGCGCCGGGGCTGACGAATTCGCCCAGTTGCGCGCTGCGACTGCGCACTACCGCGTCAAAAGGCGCGCGCAGGGTGCATTTTTCCACCCCGCGCCGCGCCGTATCGCGGTTAGCCAGCGCCGCCTTGAAATCAGCCTGGGCGGCAGTCCGTTCGGTTTCACGCAGGGTCAGCGCTTCAGCTGAAATGAAATTTTTCTCCCGCAAGGCAAGCGCCCGTTTCAACTGCGCCTCCGCCATGTCGAGGCGCGCCCGGCTCTGGGCCAGACCAGCCTCGGCGCGGGCCAGCGCCAATTCGGCGTCGCGGCTGTCGA
>JAKJFA010000054.1:0-15134 GCA_022705135.1 Pseudomonadota bacterium | reverse complement strand
TACCAGCACCTGACCCTTGCCCTCCTTGTCGCCCACATCGACCGGCAGCTCAGCGATCACCGCAACCGTTTCGGCGGCAAGACGCGCCTCGTGCTTGCCGATCACGCTGGCCGGGGCATCGCGTTCCGGCAGGATACGGACACTGGAAAAGGGTTGTACCGTCACCGGAAAGGCCGACGGAACTGCGGCCTTTCCGCTTTCCTCGCGACCGCAGGCGGCAAGAACAAGAACGCTGAACAGGACGGCAAACAGGTGGAATCTCAAAAAAAACTCCAGCAACAAGGGGACGAAGCAGGGATTGCCACGCGAAGGGCATCATTCTACCCCGGCGGCGCCGCCCAAGGCATGCTCGCTCTTTCTTGGCGGCCAAGCGGTTTTGAAGGCCATCTCTTCATTCCAAGCCAACTTTAGGGTAACCTTCGTTATCGACCGTCTGAATTTCACAGGTTGAATGGTGCGTCCAGGACTCCGACAAGCAACACTGCCGACTTTGGCGAGAACAAAGCGATGAACCAAAACGCCTCTGGCCTGACCCCCTTCCTTGCCTTCACCGAGGGACTATGTGCGCTACTGGCGGCGCTGCCGGCGGTACTCTTCGTTCTCTTTTCCGGCTCGTCGGCGCCGGGCTGGGGGCTTCTCCTTCTGTCCCTGGCCTGCACCCTGATTGCCACCTTTGCCGGAACCCTGCTGCTGCGCAACAGGCTCCTCAAGCCCTTGCGCGACATCGCCGCCGTCGTCGAAAAAGCCTCCTCGGGACAAGGCGATCTCTCGCAAAACCTTCCCGACGGCCACGATAGCGAAATCGGCCAGATCAGCCGCAATTACAATGCCTTCCTCGCCAAATTGCGCGACGCCCTCGACCTCATCCGTCGCCAGGCCATCCATATCGCCAGCGAAGCCGTCATGGTCAAGATTCATCTGACCACCGCCGCCACCACCACCGAAAAGCAGGAAACCCTCGCCCACAAGATCAGCGTCTCCTGCGCCGCCGTCACCGATACCGCTTCCGGCGTCTCCAAGCGCGCATCCTCGCTCAATCAGGTCGCCCAGGAACGCCTCGACGACGCCAAGCATTCCCAGGCCGAACTCCTCACCCTGGTCAGCAGCATCGCCGCCATCAATGAACGTCAGCAGGCCTTCCGCCTCACCGTCGAATCACTGTCCAAGCACGCCCACGAAATCGACCAGATCACCCTTCTCATCAAGGAGGTCTCCGACCAGACCAATCTGCTCGCCTTGAACGCCGCTATCGAAGCCGCGCGCGCCGGCGAACAGGGCCGCGGTTTCGCCGTCGTCGCCGACGAGGTCAGAAAACTCGCCGAACGCACCAAAAACGCTACCAATACCATCAGCGAAAGCACCCAGGTGATGACCAACCTGGCCGACGATACCCTCCAGGTCACCCTGCAGGTCAGCTCCGACACCGAAAACGCCCGCGTCTCCGTCGAACGCGCTTCCAGCAGCTTCGATGGCATGGTGCAGAATTTCAGCGCCACCACCGAAGAATTGCACGGCATCTCCAAGGCCATGACCGACCTCGAGACCGCCAGCCAGGAAATCCTCGGCCATGCCCAGGAAATCGACGGGCTGAGCCGCAACCTCGGCGAAACCATGCGCACCTCGCTCACTTCGTCCGGCCAGCTCAGCACCTCCACCGAAGAAATCCTCGCCTCCGGCGCCCGTTTCAAGCTTGGAACCGGCAAGTTCGAGGCTGCCCTCGAACGCTGCTGGTCCATGCGCGACCGCATTCAGGCGGTGCTGAAATCGCACGCCGACCGCGGCGTCGATATCTTCGATCAGAATTACCGCCAGATTCCCGGAATCACCCCGCCCAAATATGAAACCGCCTACGACAAACTGGTCGAAAAGGAAATCCAGGACATCCTGGAATCCGGGACTGAAGGCGGTCAGTTCATTTCGATGCTGGCGGTCGATGTCAACGGTTACGGCCCCATCCATCTGCGCAAATTTTCGATCCAGACCGGCGACCCGGAAAAGGATCTCGCCTGCAGCCGTCACAAGCGCATTTTCAACGACCCGGTGGGATTGCGCGCCGCCCGCAATACCGAGCCCTTCATCGCCCAGACCTACCTCGCCCCGGCCATCGGCAAGGCCCTCACCGAAGTTGCCTCGCCCATCTACGTCAACGGCCGCCACTGGGGCGCGCTGCGCGTCAACATCATCCCCGAAACCATAAGGTAACGGGATCGGGGCTTATTCAGCCTTGCCTCCGCCCAGTGCCTTGTACCACTGGGCAGCCACGCTCAACTGGGCGCGCCGCACCTGCAGACGGGCCTGACGGGAAGCGAACAGGCTGCGCTCGGCATCCAGCACTTCGAGATAACTGCTGATTCCAGCCTGATAACGCGCCTGTGCCAGACGCAGCGCTTCGGCCTGCGCTTTCTCGGCGGCCTGCTGCGCTTCGAGCTGGCGGGTCAGGCGAGCACGCGCTTCCAGCAAATCGGCCACTTCCCGGAAGGCCACCTGGATGGTCTTTTCATATTCGGCCACCGCGATCACCTTGCGCACCTCTGCCAGGTCGAGGCTGGAGCCCAGACGTCCGGCGTTGAACAGAGGAAGCGTCAATACCGGCTGAAAAGACCAGGTGTCACTGCCCGCCTCGAACAACCCGGAAAGCGCCCGGCTGGCGGTTCCGAAGATGCCGGTCAGCGTGATGCGCGGAAAAAAGGCGGCACGCGCCGCGCCGATATTGGCATTGGCGGCCATCAAACGATTCTCCGCCGCCAGCACGTCCGGACGCCGGAGCAGAACTTCCGAAGGCAGACCCACCACCAGGTCAGCGACAAGATCCTGCCCAGCCAGCGAGCAGCCCGCCGGCAAAGAGGGCGGCGCCTTGCCCACCAGCAGGGTCAGGGCGTTTTCCGCGGCAGCACGCTGGCGCTCCAGATTTTCCAGTTCAGCCCGCACCAGTTGCGTGGCGGCATCGGCCTGCAGAAAATCCAGATCGCCGGAAAGCCCGACTTCGCGGCGCTTGCCGATCATCATCCGGGTTTCCTCGCGCGAGGAGAGCGTCTGCCGCGCCACCTGCACGCGCTCTTCCATTTCCAGCAGTGTAAAGTAAGCGTTGGCCACATCCGAAATCAAGGAAAGACGCACCAGGCGGCCCGCCTCTTCCGTCGCCAGGTAGTTTGAACGCGCCGCTTCGGAGAGGCTCTTCACCCGTCCCCAAAAATCGAGTTCGAAAGACAACAGCGAAACGCCGGCATCATAGCGGCGGCTCACCGTTTCACGCCCGGTCATGGACAAATCCGCCGGGGTATGGGCCGACGATCCGCTGGCCACGGCATTCACATTGGGCAAACGGTCGGCACGGCTGATGCCGTAAAGCGCGCCCGCTTCCTCAACCCGCGCGACGGCGATTCTGAGATCCCGGTTATGTTCCAGCGCCGCGGCGATCAATCCTTGCAAGCGAGGCTCCGTAAAATAATCGCGCCAGCCAAGTGCGGCCAGTTCACGGCCCCCCTCATTTTGCACGGGCTTCGGCCAGGAGGCTGCCACGGGAGGCTCGGGACGCAAGTAGTCCGGCATCAGCGAACAACCGGTCAAAGCAGCGCAAAGCAAAGCGGCAAAAGCAGCCCTCTCCCGCAAGTGGCGGCCCTCTCCCAGCCTGCGGCCACCCTCTCCCGCAAGCGAGAGAGGGGTATGAAAGTGTCGCTTATTCATGCTGTGATCCCTCCTCGCGAGGATGCCGCGCATGACCCGGGAAAATCCTGCGCACGACGACAAAGAATACCGGCACCAAGAAAATGGCCAGGAAAGTCGCCGTCAGCATGCCGCCGATGACACCGGTGCCGATGGCGTGCCGGCTGTTGGCACCGGCGCCGGTTGAAATGGCCAGGGGCAAGACGCCAAGGATGAAGGCCATCGAAGTCATCAAAATGGGTCGGAAACGCAGGCGACAGGCTTCCAGCGTCGCCTCGAACAAACCCATGCCACGTTCCTGCAATTCACGCGCGAACTCGATAATCAGGATGGCGTTCTTGCTCGACAAGCCGATGATGGCAATGAGCCCGACCTTGAAATACACATCGTTGGGCAAGCCGCGCAAAGTCACCCCCAGGGCCGAGCCGAAAATCCCCAGCGGCACCACCAGCATGACCGCAAAGGGGATTGACCAGCTTTCATAGAGCGCCGCCAGCGACAGGAAAACGACGATGAGCGAGAGCGCAAACAGGTACGGTGCGTCGCTGCCGGAAAGTTTTTCCTCATAGGACGTTCCGGTCCATTCAAAACCAAAGCCCTGCGGCAACTGTTTGGCGATGTGCTCCATGGCCTGCATCGCTTCGCCGGTACTGCGTCCCGGCGCCGGTCCGCCAGCGATTTTCATCGACGGCATGCCGTTGTAGCGATCCACTTTGGGTGCGCCAATCGTCCAGCGCGGTTTCACCAGTTCCGACAACGGCACCATGGTGCCCGAGCGATTCCGCACATTCAGGCGCAGGATTTCTTCCGGACTGGAGCGCAATTGCGCGTCGCCCTGCATCTGCACGCGCAAAATGCGCCCCTGACGCTCGAAATCGTTGACATAGGCCGCCCCCAGCGCCGACTGCAAGGTGTCGTTCAGTTCGGCCATATTGATCCCCAGGGTCTCGGTCTTGCGCCGGTCGACTTCAAGCAGGAGTTGCGGCCCGGCTTCCTGACCTTCCGGCCGTACCCCGGCCAGATGCGGGTCCTTGCCGGCCAGGCCCAGCACCATGTTGCGCACTTCCAGCAATTTTTCACGGCCGGATCCGCCGCGATCCTGCAGGCGGAAGTCGAATCCACCCGTCGCTGCCAGTTCGGGGATCGGCGGCGGATTGATGGCAAAGATCATCGCCTGCTTGATCTGGAAAAACGCCATATTGGCGCGCCGCACGAAGGCCGGAGCCGAGTGCTCCTCGCCCTTGCGCTTGCTCCAGTCTTTCAGGCGCACGAAAGACATCGCCACATTCTGGCCGCGACCGAAGATGGAAAATCCGATGATGCTCATCATCTTGTCGACTTCCGGCTGGGCGCGGTAATACGCCTCCACCTGATCGAGAATTTCTCCAGTCCGCTCCATGGAGGCGCCCGAGGGTAACTGGATCACGCTCAGGAAGTAGCCCTGATCTTCTTCCGGCAGGAAACTTCCGGGCAAATGGAGGAAGAGTCCGATCGCGGCGGCAACCACGACCAAATAGACCACCAAAAACCGGCCTGTTTTGCGGATCACCCGTCCGACCCAGGAACAATACCCTTGGGTCGTGCGGGCAAAGACCCGATTGAACCAACCGAAAAACCCGGTACTGGGCAGCACATCGTCCTTGCCCGGCTGGTGCTTGAGCATGGAAGCACACAAGGCCGGGGTCAGACTCAGCGCCATCAGCGCCGAGAACAGCATGGTCAGGATGAGCGTGGCGGCAAACTGGCGGTAGATGACGCCGACCGATCCGCCCATGAACAGCATCGGCGCGAACACCGCCGTCAGCACCAGGGTCATGCCGATGATGGCATTGATGATCTGATCCATCGCCTTGCGCGTCGCTTCGCGTGGCGGCAGATTTTCGGTGGTCATAATGCGCTCGACCGCCTCCACCACCACAATAGCATCGTCCACGAGAATCCCGATCGCCAACACCAGCGCGAACAGGGTGAGCACGTTGATCGAAAACCCGAAGACGTAGAGGCCGGCCACCGCGCCCGCCAGTGCCACCGGAACCACGATGGTTGGAATCAGGGTGGCGCGGAAATTTTCGAGGAACAGATACATCACCAGAAACACGAGGATGACTGCCTCGATCAGCGTCGTCACCACTTCCTTGATCGAAATCTTGACGAAATTCGAAGTGTCGTACGGCACGTCCCAGGACATTCCCTTGGGAAAGGAAGGCTCCATTTCTTTCATGCGGGCACGCACCGCCTCCACGACGTCGAGCGCATTGCCATCCGGCGCGGCACGGATGGCAATCGCCGCGCTGGGCTGCCCATCCTTGCGGGAAAGAATTTCATAGGTCTGCGCCCCCAGTTCGACCCGCGCCACATCCTTGACCCGAACGGCCGCACCGTTCGGCAGGGTACGCACCAGAATTTCGCCAAATTCCTCGGCTGTGGACAGGCGACTGGGCACGATAATGGGCGCGCTGATCTGCTGACCGGGAGCCGCCGGCGCCTGACCGATTTCCCCGGTGGCCAGTTCGACGTTCTGGGCGCGCACCGCTTGCCGGATATCGTTGGGCGTCAGATTGTAGGCATTGAGTTTTTCCGGCTGCAACCAGAGGCGCATCGAGTATTCAGTGCCGAACAACAGCGCCTCGCCAACCCCCTTCACCCGGCGGATGGAGTCGAGCACCGTCGCGCCGGCATAACTGCCCAGATCGAACTGCGAGTAGCTCCGATCGGGAGAAACAAGCGAAACGATCATCACATAGTTGCGCGCCTGTTTGGTCACCTGCACGCCAATACGCCGCACATCGTCGGGCAAGCGGGCTTCAACGCGCTTGAATCGATTCTGGGCCTCGACCGAAGCAATGTCGATGTTGGTACCCGGCTCAAAAACCAGAGTCACGGCGCCGTTACCCATTTCGGAGGTCGATTCCATATAGAGCAGGCGCTCGATGCCGTTCATTTCCTGCTCGATCAGCGCCGTCACCGTTTCCTCCACCACCTTGGCCGAAGCACCGGGATAAGCAATGCTGAAATTGATGCCCGGAGGCGCCACCGGTGGATACTGGTTCACAGGCAGCGCCCTGATGGCAATCGCACCAGCCAACAAGATCACCAGCGCAATCACCCAGGCAAAGACGGGCCGGTCAATAAAGAATTTGGCAAACATGACTGGCCTCTATTTCTTTGGCGTAGCGGGGCTTGCCGGCAAAAGCGCCGCCCGCGGGTCCCAGGGCACTGCCTTGACGAGCGATCCCGGCCGCGCCTTTTGCAAGCCGTTGACGATCACCCGCTCGCCTTCTTTCAAACCCTCGGTAATGACAAAATCTGCACCGCTCATGGCGCCGGTCTTGACCGGCCGCACGGACACTTTGCCCTCAGCATCGACCAGCAACACATACCTGCCCTGCGGATTCGACTGGATGGCCCGTTGCGGCACACGCAGCACCCCATCGGCCACCGCCTCGGGAAAGCGGATACGCACAAACGTTCCCGGCAACAATTCACGTTCCGGATTGGGAAACAGGGCGCGCAGGGAAACACTGCCCGTCGCCGGGTCCACCGCCAAGTCCGAAAAAATGAGCTTGCCAGACAGAGGATAGGGACTGCCGTTTTCCAACACCAGTTCGACTTTGGCGCCCTCGGCCTCCTTGAGTTTGCCCGTCTTCAGGTCGTTGCGGATTCGTAGCACGTCAATGCCCGGCTGGGTGAAATTGACATAGACGGGATCCAGCTGTTCGATGGTGGCCAGCAAAGTAGCCTCGCCGCGACCAACCAGCGCGCCTTCGGTCAGCATGGCGCGGCCGATGCGGCCGGAAATCGGTGCCGGCACCGTGGTGTTTTCCAGGTCAACCCGGGCACGGGTCAGCGCCGCCTCGGCCTGTTTGAACCTGGCTTCGGCCAGATCGACTTCCTGCTTGCTCACCGCCTTGATGTCGAGCAGCGGCCGGTAACGCTCCAGGGTCAGGCGCGCCACGTCGAGATCGGCCTTGGCCGCATCGTAAGCCGCCTGATAATTGCGCGGGTCAATGCGGAAGAGCGCCGCACCGGCTTTGACATCACTTCCTTCCGTGAACAGCCGCTTCTCGATGATGCCATCGACGCGCGCCCGCACTTGCGCGGTGCGGTAGGCTTGCAAGCGTCCTGGCAATTCCTGCGTGATCGTCGCACTGGTCGCCTGCACGGTAATGACGTCAACTTCGGTCGGCGGCATACCGGCC
Organism: Pseudomonadota bacterium; assembly: GCA_022705135.1. Taxonomy (GTDB): domain Bacteria; phylum Pseudomonadota; class Gammaproteobacteria; order Burkholderiales; family Rhodocyclaceae; genus UBA1934. Next base: position 7,272 of record JAKJFA010000054.1, on the reverse strand, counting down.
GCCCCGCCCGGCCCGCCTGGCTTTTTATCCGCGCCGCAACCGGCAAGCAGGCTTGAGATCAAAGCCGCACATAGGATGTTCCGTTTCATGTTCACTTCCCCGTTTTCAAGCTTGCGGCGCAAAAGCGCGCAAGAAACACTCGACGATCTGTTCGCAACGCTGATCCTCGCCCTCTTCGTCCATCGAAATGGCGCACTGGCAGCGAGCGAAATCGATGTTGAGCAACATGCCCATCAGCATGTCGGCCGCAAAGCGCGGATCGTCCTGCCGCATTTCGCCCCTGGTCATGGCGCCGGACAAAAATTCCGCCAGACGCGCCTGCGTCTGGCCCGGACCTTTGGCGAAAAATTCTCGGGTCAGTTCAGGAAGGCGGTTGATCTCGGCAGTCAGGATGCGCATCAGCGCCGTGCTTTCACTTTCCAGCGCCCGCTGGCGAAAAGTGGCAGCAAACTGCAGCAATGAATTCCTCAGACCGCTGCCGGTCTCACCCAGGCTGACCACGACGGAAGCCGACCCCTGGTTGATGACCTCAATAAACAGATCTTCCTTGTTGGAAAAATGATTGTAGAGCGTCTGCTTGGCGACCCCAGCGCGCGCTGCGATACCATCGACACTCGCCCGGTAGCCCTCCTCCATGAAGGCTTCCCTGGCCGCCGTAAGCAAGCGCATCCGCTTGTCGGCACCGGTTTTGTCTTCGCCATGACGCACGCTGACCTCCACCCCTGAATCATTTAGACTGGACAGTCTAGTCCAACCCAATCATCGCCGTCAACGAAATGAAGGCCTCGCCGCCTTGACCGCAAACGGCAGAACGGAAATACTGCGGCGCGAGGCTCTGAATTTTGCTGAATCGGGTTCACACAAAAAAGGGCAAACGCCCTCATAAGGGAAAGCCGCATGGATTACTTGGAACCAATCGATTTCACCGCCGATGGATTTGGCGAGGTCTGCGACGAATTATCCCTGTGGGCGGCGCCCTTCGGCCTCATGCTGCTCGAGCACGTGCCGCTGGAACGAGGCAAGTGTATCCTCGATGTCGGTTGTGGTACCGGCTTCCTTGCCCTCGAACTGGCCGAACGCTGCGGCCCGGAAACCCGCGTCATCGCGGTCGATCCCTGGAAATCCGCCATGCATCGCTTGCGCCGGAAAATCCAGGAACGCGGCTTATGCAACATCCAATTGTTCGAGGAGGACGTGTGCAAAATCAGCGTACCGGAGGCTTCCGTCGACCTCATCGTCTCCAATCTGGGGCTCAACAATTTTGACCACCCCGATGCGGTACTGAACGCCTGTTTCAGAATGGCCAAACCCGGCGCCAGCGTTCTTATGACGACCAACCTCAGCGGCCACATGGCCGAGTTTTATTCGGTTTACCGGGAGGTACTGATCGAACTTGGGCAGCACGACCGCCTGCCTCTGCTGGAATCGCACATCCAACATCGCGGCACGGTCGATTCCATCCGCCGCCAGCTTGAGGATGCCCGTTTCAACGTCAACAAGGTGGTCACCGACGCGTTCCGAATGCGCTTTGCCGACGGTTCCTGCCTGCTGCGCCATTACTTCATCCGGCTGGGTTTCGTCCAGGCCTGGAAATCAATTGCCTCCCCAGACCGGATCGACGAGACTTTCACCGTGCTCGAACAGAAACTCAACGCTCTCGCCCGGGCACAAGGAGAACTGGCCCTAAACATTCCGATGGCGTGTTTCGTTGCAACCAAATAGCGCTTAGCGCACGCGTCTATACGCCGCCAGCAGGCGCTGGTGCAGCACGCAATCGCACCTCTCGTCGATGGCCTCGCCTTCACCACAGGCCAGCGCCAGCAGCAATTTCAGTTCGTGCTGCGCGACTTTCACACTAAAGATTGAGGCATCCTGGCCGTTAATACGGCGAGAGCGCGCATTTATGCAGAATGCGCAATATTTTCGTCAGCAAAGGGACAGGCGACGGATTCACATCATGCCGCAAATCATCAATACGAACATTGCGTCCCTGAATGCTCAGCGCAATCTGAACACGTCTCAGTCTTCCCTGGCCACCGCCCTACAACGCCTGTCTTCTGGTCTGCGCATCAACAGCGCCAAGGACGACGCCGCCGGTCTCGCCATTTCCGAGCGTTTTACCACCCAGATTCGCGGTTTGAACCAAGCCACCCGTAACGCCAATGACGGTATCTCTCTGGCGCAGACGGGCGAAGGTTCCTTGGCCGAAATCACCCAAAACCTGCAGCGTATCCGCGAACTCGCCGTACAGTCCGCCAACGCCACCAACAGCTCTTCCGACCGGGCCGCTCTGGACCTGGAAGTACAGCAGCGGATTGCGGAAATCGACCGCACCGCCGTACAAACCTCGTTCAATGGCCAAAAGATTCTGGATGGCACCTTCGGCTCCGCAGTTTTCCAAGTCGGCGCCAATGTCGGTGAAACGATCGGCATCAGCCTCGCTACCAGCATGCGCTCCTCGTCCATCGGCGCCATCGTCTCGCAAGCCGGAAACAATCGCACAGGCAACGACATGACCGCCGATGCCACCAACTTCGGCACCACTCTCCTGGCCGCAGATGCCAACAAGAGCACAGCTGGCGCCAATACCTATGCCAGCCCCGCAACGGGTACTTACGCCGGTGTCAGCAGCACCGCCTTTGATGGCAATAATTTCAGCATCAATGGCACCAATATTGCCGCCTCCAGCAACTACATGGGAACAGCCAACTCGCAAGATGCCACTTCCGCTTACGCCAAGGCTGCCGCTATCAATAGCAGCGGGCCAAGCGGGATATATGCCACAGCGACCACCGAACTGACCTTTGGCACAACCGGCGGCACCGCGGGCGACACCGATTTTCTGGCCATGTGGTCACAGAACGATGGAACAGAACCTGGTCTGCTGAACTACACCCTAAATATCAACGGGTTTAATGTCCTTAGCTACAACGAGGACTTTGCCACCAGCGGAAATGTGCAGAATTCACTCGCAGCAACCACCCATGGCGTCAGTCTGACTGACGCAAAAACCGCCATCAATGCAAACAGTTCCCAAACTGGTGTCGTCGCCTCCATTGATACCAATGGCAATTTAAAACTCACCGCAACCGATGGGCGCAATATCCAGATCAAGGAATCGATCCTCGCCGACATTCAAAATCCCCATCCTCAGAGCGCCATCGTTCGCACCGTCTTCAGCGAACTCACCGAAACCGGTTGGCAAGCAGATACGGTTCAAAACCACACCTATCGCGGTCAAATCACACTCAATGGCGACAACGACCTCACACTGGCCGGCACCACCACCGCAGCTGGTTTCGCCAGTCCGGTCACGCTGACCGCCAATGGTAGTCTGAACAATGCCAGCGTCACCACCGTCAGCAATGCCAACAACACCATCATCCGAACCGATGCGGCGCTGAAGATCGTGAGCGACCTGCGCAGTCTGTTTGGCGCTATCCAGAACCGTTTTGAGTCGGTCATTACCAACCTGCAAACGACAGCAGAAAATCTCACCGCTTCGCGCAGCCGTATTCAGGATACCGACTTTGCAGCTGAAACCGCCAGCCTGACCCGCGCCCAGATTCTGCAACAATCGGGCATTGCGATGCTCTCTCAGGCCAACGCGTTACCGCAGAATGTGCTTTTCTTATTGCAATAGCTTCCTCAACAAGCCCTCACCCGCTGATAAACCGCCAGCAGGCGCTGGTGCATGACACAGCCAGCCAGGGTTTCGCCCAGCGCGGCGATGCCGAAGAAACGCCGCTTCCGGCTCAACAGGTTTTTGGCCTCCTGTCCCGCATCGCCATAAAAAGCGTCTACCGCGCCCGCCCAGCAGCCACGATCAGGCAGTTGGCGCAGGGTATGCAAACAATCGTAGATTCGGCGGCGCTCTGGCGCAATGTCGCTCCGGTGCCGCACCCAGTCACAGCCTTCGTCAATGGCTACGCCTTCACTGCAAGCCAGCGCCAATAATAATTTCAGCTCGCCGACGCGCAGGTCAGCCCATAGACTACCCTCATCCGGCGCCAGCCCAATCAACTCGGCCACCCGTTTTTCATCGGCAATATCGTGGCTGCGCAGGCCATCAAGCAGATCAAAGCAGCCTTCGTCATCCAGCTCCGGCAGGTTCAGGATCGCGGGTCGTAACGCATTACCGACGCTGTTGTTTTCCCATTCCAGTTCATCGACCGGATAAATTTCCGACATTCCCGGCACGACGATGCGGCAGGCGTACACCCCGGCATGAGTGAATTCTGCCAGGTAAATCTCGCCGCCTTCGTCGTGAATGCGCTCGATCAGCCAGGCTTCGTCCTCCGCTGTCGTCGTATTGCCGGAATCCCAATCGACAAATTCGAAATCCGGCGCATCGGCAAAGAAATTCCAGTGCAACAGCCCATCGGAATCGACAAAATGGCTTTCCAGGTTTTGCGGACTCGCCACTTCATCAAGATTGAAAGAAGGTGCCGGAAAACCATCGAGTGCATCGAGGGCGCGGCCTTGCAGCAATTCGGTCAGCGCCCGTTCCAGAGCGATCTCCAGACGCGGATGCGCGCCAAAACTGGCAAAGCAGCCTTGATCGCGAGGATTGATCAGCGTGACGTTGATCACCGGAAAACGTCCGCCCAGCGAAGCATCTTTGACCAGCACGCCAAAGCCGGCAGCACGCAGTTCACCAATGCCGGCCACGCTATTGGGGCTGCGCGCCATCACGGCTTCCGGCAAATCAGGCAGGCACAAGCCTTCTCCGATGACATGAAACTTGACGTAGCGCTCGAGAATTTCGGCCAGCGCCTGCGCCCGCGTCTCATGCGGCGTGTTGCCCGCCGCCATGCCGTTGCTGACATAGAGGTTGCTCAGGATATTGACCGGCACCCAGATGGCACAGCCATCGCGCAGCCGCGTGTACGGCAAGGCGCAGATGCCGCGCTCGCTGGCGCCGGAATTGAAATCGACCAGACTGGACGCGGGAATACTCCCTTCCGGGTTGTAAAACGCCTGCAATTCCGGCGTCAGCAATTCTTCCGGCCAGGAGCCGTCTTCCGGCAGCGCAAACCAGCGTTCACGTGGATCGTGAACATAGGCGCGACCGGCAATTTCAGCGCCGAGGTAATAGTGATTCCAGAAGTAATGGCAGGACAGGCGCTCGAAAAATTCGCCCAGCGCGCTCGCCAGCGCTGCCAACTGCGTCGCGCCCTTGCCGTTGGTAAACAGCAGCTGACATTCCCGGTCGCGCACATGCACCGACCAGACGCCATCAAGCGGATGCAGCCAGGAACGCTCTTCAATTTGAAATCCCAAGGCCGCCAGCTTTTGCTGCAGGATGCCGACGGTCTGTTCCAGCGAGGCATCCTTGCCAGCGATAAAGTGTTCCATCAAGCACTCTCCAAAAGTCAAAAATCTTCAACGCAGAGGCGCAAAGAACACAGAGTACCGCAGAGAAAAACCTTTACTTTCTCAGGGCGCCCTCAAATGACCTCTGCGGCCCTCCGCGCGCTCTGCGCCTCTGCGTTGAAAAGCTTTTCTCAAGCCGGTTCGAGTTTCGCATATTCCAGCGCCAGCCATTTCATCCCCGACGCACCGAAATTGATCTGCACCCGCGCATCGGCACCACGCCCTTCCGCTGCCACGATGACGCCCAGGCCGAATTTGGCGTGCCGCACGCTCTGGCCGATGCGCAGGCCACCCACCGACTCCGGCGCTGCGGCGTAATAAACCCGGCCGCTTCCGGTGGACATCGGGGCTGGCTGGTTGAGCCGGAGCAGTAATTCCGGCGGGAATTCATCAAGGAAACTGGAAGGTACGGCGTGGCGCGTCTGGCCGTGCAGCATGCGGGTTTGCGCCCAGGCCAGATAGAGGCGCTGACGCGCCCGCGTCACCGCCACATACATCAGTCGCCGCTCTTCTTCCAGCCCGGCAGGGCCTTCGAGTACGGCGTTTTCGTGCGGGAACAAGCCCTGTTCGAGGCCGGTGATGAAGACCACATCGAATTCCAGCCCCTTGGCGGAATGGACGGTCATCAACTGCACGGCCTCTTCGCCTTCGCCGGCCTGATGTTCGCCGGATTCGAGCGAGGCATGGGTCAGGAAAGCCACCAGCGCGCCGCTCTCACCGGCCTCTTCGGCCATCACCACGCCTTCGTCGTCGATGAAAGTGGCGGCAGCATTGATCAGTTCGTCCAGGTTTTCCAGGCGCTCCTGGCCTTCCTTTTCCGTCCGGTAATGCTGCAGGATGCCGCTTTTTTCCAGCACATGTTCAACCATTTCCGGCAGGCGCAGGCCCGCCGTTTCCTGCCGCAAGGTTTCGATCAGGCGGATGAAGCCCCCCACCGTCGCACCGGCTTTGCCGGTCAGCGAAGCGGCGGCGTTGTAGAGGCTGGAATTGAGCTGATGCGCCGTCGCCTGCAGATTTTCCTGGCTGCGGGCACCGATGCCACGCGTCGGGAAATTGACGACGCGCAAAAAGGCCGTGTCGTCTTCCGGATTGTTGATCAGGCGCAGGTAAGCCAGCGCGTGCTTGACCTCCTGGCGCTCGAAAAAGCGCAGGCCGCCGTACACCCGATAAGGCACGCCACGGCTGAACAACTCGTGTTCCAGCACGCGTGACTGGGCGTTGGAACGATAAAGCAGGGCAATCTGGTTGCGCGGCACGCCATCGCGTACCAGTTCGCGCACTTCCTCAACGACAAAACGCGCTTCGTCGAGGTCAGAGTAGCCTTCAAAGACGCGGATCGGCTCACCTTCGCCGGCGTCGGTCCATAAATTCTTGCCCAGCCGGCCGCGATTATTTTTGATGATAGCGTTGGCCGCCGCCAGGATATTACCGTGCGAACGGTAATTCTGTTCCAGCCGGATGACGTTGGGGCCGGCGAATTCGCTCTCGAAATCACGCATATTGCCGACATCGGCGCCGCGAAAAGCGTAAATGCTCTGATCGTCGTCGCCCACCGCAAAGAGCTTGGCACCACCGCCGGACAACAACTTCAGCCAGGCGTACTGCAGGCGGTTGGTATCCTGAAACTCATCGACCAGAATATGGCGGAAGCGCTCCTGGTAATGCTTGCGCAGCAGCAGTTCGTAGCAACGCAGCAGCAGTTCGGCAAAATCGACGACGCCTTCACGCTGGCACTGGATTTCGTACTCGGCGTACAACTCGACCCGGCGCTGCGTCCAAGTGTCAAAAGCCTGCGCCTGTGCCACCCGCACGCCTTCCTCCTTATGGGAATTGATGAAGTGCATCAATTCGCGCGGCGGGTATTTCTCATCGTCGACATTGAGATTTTTCAGGAGC
>JAKJFA010000053.1 GCA_022705135.1 Pseudomonadota bacterium | reverse complement strand
AATATGCCATTCTGGGGGAAGCTTCTTGCGGCCCAGCCCATGAACGTCGCCAATTTTCCGGGGATGGTGGCGATTTTCATTTTTCTGTTGGCCACCTTCAACCTGCTGCTGACCCTGCTTGCCTGGCCATTCATATTGCGTCCGGTATTGAGCTTGTTGTTGGTGGCGACGGCGTTTGCCGCCTATTTCATGAACCAGTATGGGGTCATGATCGATGTCAACATGATGCGCAATGTCATGGAAACCGATTATGCGGAAACGCGTGATCTGCTGACCCTGAAAATGGCTGTTTATGTATTCTTGCTCGGGGTACTGCCGGTCTGGCTGCTTTGGCGTGTGCCAATAGGGTGGCGTTCGCCAGGCCGGGAAATGGTGAGCAAGGGATTGGTCATTCTCATTTCGCTGAGCGTCATGGCGGTGCTTGCCCTGGCCTATTATCAGACCTTCGCCTCGATTGCCCGCAATCACCGCGAACTGCGCTTTTTGCTGACCCCCTCCAACTATCTGCAAGCCGCTTCCGGCTATGTGAAGCGCCAAAGCGCAAAACGGCTTGTGGTGGAACCGGTTGGCAGGGATGCCAGACTTGGCGCTGCATGGCAGCACCGTCCACGCAAATCGCTCACCGTGATCGTCGTCGGCGAAACGGCGCGGGCCGATCATTTTTCACTCAATGGATACGAGCGCGACACCAATCCGCAACTCGCCAAAGAGAACGGATTGATCAGCCTGACCAATGTCTGGTCCTGCGGAACAGAAACCGCAGTTTCGCTACCCTGCATGTTCTCCGGAATGGGGCGCAGTCAGTTCAGTCGCGAGAAGGCAGAGCGGCGTGAAAATCTGCTGGATGTGCTGCAGCATGCCGGGCTAGCCGTGCATTGGCGTGACAACCAGTCCGGTTGCAAAGGGGTATGCGATCGCGTTCCCAGCGAAAACCTCAAGGATGCGGGCCTGCCCGAGATCTGCGGCCCGGAAGGCTGCTTTGACGACGTTCTGCTCAAGGGACTGGCCGAACAGCTTACCCATCTGGAACACAATACAGTGCTGGTCTTGCACATGATGGGCAGTCACGGCCCGGCCTATTACAAACGCTATCCCGGTCGTTTCGAGGTATTCCTGCCGGTTTGCCAGACCAGTCAGTTGGATCGTTGCGTGCAACAAGATATCGTCAATGCCTTTGACAATACCCTGCGCTACACCGATTCGGTGCTGGCAAAACTGATTCAGCTATTGCGCCAGCACGACGACCGGATCGATACGGCCATGCTCTATGTCTCCGATCACGGCGAGTCGCTGGGCGAACACAATCTTTACCTGCATGGCACACCTTATCTGATTGCGCCCGATGCGCAAAAGCATGTGCCGATGCTGCTGTGGTTCTCCGACGGTTATCGCAAGAATTTCGGCATCGATACCGCCTGCCTGACGCGCAGTCGCGATCAGCAACTCTCGCACGACAACCTGTTTCATTCGGTACTGGGACTGCTCAATGTGCAAACGCAGCAGTACGACGCTGCGCAAGATTTGTTCAAAAGTTGTCGCAATGCCGGGTAGAAGCGCATGAACAGCTTCCTAGCTTCCATTCAGCGCCACGACCTGCGTTTCTGGTGGTGGCATTTGGTCTTGCCGCTGGGTCTTGGCCTGCTGTTGTGGCAAGTGTACCCGGCCACCGGCATCGATCAGATGATTCAAAGCTGGTACTACGATCCGGCTGCGAAGGTTTTTCCGCTGCGTAACGAGCCTTGGCTAACCATTGGTATGCATAGCGGACTCAAGATGTTGGCAATCGCCTTTAGCGTTGCCGTGTTTGGCGCCTGGACCGTCTCGTTTTTCGAACCTGCACTTCAACCGGAACGCCGCCGCCTAGGCTGGATTTGGATTGCCATGCTATTTGCCAGCTTGGCCATTTCAGTGCTCAAGGGCACTAGCATCCATCACTGCCCCTGGGATTTGCTCGACTATGGCGGCTACGCGCCACGCCTGGCTCTGTTTGATATGCTGCCGACGGGTATCCAGCCCGGGCGCTGCTTTCCCGGCGGACACGCTTCTGGGGGATTTGCGCTATTGGCGCTGTATTTTGGTTTGCGCGACGACTGGCCAGTGGCGGCGCGATTCGCCCTCATTGGCGGATTGGCGCTCGGTAGTGTGATGGGTTGGAGCCAGACCATGCGCGGTGCACATTTCCTGTCGCATACGTTGTGGTCTGCCTGGGTGATCTGGCTGCTGCTCTTGCTAAGCTATCTGGCCTTTCCTCCTCAGCATCATCAAGGCAATCTTGGTTTGTTGAAAGAGCCAGGCAATATATGAATGTTATGAATAAAGAAGGAGGCAACTGCGGAGACGTGCCCTCTAGCGGGCATGGAATTCAGCCTCCCCCGATCATGAAAGCTGTGGCCATGCCCGTTTCCCTCTCCCCCGCCCTCCCGCAAGCGGGCGAGGAGCGATTCGTGGGTCGCTGGCGCGACTTTCACGGAAAACGTCTGTTGGTATTGTCGGGGCTTCTTTTTCTGCTGCTGGTTTTGCAACTGGCTTTCGCTGGTCCGCGAAGCTATTTCGCCGAAGCTCAAAATCTTACAGGCACTTTCCCCCAGGGAGTTTGGCAATCAATGACAACCTTTGGTGACTGCAGAGCACTATTTGCCGTGCTGTTACCGATTAGTCTTCTGAATCGCAAACTTGTCTGGCAAATTCTTCTGGCTATACTGATTGGCTGGCTGATATCAAAAGGCTTGAGATTTTTGGTTCCTATCCCGCGGCCGTCGGCTCAGTTCATCGCCAGCGGCATGGCAATGCCAAGCAGTTTCCTGGGGCGCAGTAGTTTTCCGTCAGGTCATACCGTCGTCGCATTTTCATTTATTGGCGTTTTGCTTGGTTCTTTGCCTAGAATCTGGACCATACCCTTGTTTGTTTTCGCTTCTCTGGTTGGTCTCTCCCGAGTTGCAATTGGATTGCATTGGCCTGCAGATGTCCTGGCCGGGGCCCTGATCGGTTGCCTCTCAGCTTACGCTGTGGTTTGGCTGAGTCGTGCCTGTTCATGGTGTGTGAAGCGGTATCGTGGCAATTTTGTTTTGAGCCTTTTGTTATGGTTGTCAGTTATGACTCTTCCATTCATTGATATAAGATTTCAGCAGACATTTGCCCTACGGCTTGTCGTCACCTGTATTTCGCTTTGTGCCTTCTGTATTCTCTATGGCCACTCTGTGCTAAAAGGCGTTACGGTCACTTGCTGGGTGAGTGGCCTTCTGCACCAAAGAATCCGGAGGTCGGAAGAAGGAAAGCAAACGCTCAAAGAACGATCTGTGTTCCCAGTTCAACGACACGATTGGAGGGGATCTTAAAAAAGGACGTCGCAGAAATGGCGTTGCGGAACATGGCGACAAAGAGCTTCTCGCGCCAGAAAGCCATCTCAGAATGCAGGCGTGGGATCAGGGTTTCACGGCCGAGGAAGAAGGAAGCATCATCCATATCGATCGGCAGACCATGGGCCGCGCACAAAGTCAGCGCCTGCGGCAGGTCGGGGTCATCTTTGAAACCATATTGCACGAGCACTCGCCAGAAACTGTCTTGCAGATGATGCACTTCGACACGGTCAATTTCTGGCACGAAAGGCACGTCGTAAAACTGTACCGATACAAGTACTTGGCGTTCGTGCAAGACCTTGTAGTGTTTCAGGCTGTGCAGTAGTGCATGTGGCACAGCGTCCTGGTTGGCATGAAGAAAAATGGCCGTGCCTGGAACCTGTTGTGGCATTCCGTAGGCCAAGGCATCCAGGAATGCTTGTAAATCCAGCTTGTTGCCGGACAGCCTTTGCTCTAGGAGCTGCCTGCCGCGCTTCCAGGTCAGCATGATTATGAAAATGACCGCTCCGATCACTAGGGGGAACCAACCGCCATCGGCGATTTTGAAGGCGTTGGCGGAAAAGAAGGCAAGATCAATGGCCAGAAATGCGCCGAAAATGAGGATGCATTTAAGTTTGCCCCAACCCCATTGGAAGTGGGCCACCAAAAAGGCAAGAATCGTCGTGACGGTCATGGTGCCGGTTACGGCAATGCCATAGGCCGAAGCCAGATTGGTCGAAGACTTGAAACCGAGGACCAAAGCAACCACAGCGGCAAAGAGGGTCCAGTTGATCAGGGGCAGATAGATTTGCCCCATGTGATGTTCCGAGGTGTATTGCACTTCCATGCGTGGCACATAATCCAGCTGGATGGCCTGCACGGTCATTGAGTAGGCGCCGGAAATGACCGCTTGCGAGGCGATGACGGTGGCCAGCGTTGCCAGCGCCACCAGCGGTAGCAATGCCCAGGAAGGTGCTGACAGGTAAAAGGGGTTTTCGATGGCTTTGGGTGTGGTGAGAAGGAGCGCACCCTGGCCGAAGTAATTCAACACCAGCGCTGGCAAAACGAGGCCAAACCAGGCAAGCCGAACAGGTCGACGACCGAAATGCCCCATGTCGGCATAAAGCGCTTCGGCGCCGGTCACGACCAAGACGATGCCGCCGAGCGAGAAAAAAGCCAGCCAGCCATTGGCCAGAGAAAAATTGAGGGCATGGATTGGATTGAGCGCCACCAGCACATGCGGCGTTTGCACGATATTGCTAATGCCGAGGGTTGCCAGAGCGGCAAACCAGACCAGCATGACCGGACCGAAAACTCCGCCGACTGCGGCTGTGCCACGACGCTGAACAAAGAATAACAGCACCAATACCAGCAGGGCAGCTGGCAGTACATAGGGACGAAAGGCAGGCGTTGCGACTTCAAGCCCTTCTACCGCCGACAGCACAGATATCGCCGGGGTGATGACACCGTCGCCGTAAAAAAGGGCCGCGCCCAATAATCCGGCCACCATGAGCAGCCAGCGCCGCCGTGAATTTTCGCGAAGATGGTGCAAGGAAAGCGCCATCAGCGCCATGATGCCGCCCTCGCCCCGGTTGTCCGCGCGCAGGATGAAGGCGACATACTTGACCGAAACAATGACCGTCAGTGACCAGAACATCAAGGACAGAACGCCGAGAATATTGTCCGGCGTCATCGGCACCGGATGATGCGCGCCGGCGAATACTTCCTTCATCGCATAAAGCGGGCTGGTGCCAATATCGCCATAGACGACGCCCAGAGCAGCTAGTGAGATGGCTGCCAGGCGCTTTGCATCCAGTGTTTGCCCGGAAGTCATACATCACCTTTCGGAATTTCGATGCGGTAGCCGATACCGGTTTCGGTGAGCAAATAGCGGGGCCGTGTCGCGTCCTGCTCAAGTTTCTGGCGCAACCTGCCAATGTAAATGCGCAAATAGTGGCCGCTTTCGACAAAACTGGGGCCCCACACCTCGCGCAAAAGTTGGCGCTGGGTGACGACCTTGCCTCTATTGGCGAGCAATACGGCTAAAAGACGATATTCGAGGGGCGTCAATCGGACATTGAGGCCGTCGCGCCAAACCAAGCGGCGCGAAAAGTCGACGCGCACGGTTCCAAAGGAGATTTCCGGTTCGATCTCGCCCGGAGCGTTGCGACGCAAGAGCACACGCAGACGTGCCAGCAACTCAGCCATACCGAAAGGTTTGGTCAGATAATCGTCGGCGCCTGTGTCCAGTGCGGCTACCTTGTCGCATTCGTCGCTGCGGGCCGAAAGAATGAGGATGGGAACTCTTGTCCAGTTTCTCAGGTCGCGGATGAACTCGATGCCATCGCGGTCCGGTAGGCCGAGATCCAGAATGACAAGGTCAGGTTTCCGGGTCCCTGCTTCGATGAGACCCTGTGTGCAATTCTCCGCTTCAAAAACACGGCAGCCCTCTCCCTCAAGCGCTGTTTTGAGAAAACGACGAATCTGCTTTTCATCCTCGACCACCAAGACGTTGGCGCGTTGCTCGCTCATGTTGCTGCTACCATATTTTCATCCGTTTCCTCAGTGACTTCGGGGGGCGTTCCCATTGGAAGGGCAAAAGTGATTACCGCACCACCCTGGGGGTGGTTGCCAGCGGTAATCCAGCCGTCGTGTGCTTCGACAATGGCGCGGCAGATTGCTAGACCCAGTCCGAAACCGGGTACGGAAGATTCTGTGGCACCACGGCCAAACAAAGTGAACACTTCATTTTCGCGTCCGGCGGCAAAGCCTTGGCCGTGATCCCGTACCTGAATTTCAACCATGCCTTGTATCAGGACAGCGGAAATTTCGATGGTGGTTTCTGGTGGCGTGTATTTCGTTGAATTTTCAATCAGGTTGCAAAAGACTCGCTCGATCAAAATGGCATCGAATTCGATTAGTGTCAGGGTGGGAGGTAGAGAAATATCGATCTTGCGTCCGGAAAGCGCGCTTTCGAGCAATTTCAGGCTGCTGCCGATGACTTCGTCGAGTGCCTGCCATTCCTTGCGCAGCACAACTTTACCTGCCTGAAAACGCGCCATGTCGAGCAAGTTGCCGACCATGTGCGACAAGTGCGCAGCTTGATCGCGCAATGCCTCAGCTAACTCGTGCGGGCTGTCACCGAGAGTCAAGGCCAAGGTTTCTGCTGTGCCACGCAGTGCCGTCAATGGGGTGCGCAAATCGTGAGACAGCGCTGATAACAAGGAGGAGCGTAACCGTTCAGCAGAGGCTGAAAGCTCGGCGCGTTGCGCGGCTTCAACATAATGCAGCCGTTCCAGGCCAATGGCCACCAGGGAAGCTGCGGTTTCAATCAGGTCACGCTGTTCGCGAATAACCTCTAGATCACCTTGGAACGGCGCAATGGCCAACACGCCTCTGGTTCGGGTCGGGGCACGCAAGGGAAAATAGGACAGGGCGTAGCCGCTTCCTGAAATTTGCGTGCATTCAACGGGTTTTTCATTTTTTATTGCCATGTAGGCAAGATGGGTCTCGGCACGCAGGCTTCCGTCCGCAGGGAAAGGATGCAGTTTTTCCGAGGCATCCGGCAAGAGGAGCGTTGCGTCGGCAGCGATCGCTTCACCCAGAAAACGACGGGTGATTTCGACGACCTGTTCGACGGCAACCGCACCGGCCAAGTCGCGTGCCATGCCGTAAAGTGCACGCGACCGCTGCTCGCGCGCGCAGGCTGTGTCGATCTCGCGGCGTAAATTGGCGGTCAGCGCTCCTGTTGTTAGCGCCGTGACCAGCATGACGGCAAAAGTGACGAAATATTGCGCATCCTCAACTGTCAGCGAAAGGTACGGTAGAACAAAAAAATAATCGAACAAGCCGACACAGACAAAGGCAGAGAGAACCGCAGGTCCTGAGCCCAAATAACGCGCCACCAAAAGGACGGCCAGCAAGAAGAGCATGGCAACATTTGCGGTGTCGAGCCAGCCTCGAAGGGGCAGGGCAAGGACTGCCGTCAAAAAGCAGACGGCGAAGCTTATTGCATAGCGAAGCAGAGTACTTGAGGGGCGCATGGAGGGTTATCACTTCTCTTGCATGTGGAGCTTAGCCCCAGCCCGGTAAAACTGCCGAAAATATTGATCCGCTTGCAGTAAAAAAACCGTAAACGGTGCAGATCAGAGAACGATCTGTGTTCCCAGTTCGACGACGCGGTTGGAAGGGATTTTGAAATAGGCCGTGGCCGAACCGGCGTTGCGGGATAGGGCAACGAATATTTTCTCGCGCCAGAATGCCATTTCAGATTTCAAACGCGGAATCAGCGTTTCGCGGCCCAGGAAATAGGTCGTGTCGAGCGGTGTGATCTCGAGGCCACCCTCTGCGCACATGGACAGCGCCGCCGGGATGTCCGGCTCGTCCATGAATCCGTACTGAACGAGAACGCGCCAGAAATTTTCATTGAGTTGCTTATATTCGACGCGATCGATCTCGGGGACATAGGGGACATCGAAAAACTGCACGGAAACCAGTACGACCCGCTCGTGGATCACCTTGTTGTGCATCAGGTTGTGGAGCAGGGCGTGCGGTACGCCTTCGGGATCGGAATTGAGAAAGACGGCAGTGCCTGGAACACGCGCCGGCATGGCCATGGCCAGCGATTCGATAAAGGGGAGCAATTCAAGATGTTCGCCCTGCAGCCGCTCCCCAAGCAGTTGGCGGCCACGCTTCCAGGTCGTCATCAAAGTGAAGACGACCAAACCGGCAACGAGCGGGAACCAGCCGCCATCCGGAATTTTGAGGATATTGGCAAAGAGGAAGAAAAGTTCGACCACCAGGAAGGCGCTGAAGAGCGCGATGGCCTTGAACCAGCCCCAGCCCCAGGTGCGCGCGACGACGACGCTGGCCAGGATCGAGGTAATGACCATGTCACCGGTGACCGCGATACCGTAGGCCGCAGCCAAATTGTCCGAGGTTTTGAATCCCAGAACCAAAATCATCACCCCGATCATCAACCCCCAGTTTACGCCCGGCATGTAGATCTGCCCGGCCTGTTGGTCGGAAGTGTGGCGCACGTCCATGCGTGGCACGAAATTGAGCTGCATGGCTTGGCGCGTGACTGAAAAAGCGCCGGAGATGACCGCCTGCGAAGCAATCACGGTGGCCAGCGTCGCCAGCCCGACCAGCGGGACCAGTGCCCAGCCCGGTGCCGACAAATAAAAGGGATTCACGGCGGCAGCCGGGTTGGCGATAATCAGCGCGCCCTGGCCAAAGTAATTGATGACCAAAGCGGGCAAGACAAAGAAAAACCAGGCGCGTTGAATCGGCTTGCGGCCGAAGTGGCCCATGTCGGCATAGAGCGCTTCGGCACCCGTTACTGCCAGAACGACATTGCCCATCGCAAACAAGGCCAGGCCCGGGTTGGCCAGCAGAAAGCCGATGCCATAAGCCGGGTTCAGTGCCTTGAGGATCCCCGGATTGCTGAAGATGTTGTAAAGGCCCAACAGGGCGAGTGCGGAAAACCAGAGCAACATCACCGGCCCGAAAGCCTTGCCGACCATTGAAGTGCCGTGGCTCTGGATCATAAATAGCCCGAACAAGACGACCAGGGCGACCGGGATGACGTAGGGTTGGAGGACTGGCGTTACCACTTTCAGGCCTTCCACGGCCGAGAGCACGGAGATGGCAGGCGTCACCATGCCGTCGCCGTAGAAGAGCGCGGCGCCCAGAATGCCGATGATGATAATGGCTTTGGCCTGCCTAGGCTTATTTTGGGCCTCGCGCAAGGCCAGGGCGATCAGCGCCATGATGCCGCCCTCGCCCCGGTTGTCGGCGCGGGTCATAAAAATGACGTACTTGATCGAGACGATGATGATCAGCGCCCAAAAAAAGAGCGACAAGCTGCCATAGACATTGGCTTCGGTGACGGGAATGGGATGGTTGCCGGCAAAGACCTCCTTGACGGCGTAGAGCGGGCTGGTGCCGATGTCGCCATAAACGACCCCCAGCGCCGCCAAAGACAGCGCCGCCAAGCGTTTTCCGGTGATTTCCTTAGCCTGGAGTTCCGAGCTCATCAACTGTCTGTCTGCAGGCGTGTCAACCGCCCAGCGCTGCCTTCAGGGATTGGACTTCCTCTTCCGATTCGGTGGTGATCTCGGCCAGAGTATCGGCGTCAAAAATGCGGTCAAGAACGGAGGTGTCAATGACTCCGTCCAGTTCCGGGTCGCGCCAGGGGCAGAGGCGGTTGGCCATTTTGTTGGCGATGTAGAGCACGTCGGGAAGGGTTTTGATCTCACTGATTTCACGATCAACTTCGTGTTCCTGCACGGCCTGCAGGATGGACTCGGGCTGCCCCATGGCGGAAAGCAGGGCATGGCCGATGTTATCGTGCCAACCCGCGAGCAGGGCGTGCAGTTCCGGAAGGTCGTTCACAAGTTCTGGGTAGGGGGCGGCACGCGACATCAGGTAAAACACGCCGACGTCGTGCACGAGGCCGGCAAACATGGCTTCGTCGCCGTTGATGCGTGCGATCTTCCTGGCCAGCACGCGGCTCATTGAAGCAACGTGCGAGGAATGCTCCCAAAGTTTTTTGGAAATCGGCTCGAAGGGCGCCATATCGGAGGAATGACGCAACTGGCTCATCGCCACGGCGAAGGAAACGGTGCGCACGGCTTCCATGCCGACGCGCAGAATGCCGCTTTTGACATCGGCGATTTCCCGCCCCGACGGATTCATCGCCACAGAGTTGGCCATGCGGATGATGCGGGTACTCATCAGAGGCTCAGCCCCGACCAGCTTGGCGAGTTGTTCGATGGTCAGGTTCGGGTTTTTCAGGGCATTCCGGACCTGAAAGGTGATATCCAGGAAAGTGGGGAAAGAAACCTCATTGCTCGACAAATCGCGTGCAATGTCCTCCAGGATCTTGAAAGTGATTCGACTGGTCATGCAACCGCCTCCCGGCGTGCCGGTTCAACAGGGTGCAATTTTGCCGCATTTCGGTCGCGTCGTGTAAAACAAGAAAGGACGTGCTGCGCTGTTGATCATAAAACACACATTCAATTGCAATTAATTGATGCGGAAATGAACATACAGAACAAATTGGATGATAATATTTCACTATGGAACAACGTTCAGCCCGCCTTACCATTCTGGTCGACCCGCGCAAGAAAAAACTCTTTGAAGAAATCTGCGCCGCCCAGGATCTTACGACCTCGCAGGTCATCCGCAAATTGATGCGGCAATATGTGATTGAACACGCCGGCAACCGTGAATTGCCTGACTGGATGTGTTCGACCAGCCCGGGGAACAAAGCAGGATGATCCTGGACTGGATGCTTGTCACGATTGCCGGCTGGCTGCTCATCAGCCTTTTGGGTGTGGCCTGCCTGCGGCGTACCTGGCTGGTGTCCCGGTTGCTTTTCCCGGCCGGCGGTCTCTTGGCGCTGGTCTTTGCCGTCCTTGCCGTCTCTGCACTGTTTTCAACACCCGAGGTCGCTGAGCTTGCCCTCGGTTTGCCTGGCCTGCCCTTTCACTTGCGGCTCGATGCGCTTTCCGCTTTCTTCCTGGCGGTGATCGGTGGTGCCGGTGCCGGCATTTCCATTTTTGCCGCAGGCTACTTCCGCCACGGCGAAGGCACGCCTCCAGGCCTGCTTTGCCTGGAATACCACGTCTTTCTCGCCAGCATGTGTCTAGTGGTGCTGGCGGACGATGCCTACGTTTTCATGGTCATGTGGGAAACGATGGCACTGTCTTCCTTTTTTCTCGTCACTACCAACCACCGTGTTCCCAGTATCCGGCAGGCCGGCTATCTTTACCTGTTGATCGCCCACATTGGCGCCATTGCCATATTGTTGTGTTTTGGCGTTCTGCAGGCCAACACCGGCCTCTATACCTTTGCCAACATGCGCGCGCAGGAGCTTTCTTCCTTCTGGTCCTCTTGCGCTTTTCTGCTGGCGGTACTCGGTTTTGGCGCCAAGGCGGGTATTCTGCCGCTGCACGTCTGGCTGCCTGAGGCCCACCCGGCCGCGCCTTCGCCGGTTTCGGCCCTGATGAGCGGTGTCATGCTCAAAACTGCTATTTATGGTCTCCTGCGCGTCGCTTTTGATCTGCTCCAGCTACAACTTTCCTGGTGGGGCATCCTGATGCTCTGCCTCGGCCTGGTGACGGCGCTCTTCGGCGTTGTGTTTAGCGCGGTGCAGGCGGACATGAAGCGATTGCTCGCCTATTCCTCCATCGAGAACATCGGACTGCTCTTCGTCGCCATCGGCCTGGCCCTGCTGTTCAAGGCCTATGGCATGATCGGGTTATCGACGCTGGCGCTGACTGCCGCCCTTTTCCATGTGGTCGCACATGCCTTTTTCAAGAGCCTGCTTTTCCTTGGGACAGGTTCGGTACTGCACGCCACGGGTGAGCGCAACCTTGGCAAGCTGGGCGGCTTGATGCGCAGCATGCCCTGGGTGGCCTGGCTCTGCCTGGTCGGCATATTGGCCAGCTCGGGGCTGCCGCCACTTTCCGGCTTCGTTTCGGAATGGCTGCTGTTGCAAAGTTTTCTGTTCACCACCGGCTTGCCCGATCCCTTCTTCAATATGCTCGTTCCGGTAGTTGCTGCCGCCGTGGCCCTCATCGCCGCGCTGGCCGGCTACGTCATGGTCAAATTCTTTGGCGTCATCTTTTTGGGTCAGTCGCGCGAAAAGCGCCTGGTCGAGGCGCACGATGCCTCCCTGCTCGAACGCATCGGCCTGTTCTGGCTGGCTGCGGTCACGGTGCTGATCGGCATTTTCCCGGTCTATTTGATTGATGCCATAGACCAGGTCACGCAGGCGCTGGTCGGCTACGGCCTGGCGGTTACCGTGCGTGCCAATGGCTGGCTCGTGCTCGCGCCCATATCGATCGAGCGCGCCAGTTACAGTCCGCTCATCTTCCTCGGGATTGTCGGGCTCGGCGTTGTTCTGGCCATTGTGATGGTGCGCCTGTTCTATCACGGCCGTATCCGCCGCGCTGCACCCTGGGACTGCGGCTTCCCGGCACAGACCGCGCGTATGCAAGATACCGCCGAAGGGTTTGGCCAACCCATTTTGCAGATTTTTAGCCCCTTCTTCCGAGTTAAGCGCGAGGTGCCCAGCCCCTTCGACGCCCATCCGCAGTACCGTCTCGAGAGCAGCGATCATTTCTGGTATTGGTTCTACTTGCCGATTGCCCGCGTCGTCGAACGGCTCGCCATCATCATTGCCAAGCTGCAGCAAGGAAGAATCGCCCTCTATCTGCTCTATAGTTTCCTGACCCTGATTGTGCTTCTTGTGGTGATTAAACGATGAGCGCTACTGGCATGATTTCCCAACTGCTTGAGATTCTGGTGGCGCTGATTCTCGCCCCCCTCCTGATGGGCTGGATCAACGCCTGGCGCGCTTGGTTGCAGAACAAGTCGGCGCCCAGCCTGCTGCAGCCCTACCGAACCCTGCACAAGCTTTTTCACAAGGAGTCGGTGGTGGCCGAAACGGCCATGCCCCTGTTCCGCATCGCGCCCTATCTCGTCTTCGGGTGTATGGCGCTGGCCTGCGGTATTGTCCCGACGCTGTCGACCGACCTGCCCATGGCCCCGGCGGCGGATGCCATCGCCCTGGTGGGTGTTTTTGCCCTGGCGCGGGTGTTTAGCGCGCTCGCGGCCATGGATATCGGCACCTCGTTTGGCACCATGGGCGCGCGGCGCGAAATGATGATCGGCTTTCTCGCCGAACCCGCCCTGCTCATGGTGTTGTTTACGGCCTCGCTGATTACCCGCTCGACCTCGCTGGCCAGCATCGTCCATACCCTGGCCAGCCAGAAATTCGTCATCTACCCCAGCCTGCTTTTTTCCGGCGCCGCCTTCCTGCTCGTTTTGCTGGCCGAAAATGCCCGTGTTCCGGTCGACAACCCGACGACGCACCTTGAACTGACCATGATTCACGAGGCGCTGATTCTCGAATACTCAGGACGCCACCTGGCGCTCATCGAGTGGGCGGTGGCACTCAAGCTGTTTGCCTACACCTGCATCGGTGCGGCGCTCTTCTTCCCTTGGGGATTGGCCCAGGCCAATGCACCCGAGGCGCTCCTGTTGGCGCTTCCTGTCCTTGTCGTTAAACTGGCTGCAGCAGGCGTGGTTTTGGCCATGATCGAAACGGTCAATGCCAAGATGCGGATTTTCCGGGTCCCCGAATTTCTCGCCACCGCCTTCCTGCTGGCGGTGATCGCCCTTCTTGTCCACGTTCTGCTGGGAGCCTAGCGACAAATGCATCTCTTGCTCTCACAGTCCATCAACCTGTTTGCCGCCATGCTGCTGATTGTGGTGTTTGCGATGATTTCGCAGCGGCGCATTCTGCGCGTCATCCATTTGTTCACCGTACAGGGCGCGACTCTGGTCGCCTCCACCATCGTCGTCGGCTACCTTACTGGCCAGCACCATCTCTATTACTCTGCGGCGGTGACCCTGATCGTCAAGGTGATTCTGATTCCCGTTTTGCTGCATCGGGTCATTGACCGCCTCAACGTGCGTTGGGACGTCGAGACTCTGATCAATATTCCGACCACCATGCTGATCGGAATTGTCCTGGTGGTTTTTGCCTTCAATCTGGCGCTGCCGATTGCCAAGCTCTCCCTTTCAATTGCGCGTGGTACCTTGGGCATCGCCCTGGCCTGTTTCCTGTTGTCCTTTATGATGATGATCAGTCGGGCTAAAGCGGTGCCGCAGGTCATCGGCTTCCTGTCCATGGAAAACAGCCTGTTTTTTGCTGCGGCCGCCGCCACCAACGGCATGCCGATGATCGTCGAACTCGGCATTGCCTTCGATGTGTTGGCTGGCATCCTCATCCTGGGGGTCTTCATGTTCCAGATCCGGGAACAATTTGACAGCCTCGATATCCGGCATCTCGAAAAGCTGAAGGAAGATTGAGGCCACATCGATGGAAGCCTTTGCACTCGTTCTGGCCATCCCCCTTTTCGGCGCCCTGTTGCTGGCGCTGTGGGGACACCGCAATTTCGCGCCCGAACTCAATGCCGCTGTCAGTTTTTCCACCTTCCTGGCCTCAGCCTGGCTGACGGAAGGCATCATCAGCGATGGCCCGCTGCTGATCTGGAATGACCTCTTCTTTATCGACCCGCTCAATGTCTTCCTGGTGGCGCTGACCGCCTTCGTCGGCTTCACGACGTCGCTGTTCTCGCGGCCCTATATGCGCATCGAGCGCGACCACGGCAAAATGACCCCGAACCGCATGCGCCTCTATCACAGCATGTATCAGCTCTTCAATTGCATGATGCTGGTGGCGCTCACCAGCAACAACGTCGGGGTGTTGTGGGTGGCAATGGAAGCGGCGACGCTGACCACCGTATTACTGGTTTCGGTGTACCGCACTGCCGCCAGCCTCGAAGCGGCCTGGAAATATTTTATCCTGTGCGGCGTCGGTATCGCCCAGGCCCTGCTCGGTACCATCCTTCTTTATCTGGCGGCCGAACGTGCCATCGGCGGCGGCGACGGCGCCCTCTTGTGGACCCACCTGGCCACTGCCAAGGCACAACTCGACCCCGATATCCTGTCGATTGCCTTTGTTTTCCTGCTGCTGGGCTATGGCACCAAGGTGGGTCTGGTTCCCGTCCATAACTGGTTGCCCGATGCCCATGCAGAGGGCCCGACCCCCATTTCGGCGGTGCTTTCCGGGTTGCTGCTCAATGTTGCGCTCTACGCCGTCTTGCGCTGCAAGGTGCTGGCCGACGGCGCGTTGCAGAATGGCTTGCCCGGCAAGATGATGATTGCTTTCGGGCTCCTCTCGGTCGTGGCCTCGGCCTTCTTTCTCAGTCGTCAGAAGGACGTCAAGCGCATGTTCGCCTACTCGTCGATTGAGCATATGGGCCTGATGACCTTTGCTTTTGGACTGGGCGGCCCGATTGCCAATTTTGCCGGCCTCTTGCACATGACGGTGCATTCGCTCATCAAGTCGGCGATTTTCTTTGCCGTCGGCCATGCCACGCAACAGGCCAAAACCCAGTTGATGGAAGGGATTCGTGGCCTCATCAAGGTGAGCCCGACGGTAGGCTGGGGACTCATGCTCGGTGCCTTGGCCATCCTCGGCATGCCGCCCTTTGGCGTTTTTGCCAGCGAATTTCTGATTCTGACCACCGCCATGCGCGATCTTCCCTGGGCGACGCCTTTCCTGTTGTTGGCCCTTGGTGTGGCCTTTGCCGCCATCTTCGCCCGCGTCCAATCGATGGTCTTCGGCGAAACCGAGGCCAAACCGCTCAAGCATCCGCCCGCGCTCCTGCCGGTTTTTGTCCACCTCGGGCTGGGCCTGATGCTGGGCCTCTATATCCCGCCCTACCTGGTCAATTGGTACCAGGAAGCGGCCAGAATGATCGGGGGTTAGGCAAGATGCAGCTGCCAAATCTGGATCACCCATTCACTCGGGCAGCGGCGCCGCTCCCCATCTATCAAAGCCGCGTCAACGCCGTGCAATGGTCGGAAGTTGTCGCTACGGTTGCCGAGTGTGGTGGCCGTCTGGTGAGTCTGTGGGGGTCGGACCGGCGCTGGGCAGATGGCAGCTTTGCCATTTGCGCTGCCTTCGCCACGACCAACGGCCTGTTTTGGATCCAACAGCCGCTCAGCCCCGGCGCCCCGAGTTACGTCGACCTCTCGCGCCATTTCTACGCGGCCAACCGCATGCAACGCGCCACCTATGACCTGCTCGGACTGGTGGCCGTTGGCAGCCCGGACAAGCGCCCCTGGTTGCGGCACGGTGCCTGGCCCGCCGACTATTTTCCCCTGCGCCAGCAGTACAGTGGCAAGGAGGTTCATGCACTGGAAGCCGACGAATACCCCTTCATCAGCGTCGAGGGTGAGGGCGTGCACGAAATTCCGGTGGGCCCGGTCCACGCCGGCATTATTGAGCCCGGCCACTTCCGCTTTTCCATCGTTGGCGAACCCGTGCTGAAACTGGAAGAGCGTTTTGGCTACAAACACAAAGGCCTCGAAAAACGCTTTGTCGGACTCTCCGTGCAAGAGGGGCTGAAGCTGGCGGGACGTGTTTCCGGCGACTCCACCTGCGCGTATGCCTGGGCCTACGCCATGGCGGTTGAATCGCTGGCGGGATACATTGTTCCGGAACGTGCCCAGTGGCTGCGCGCCCTCATCCTGGAGCGCGAACGCGTCGCCAACCACCTGGGCGATCTTGGCGCGCTGGGCAACGACGCCGCCTTTGGTTTCGGTCTGGCGCAATTCCTGCGGCTGAAAGAACTCTGGCTGCGCCTGAATGGCGAAGTGTTCGGCCACCGTTTCATGATGGATGCGATTTGCCTCGGCGGGGTGCGATGCGATGTCGACGTTGCTGGCCTGGA
>JAKJFA010000052.1 GCA_022705135.1 Pseudomonadota bacterium | reverse complement strand
AAAGACACGACTTCAAAACCCCCATGGAGGTCTATCATGGGTCCTGAGACTTGTTGCACTTCAACGTTGAATCTAAGGTCGATCGAACTTTGGATTATTCGACCAGATTAAACAAGGCTTACAGCTTGCCCGGCCATGTCAACTGCGGTTTTTTTTAGGTTCATTCTTTACTCCTTGGTTTTGAGGATATTCCAAGGTCTCGTTCATCAAAGGCAGCAATCCCATGCTCGCCGCCAAAAAGCACGATACGCCGCCCACCCCAATTAAGACGCACTTCGCGTGTTGGAAAGATAGCCGGAGCCTGCGCCGAGCCAAGTTGCTGCCAGCTTGGTCTGTTCGCATTGGCATCTGTCCACCACCAGTCCAATTGACCGTTTCCGTCGTTAACACCGAAGAAGACTGCGCCTGCCAGCAAATCGCCAGGCCCGACGACGGCCAGTATTCGGCATCCGCCAACGTCTTCACGTCCTTTCATTGGCGGCGGCAAGGGAAGCCGCTTGCCTTCCAAAGTGAGCACAGGAGTCTTTCGCACGATGGGTGAGCGCGGGTTCTCCGGGTTCCGGAATTCTTCGGTCAGATCGCGCAATTCGGCCGCGCGCCCGTCATGCAGAATGGCGGTCGAATGGCCGGCCCTGAGCGATCTTTTGAAATCGACCCGAGAACGCGGCAGATTCTGTGTTTCAACCACTGCGGATGCGGTGAGGTCAAAGCCGATTTCAATGCTGCCGTTCCTGATGAACCAAGCTTTTCCGTCGCTGATGCCGATGAGCTTCAGCTTTTCGCTCCAGTTCCTCGGCGCTATGGTTGCGGGCAGATTCACCTGCGTTTGCACACCAGTTTGCGTGTCGATGATGCCGAACCAGCTTGGAGCCGCATCACCCGTGCCACGCGCTAGAACCAAAACCTTCACATCATCGATCCAGACCGCCTGCGCCTCCTTGGCGCCAAACGGCAATGCTGGCAAGGTCATGACCTTGTGTTCAGGCGCTTGCATCACTTCGACAAGCGCCGTCGCTTCTTCCTGCACGCTGCCATCAAAAGTACTGGTCATCAAGCCGCCGGCGACAAACAGGCGCGAACCGCGTACGGCAAATGCGCCGTTCTTCGTCCCTGTCAGACCAATCGGCAAGCCTGACCGAATCGCGCCGGGGGCCAGATCGACGACCGAGTAGCCGGGGGTGCGCCGCCCCCAGCCCTCGCCGTAGATGCGCGCGTGCCAGCCTCCGATAATCGCCAAACGATCATTGGGCAGCACCACCACCCCGCCACGGGCGCGCGAGACGGCGTGTTGCGCGACGATCCGCCAGGACGGCGCTCCGATGTCCCAGGCCAGCACGCCTGCAAAACGGCCTCCTGCCAGCAGCACCGTCTTGCCTTGCTTCAGCACGGCGGTGTGTTCGCGCATCGGAACCGGCAGCAGCGGACCCAGGCTCCATTGCTCTGTCTTTGGATCCCAAAGCTCGGTGGTCATGCCGCCAACCTTGTAATCTTCATTGCCGCCAGCCGCCAGAACCTGGCCGTCGGGCAGCAGGGTCAAGGTGAATTTAGAGCGGCCTTGGGCAAACCGGCCGACAGTGCGCCAAGCGCGACTCGAAGGTTCGTAGAGGTAGACAACACCGGGGTTGCGGTAACCACCACCGGCCAGCATGATGCGTCCGCCGCCGAGATGGAGCGCAGCAAAATTCCAGATTGCCGTATCGTTGGTATCGCAGAGCGGCTCGACGCATGGGAGTGGCGGCAGAAATTCGCTGACCAGACGGCCGTCGGCGCCGATGCTAACGCGCTCAATACTGCGACGCTCGGGTGCCGAACGGGCTACCTTGATGTTCCAGCCTTCACTGCCAAACACCACGATGCTGCCATCGTCAAGCGCTACGGCCTTGGGATTGTTACGAGGCCAAAGCAGTTGCCCCGTCAAGCGCGGCTGCTCAAAACGGATCAGTTCGACCGTGGCGCCGACCAGCCAGATGCCGGCGCTGCTTGCTACACTGGCATAGCGCGCCGGATAAATTTTGCTGTAGCCCTCTTGGTGGCCGGACGGAATGGACATGTTCTTCAGTATTTCCACCGTCTGGCGCCCAGGTGGCGACGGCCACAGGCGCGTTAGCTTCGAATCATTGCCATAGGAGGAGAAAACCAGCACGCTGCCATCGGGCATGGGAAGCATGGGCGCAAACTGGTCTTCGAGACCGAGTTCTTTGCTGTCTACCCACTGTTCGCCAGGTAGTGGGTCGGGCAGCGGTAGCTTGTCCCCGGCGTGGCAGGTCAAGCCCATGAGGGGCAAGGCGACCAGGGCTGTCTTGAGTAATTGCCGCAAGGTCATCATGGCTTTTGCCTCTTCAGGCGTTCGGCTTTCAATTGACAGACCTTCCAGTAATCGTTGCTGGCCTGTTGGCGATCCGGGCAGGCGGTCCCCAGCGCGTCGACCAATTCGTCGCGCAGCGCGCCTGGCTGCTTGAGATATTTTTTCAGTTCGGCGATGGGTTGCAGCAGATCGGGATTGCGCTCCTGGCGCGCCTTGTCGTACCACTTGCCAATCCGGGCTTCCGCGAATGCACCGCAAAGCGGTTCGTTTCGAGCCAGCTTCTCGAATCCAAAGCCCAGCCAAAATGGGGCTGGCAGTTCGTTGCGGCCATGCGTCTGGTCGCAATTCCATTTTCTGGCCAATTCGCGGCCAAAGTCCTCCAGCCTGCGACGCACGGCCTCTTTCTCCGCTGCACTTTTCACTTCGCCCCAAGGGTCGGCAAAGGGCCAGCGGCCAAGGTCGAGGCCATCGCCAAGCACCGCTTGCAGCGCCGCAGTTTCGTGCAGGGTCATGCTGACCTTGAGCAGAATCCCCAGGGTTTTCTCCAATTCCAAGGGTGGCCATTCGGAGGATCGCTCCAGCAAGACGGGAAGTTTCAGGGTCAGAAAAATGGCCTTGCGCATGGCGGCACGGCGCACTGCGTGCACGACATCGTATTCCGCTTCGTTGAGACGCCCCCGCTTGGTTCGCAAGACTTCCGGGATGGGCGATTCTTCCAATAGCGCGAAATCCGGCTCAATGCGCTGCAGGATGGCGGGCAGATGGTCGTGCTTCGGATTGAGCGACTGTAGCGCGTAGAGCAAGGGCAGACAGCGATCCGGCCCCTGGCCGGTGCAGCCCTGTTGCAGCAGATAGCGACTGAACTTGGCTTCCAGTATTTGGGCAGAAGCCTTGCCACGCGGCGCGGCGGGCGAACGCGGCCAAGGGACGTAGCTGTCGTCGTTTTGCTGTCGCACGCACTGGCCAAAATCAAAAGTATTGGGAACGTCCCAACTGGCATGTTGTTCCATGACCCAGATCATCGGCTCCAAGTGCCGCACGTTCCATGCCGGCGCCGGCAGGCACTTGAAGAGCGCCATCATGGCAGCCGATTCTGGCGCCCAGCGGGCATCGGCGTAGAAGGCATCCGGCCGGTGCGCGCTGCGGTCTAAGGGTCCGACCGGCCTGTCGATGCGGCCAGGATACCAGCGTTCCCACATGGCCATCGCATCGGAGGGTTTGTCGAAACGCATGAGTTCCCAGGCGCCGGCCTGATCGACCAGAGTCTCCTTGACCTTGTTGGGCAGGTCGACGAACTCGGGCATGCCCATCAAGCGAACGAGTTTCTCGCGGTCAAGCGACTGCCAGTCGCGGCCGACCGGGTCTTCGCCGCGCGTTCGGCGTTTGGCCTCGACGACGACGGCGCTGAATTCTTCAGGCGGCAGTGGCTTCGCCGAAGCCGGTTTCGAAGGCGCCTGGGAGCAGGAAGTCAAGGCAAGGCTGACAGCGCAGGCCGTAAGCAGTGCCAGAATAGGCGAGAGCGAGGAGGTGATCTGGTTCATTTTGGTAGGGCAAGCTGTTGGTAAGTGCGGCTGTGACGGATGAGTACCTGTTCGGGGCCGACAGGAATGATCGACAGGATGGGCAACTTGGTCGGCTTCTGCCAGACCAACCACTTCCGTTTGACATCGTCCCAGATGACAACCTTGTCGTTGTTCTTGCCGTGGCTGGCGATGGTGGGAAGGATCAGGACGCGATTCCCGACCACCTGCACATCCAGTGCGGTGAATTCGCGCAACGGTAGCGGCGGCAGCTTCGCCCAGCGACGGAAACGGGCATCGGCCATTTCAGCGTTGTAGCCCTGATCGGCAGTCCACAGGTTAGCCAGCGACAATTTGAAAATGCGGCCATTGGCCAGCTTGACCGCCAGCCCGCCGGGGAAGTTTGCTTTGGGTCCGGGCTTCCACTTCCCTTTGCTCAGGACTTCAGTCGAGGTGGCGAATTCGAGCGGCCCGACGCTGTCAGTATCGAAGGCGCAGCCAATGCAGCGCTTGCCAATATCGACCTGCGCCTGGCCACCCATGACGGCCAATCGTCCATCCTTGAGTTCCAGCAAGCTGACCTGCGCGCGGCCTTGCTGCAGTTGTCCCAGCGATTTCAACTGGCCGCCGGGTCGCCATTCGTAGGCCGTGGTGCGCATGCGACTCCAGTCGCGTTTCTGGCGGAAGCGTTCATCTTCGCCATCCAGAAATACGAAACCGCTGTTCCTGCGAGCGACCGCATCCCGCCTTGGGCAGGCAAAATCCATCGTTTGAGAATCCAGCGACGGTCCGATGGCGAAACGGATGGAGAGGCCGGAAACTTCCAGCCAGCGGTCCTCCTTCGGCAGGTAGCGATAGACAGGTTGCGGCCTGGCGGGTACGCACTCGCCCTCCAACCTCGACGGAAAGCATCGCGGCGGCGAACCGCCGAACAGCACGATGCTGCGATCGGCCAACTCGACTCCGGAAAGGTAAGCCAAAGGTTTGGGCAATGGCGCAATCAGACTGGAAGCGGGCGTCGGCGCCAGCCGCAGGATTTCGAGGCGGTTTTGCGGATACCAGTAGCCGCCTCCTCCGTATAGCAGAATTCCGTCGTGCAGGCGAACTTCACCCAGGAAACCATGGGGGTAAACGAAATGGCCGGCCGGAACCTGCTGGAGCGGACCGACTTTGAGCACGCGGCCACCACTATCCCAGAGGAAGACCAGGGCTTCTCCGGTGCTCAGCGGCCCGACGCTTGGCCCGTAGGTCTCCGGGAGGCGCTGCTGCGAGCGGATCCAGCGCAGGGTCTTGGGGTCGAGAAATTCCACGAATTCGGCGCCACTGGTCGGCATCGACACCACCAGATCGTCAATCCCGTAGGCCCGGAAGGGACCAGGGCCATTAGGGTTTTGTGCCGTGTTCACCATGTTCACCCAGCGCTGCTCGGATTCACTCCACAACAGCGGCGCCGCAAGCGTCGGCGTTTTGTCGTCAGATACTCTGTCCCAATCCGCATGAGAAATCACGATCCGGCCATCCGGCAGGCGCTGATGCATGAGGTTCAGGCTGCGCACATTGTGCAATTCGGCAGGCGGATTGCGAATTTCCCATTGGCAAGTCAAGGTATTGAAATACACCGGCGCTGGCTTGGCGGCGCCGCTCGGCTCAACGACCGTACCGACGCCGTCGACCGGTCCCCGGATGTTGGCGCTTTGCAAAACCTGCATGGAGGCGGATCCCCAACGCGGCGCCGGGTTCAGAACCTCAACCACGGCAGCTCGAAAACGAGCCGGCGTCTTGTCGCCAGACTGGGGATCGTTGAGGCTCAGGCAGGCCAAGGCATGTGACTCGTCAAGGCGCACCAGCGCCTTCACTGAGACAGACGGCTGCGCCGCCAGGGGCGCACTGAAGCGCCCGCTTGCCGCATCCCACCAGACCAGCGCCGGCAAGGGCCTGTCATTGTCGGAATGTGATTCAGCCACAAGCAGCGTGCCGGTCGCCAGCCTTGCCCATTGCCACTCAACGAATCGAGAATGGGCCGGCCAGTTTTCCGCCATTCGAAGGCGGTTGCGAAGCGCATCCCAGACCTGCATTCCGGCCTTGGTCGCGACGAGGTACTGGTCAGCACCCAGATTCACATAGCGGGGAGAACGGTCAGGCCAGTCAATCACCGCGTAAACCGGCGCCTCGTCTCCCAACTGGTCGTCCGGCGGCGCCCCTGCGGCCACGGAAGCACTGACAGCCAGAGCAATTAGGGCTGTCACGATAGTTCGGCGCGGATGAAGCTTCAACATAGACTTTTCCCATTATTGCAGTTCGAAACCATTTGGTATTCACGTTCAGGACAAATGAGACTATGACAATAATGTCGAAAGTAATCAACGGCTGGCGTCTAAGGAATTGGTAACGTCAACAGGTGACGCTTCCTCTTTGTGAGGAAATGCTTACAGAGCATGCGGTCACATCTGATTGTTGCTTGGATGACAAAGGGATTTTGAGTTTGAGCTAATATCTTCAATAACTCATATATCTGTTGGCCAGCCCTAGTAACCGCTTACGGGAACTTCTGTCAATGTCCACTTCTGGCCAATTGCGCCAGTACGGGGAGTGTGCCACATTGGAGCCGTTGCCACGCTCGCCGCCTGGCCAAGGGCAGCTTTCGGAAGACAAGTCGAACACGTACAATCGGCCAGGAGCGGACCTACGAGGATGTTCTTTGTTACCTGCCCGCTAACCGGTGACTGCTCGAAGGGCCGGATTGGGTCGATTTCAGACTGCACTGACCCTGCTCTTTTTCAAGGATAAAGAATTGCAGCAAAAACGCATTTGGAAGCCGATCGACGGCGTTCTGCTGCTCGACAAGCCGTTGGGCATGACCTCCAACGACGCCTTGCAGAAGGCGCGGCGGCTTTTTTCGGCGGCCAAGGCCGGGCATACCGGCACGCTCGACCCGCTGGCGACCGGCTTGCTGCCGCTGTGTTTTGGCGAGGCGACAAAGTTTTCCGCCGATTTGCTCGATGCCGACAAAACCTATGTGGCGCGGCTGAAATTCGGTGTGGCGACGGATTCCGGCGACGCTGAAGGGCAGGTGATTGCCACCGGTTCCGTTCAGTTCGACGAAACGCAATTGCGGACCCTGTTGCCGCGTTTTACCGGTGACATCGAACAGGTGCCGCCGATGTACTCGGCCTTGAAGCGCGATGGCCGGCCGCTCTACGAATTAGCGCGGCAGGGCATTGAAGTCGAGCGTCTGCCGCGCGCCGTGACGATTCATGCCCTCGAACTGCTTGAATTTAGCGGCGACGAGGCGTTACTGCGTGTCGCTTGCAGCAAGGGGACTTATATCCGCACATTGGCGATTGATTTGGGCGAGGCGCTGGGTTGTGGCGCCCATCTCATCGGTCTGCGACGGACTGAAGTCGGCCGTTTGCGGCTGGAACAGGCGGTGACGCTGGAAAAGCTGGCGGGGCTGGAGGAGTCCGAGCGCGGCGCCTACTTGCTGGCGCCCGATGCGCTGTTGCAGGACTTGCCGCGCGTCGATCTCGATGATGCTGCGCAGGAGCGCTTTCTGCATGGCAATCCGGTTTTGCCGCCCGCCGGCTTAAGTGGGCGTTGCCGGGTTTATTCCTCGACCCACCTGCTCGGATTGGGCGAAGTACGCCAAGATGCCAAACTTTGGCCAAAAAGGTTGGTTGCTCTGGTATAATCCGCCCTCCCGTAGTTCTACGGGGTATTTCAACCGGGCATTGGCTCTATCAAACTGGGGCGGTGCCGATTCACTTGAAGAGAGTTTGACATGGCTTTGATTACCGAACAGAAGGCAAAGATTGTTGCCGACTTTCAGCGTGCCCAGGGCGACACCGGTTCCCCGGAAGTCCAGATCGCGCTGCTGACTGCCCGTATCAATGATTTGACGGGCCATTTCAAGGAGCACAAGAAGGATCACCATTCGCGCCGCGGTTTGCTGCGCATGGTGAGCCAGCGCCGCAAGCTCCTTGACTATCTGAAAGGCAAGAACGTCGAGGCGTATCGCAAGCTGATCACCAGCCTCGGACTGCGCAAGTAATTTTGCCAGGGATGAAACAAAAGAGCGGTATGGCGTTTTGGCCATGACCGCTCTTTTTCGTTTTTGCCTGCCGGAACAACGCGGCGCACCTATTGTTGAGAAGAAAGAAAGGAAACTATGTTTAATATCGTGAAAAAGACGTTTGCCTATGGCGCGCACCAGGTGACCCTGGAAACGGGCGAAATTGCCCGTCAGGCCGATGGCGCTGTGCTGGTGACCATGGAAGATACCGTCGTGCTGGTGACGGTGGTGGGGGCCAAGTCGGCCAAGGCGGGGCAGGATTTCTTCCCGCTGACCGTGGATTATCAGGAAAAGGTCTATGCCGCGGGCCGCATTCCCGGTGGCTTCTTCAAGCGTGAAGGCCGTCCCTCGGAAAAGGAAACGCTGACCTGCCGCCTGATCGACCGTCCGATCCGTCCGCTGTTTCCGGATGGTTTTTACAACGAAGTGCAGATCGTGGCGACCGTGCTGTCGCTCAATCCGGAAATCGATCCGGATATTCCCGCCCTGATCGGCGCTTCCGCCGCGCTGGCGGTTTCCGGTCTGCCGTTCAACGGCCCGATTGGCGCGGCGCGCGTCGGCTACATTAATGGTCAGTATGTGCTGTGTCCGACCCTGTCGCAGTTGAAGGAAAGCCAGTTGGATCTGGTGGTGGCCGGTACTGAGGCCGCCGTGCTGATGGTCGAGTCGGAAGCCAAACAATTGCCGGAAGACGTCATGCTGGGCGCTGTGGTCTTTGGCCATGAACAAATGAAGGCCGCCATCAATGCCATCAACGACCTGGTTGAAGAAGGCGGCAAGCCGGAGTGGGAATGGGCCCCGCCGGTGCGCGACGAGGCGTTGATCGCCCGTCTGGAAGCCGCTGCCAGGCCCGGTCTGGAAGAAGCCTACAGCATCACCAGCAAGCAGGCGCGCAGCCAGCGCATCAAGGAAGTGCGCGCCGAAGTCATTGGCGCCCTCTGCAATGGCGAAGAAGGCGCACCTGATCCGCTGGTCGTCGGCAATCTGCTCTACGAAATGGAAGCCGTCATTGTGCGTGGCCGCATCCTGTCAGGTCAGCCGCGCATTGACGGCCGCGATACCCGCACCGTGCGCCCGATCACCATCCGCAACGGCGTGTTGCCGCGCACCCATGGCTCCGCCCTGTTTACCCGTGGCGAAACGCAGGCCTTGGTCGTGGCGACGCTTGGCACCAGCCGCGATGAGCAGATCATCGACGCGCTGGCCGGCGAATACAAGGAGCGTTTCATGCTCCACTACAACATGCCGCCCTTTGCCACCGGCGAATGCGGCCGCGTTGGCTCGCCCAAGCGGCGCGAAATCGGTCATGGCCGTCTGGCCAAGCGCGCTTTGGTCGCCGTGCTGCCGTCGCCGGAAGAGTTCTCCTATTCAATTCGCGTCGTGTCCGAAATCACCGAATCGAATGGCTCTTCCTCCATGGCTTCCGTCTGTGGTGGTGCATTGGCGCTGATGGATGCCGGTGTGCCGTTGAAAGCCCATGTGGCCGGCATCGCCATGGGCCTCATCAAGGAAGGCAACCGTTTTGCCGTGCTGACGGACATCTTGGGTGACGAAGATCACCTCGGCGACATGGACTTCAAGGTGGCCGGTACGGATAACGGTGTCACCGCACTGCAAATGGATATCAAGATTCAGGGCATTACCAAGGAAATCATGCAGGTGGCGCTGGCGCAAGCCAAGGAAGCCCGCATGCATATCCTCGGCCTGATGAAGAACGCCATGAGCGGCCACCGCCAGGAAATGTCGGCTTACGCGCCGCGTCTCTACACCTTCACGATCAATCCGGAAAAAATCCGTGACGTCATCGGCAAGGGTGGTGCGGTCATCCGCGCCATGACCGAGGAGACTGGCACCACGATCGACATCCAGGACGACGGCACCATTACCATTGCCGCCACCACCGGAGAAGCGGCGGCGGCGGCGCGGGCCCGTATCGACGCGATCACGGCGGAAGTCGAAATCGGCAAAATCTACGAAGGCACCGTGCTGAAGATTCTCGATTTCGGCGCCATCGTCCAGGTGTTGCCGGGCAAGGATGGGTTGCTGCACATCTCCCAGATTGCCCAGGAACGCGTCAACAAGGTTGAGGATTACCTGAAGGAAGGCCAAGTGGTACGCGTCAAGGTGCTGGAAACCGATGACCGTGGCCGCGTCAAGCTGTCGATGAAGGCGGTGGCCGTGGAAGAGGCGGCAGCGCCGCAAGCGGCCTCCCCTGCTGCGCCTGCCGTTGCAGTGGAGCCAGCTGCCGAATAGTGGTGTCGGAGCCAGACCTGAAAAAAGCGCCGCAAGGCGCTTTTTTTTGGCCTTGGGAACTTGGCACTTGTCGCGGCCTTGGTGCTAAAATGACAAACGGTTCCATTTTTTCTGCGCGCGCGGACGTGGAGTCGAGGGAGCGCCATGACGACCGACAAAGAGGGCAAGGGGGCACCGTCCAAGGGGCCGGAAAAGCAGATACTCGAAGCGTTCAGCGTCAGCGACGACTTCGAGAATCGGCTGTCGGAACTGGTTCCCTCTGGAACACCCGAATTACCTGGGCCGCAAGCGCCGAAACAGGAATTGGTCTTTCAACAGCCTTTTTCGGAAGAGCATATCGACCGTCTGCTTGATGTGTCGAAAGGCGGACAGGCGCCATCGCCGTCTACTGCCCGGAGGCCGGCGGCAAGGACTTTTTCCGAGACGGATCTCGAAGAAGCCCAGTACGAGTTCTATTCCAAAAGACTGCAGGAAAAAGAGGAGGAATATCCCGATTATCCGGCCGGAAATGCCCTCAAGCGCTCGGCCAATGTCCTTCTCTACCTGCTCCAGGAATTCCAGCTTGTGCTGGAGGATGACAAAAGGGACAAAATCATCCGTCGCATGAAGCGCGTGCTTGAGATTCCGGCTGAAGCGGATGAGACGCCAGGGGTCAGGCGGCCGAGACAGCCTTTCCGTGGCCGCAGGCTGAAGGAAAAAGTCGAGGCCTTGTACGCCAGCCATATGCGCACTTATGCCCTCCAGCTTGCGGAAGTACGGCAGATTGAGGCAATGAGCGAGGCGCAGAAAGAGCAGATGGCCGAAGCTGAAAGACAGGCCAGGGCCGAACAAAAGAGGCTGGAGAAAGAGCGGCGCCGCAATCAGGCTGTCTCGACCATCTCGGAGGAAAAACTGAGGCAGATGGAAGAAGAGTTCGATGCCTTGATTGCGATGACGGCCAAGAATTACGGGATTGAGAGCGAGAAGCTTATGCGCATCGGGTATGAAGATCCGCAGTCCCAGTTTGGGGAAACGGCGCCACAGGGAGCTGCCGCGGTCAAGCCCAAAGCGCAGCGCGGCAGGCATTCCAGAATGCCGAAGACAGTTTCTCCGGTGATGCCCTCCCCGGAGGCCAAGCTGAAGCCGGAAGACATCATCAGGAGAAATAACGAACGTCGGCGCTTGCGCGGCCTGCGCGAGGATAAGCCGTGATCTTGTAGCGGCGTTCAAGGGGAAACAAGTGCGGGTTGTCGTTCAGCGCGTGAGCGGCGCGCGGGTCGAAATCGACGGTGCGGCGGTCGCCTCGATCGGTGGCGGGTTGCTCGTCCTGGCCGGGTTCGAGGCGGGCGACGATGATGAAGACATCGAATGGATGGCAGCGAAGCTGGTACGCCTGCGCGTTTTCGATGACGACCGGGGGGTTATGAACCGTTCCGTGTTTGAGAGCGGTGGCGACATCCTCGCCGTCTCGCAATTCACCCTCTATGCGTCGACCCGCAAAGGCAACCGCCCTTCCTGGGGGCGCGCGGCGCCGGGCGAACTTTCAGGACCTTTATTCAAACGCTTTGTGGTTCGGTTGTCGGATTTTCTGGGGAAGCCAGTACACACAGGGGTTTTTGGCGCCGATATGGTGGTGTGTCTGTGCAATGACGGTCCGGTGACGCTTGTGCTCGATTCCAAGGCACCCGAGTAAGAAGGCCAGGGGCTCGCCTGCCCAATGTTGAAAAGCCTTGGGACACGGAGAAGGTAACGAAGAACCGGCGCAATTCCTATGCCCGGGAGTCGCCGTTCTTTGCTTCTTCTCCGTGGCAGACCACAGTGATGGATTACTTCTTGGTCTTGGCAGGTTTGGCTTTAACCGGCTTGGCCGCGATAACGGGCTTGGCGGAAACCGGCTCCTTCATGTCTTCGAGCATCATCTGCAAGTCGTCTTCGTGCTCGACTTCATCTTCGAGGATCTCGAGGATGATTTTTTCCGTGATCGGGTCTTTGCCTTGAACGAAATCGAACAGCTTCTTGTAGGTATCAATGGCGCACTGCTCACCTTTGATGTTCTGGTCCAGCAGCGCCTTGGTGCTGGGGTCGGTAGGCGCGTCGTAGCCGCAGTTGTTTTCCTTCAACAGGGCTTCCGGCGTGATGAGCAGCGTGCCGCCAAGCTGGAGGATGCGTTCGGCCAGCATTTCGGCGTGTTTCAGTTCTTCTTCGGCGTGCTCTGCGAGTTCCTCGGCAACGATGCCGCGCATTCGGCCAGTGGCAACCTTGGCGCCCACCCAGTACTGGTAATGGGCCAGCCATTCGTCGGCATAGGCCTTGTTCATCATCTTGAGCAGTTTGTCGACATTGACGCCAACGATCTCTCTTCCTTTGGTTCCCATGGTACGGTCTCCTTGTTTGAAAATAAAACGAACAGCCAAAACTAATCGCCCAGTGGGCATTCTACGTCAAAACGTGGTTCGAAGAAGGTCTGGGGGAAAAGGCAGCTGGCACAGCCCGGAA
This sequence comes from Pseudomonadota bacterium, assembly GCA_022705135.1. Classification (GTDB taxonomy): domain Bacteria; phylum Pseudomonadota; class Gammaproteobacteria; order Burkholderiales; family Rhodocyclaceae; genus UBA1934. The sequence goes on along the minus strand of JAKJFA010000052.1, from coordinate 4,611 downwards.
GGGTGCGGCCGTCGGCCCCTGTTATTGGCTGCAGTTTTCCCCGGCAGATCAAGTTTGGGACAGCCAGCGCTCTATTTCCCGCCAGGGTTTGGGCGGGCAATAGTGATTGCCCTGGATAAGGTCGCAGCCCATGTCCCTGAGCAGGTTTAGGGTTTCCGACTGCTCGACGCCCTTGGCGACGACGCGCATGCCCAGATTGTGGGCCAGGTCTATGGTCGAGCGCACGATGACCGCGTCTTCCTTGTGCTCGGTTATGCCCTGGATGAAGGACTGGTCGATTTTCAGCGTGGTGACCGGCAGATGCCGGAGCAGCGCGAGCGACGAGTGGGTGGCGCCGAAACTGTCGATCGCCAGGCGAATGCCGAGTTCATGCAGGCGCGCCAGAAGACGGATGGAGTTCTGTGACTGGCCGGCCAAGGCGCTCTCGATGATTTCCAATTCGATGGCTTCGGGGGGAAGGCCCCCTTCCCGCAATTGTTTGGCGAGATCGTCCAGATAGCGCTCATCCTGCAGATTGCGGGCCGAGAGGTTGAGGGAAAGCGTGTATTTCTGGCCGCTTTCGCTCCAGCGGCGCAGTTCCGTCAGGCCGAGGTGCAGGATTTCGCGGCTGAGGCGGTGGATGTCCTCAGTCATTTCCGTCAGGGGCAGAAAGTTCGCTGGCAGCAGGAGCCCGAGACGTGGGTGCTGCCAGCGCACCAGGGCTTCAAAGCCGACAACGCGGTTGTTGCCGAGGTCGAGTTGGGGCTGGTAGTGCAGGCAGAAGTTTTTGTTGCGGATGGCGTGACCGATCTCGACGAGCAGGTTGCGGTGTTCGCCGGTATGGTGGTCGAGGGTGCGGCTGTAGAGGCTGATTTTGCGCGCCTGCTGACGCGCGTCGGACAGCGCGATGTCGGCGCAACGCAACAGTGTGCGGCTGTCGTTGCCGTCGCGCGGGGCGATGGTGATGCCGATGTTTCCGGATACCTCCAGGTGGAGAGAAGAAGTCTCGAAGGGTTTGTTCAGGGTATCTAGCAGGGCTTGCGCGAAGTCCATGATGGGCTCGATGGCGGTGACTTCCGGCAGTAGAACAAGAAACTCGGCGCCATCGAGGCGAAAGAGCCGCCCCCCTTGGGTTTTGTCGACCAGGGCTTTGAGCCGCAGGGCGATGTGGCGCAGCAGGCTATCGCCAACGGCGTGCCCCAGGTTGTGGTTGATTTCCCTGAAATGTTCCAGGTTGAGCAGAAGCAGGGCGGTGGACCAGCTCTGTGCTTCCATGTCATCGGCGATGCGCCCGAACTGCTCATGCAGGAGCAGGCGTTTGGGCAGGCCAGTGAGTTTGTCCTGATAGGACTGGATTTGCAGCTCCTTGAGCCGTTGGACATTGACGAGCGAATTGGAAACAGCGGCGCCGATGGCGAGCAGGGTATTGAGTTCGTTTTCGCTCAGGTGTGGGTCTTTGTCGAAAATCAAATTGAGACTGCCCAAGGGTCTTGAGGCATGGAGCAGCGGGATGACGAGCGCAGCTTCGATGCCGCGCTCCAGGAGGATCTGGCGGACCCGCGGATCGAGACGGGGGTCGAGGCCGATGTTGTTGCTGAAGGCGAGACCGCCTTGCGTCAACGCCACCCCGGTCAGGCTGCCGGAAGAAGGCAGCAGGGCGCCCTCACGGGACATGGCGATATCAAAACCGTGGCTGGCCGCCAAGCTGAAATTCCGCGTTTCCGGTGTGTAGAGAAAAATACCGAAACGGCTGAGCCGGTGATATTCCTTCAGCGTCGTCAGGGTAGCCTGCAGGACGCAGTCGACCTCATGGCAGCGCTGCAGGCGGTGGTGCAACTGGTTGATGATACGCAGGCTTTCATTGCGTTCCATCAGCATCTTGCGGGCGAGCGCGAGTTCCTGTTCGACGACCTTGACTGCAGACTGGTCAAGCGCAATGCCGATGATGCATTTCTTTCCTTCCAGACAGACCCGGCTGCCATGCACCATAAAAATCGGGCTGCGTTGCTTCCGGCGGGTGACGAGGCGGACTTCGGCACTGTCGGGGTGTCCGCTGCGCAAGATGGCGCGGCTTTTTTTCTGGATGTTGACCCGATCCGCTGGGTGGACGACTTCAGTCAGATCGATTCCGGTCAACGCCTCGTGGTCGATTCCGGCGAATTCTTCAAGGTTGCGGTTCCAGGCGAGCAGGCGTCCTTTGGCGTCGATCAGGAAGACGATGCCGGGGATGGATTCCAGCACCTGCTGATAGGTGAGTTGCTGGCCGAGCGCCTTCGGTGCCGCAGGCTTGGCTTGGGAGCTAGCGTTTTCCGGCATGTTTTCGCCTGGTTTGAGGTTCATGCGCCGATTCTTTCAGATGACCCGTCGGTTGGTCGGCACGCAGGGTTTGCGGTCGCGTCTTTCCGCGGCCTTGGGCCTGCCCTACTTCCTTGCGCTCGCCATGCAAGGCGCGCAAGCCCTTGGCGGGAGCGTGTTGTTTGGCTTTATTCGGTTGCTGCATTTTTTCAGCGCGTTGGCGTTCCTGCTTTTGATGTTGCTGCTCCAGCTTTTTGCGCTCGTTTTTCTGTTCCATCCGCTGCTTGATGCGTTGGCCGCGGTTGTGGTCGATGTTCTGGCGAACCCGCTCGTGCAGACCTTCGAAGCGCTTGCTATGCTGCAGAGGGCGGAAAAAACCGGGGATACGGTCAAGCAACTTTGGTTTGACCCGGCCGTGCGCCGGGACAAAGCCGGCCCGGTTCGGGAGAATTCGCGTACTGCCTTGCGCGGTACGCATTTCGGTGGCCCCGATATTGACCTTGTCGTACGTTCCAGCCGGACCTTCGCTGCTGCCCTCGGGGATGACGCGGGTTTCGTGATCGGTGCCGCGCACGCCGATGGTGGCGGTAGGGGTGCGGACCTCGTAGCGACGTGGATTGTACTTGCCAATCCAGCCGGTGACCGAACGCATGGCGCCCTGCAGCAGATTGAGGATGCTGGTATCGGTCTTGCTGCCCTCGGCCTGGTACTGGTCGATGCGCATTTGGCTGTTGGCGTGAAGGGCGAGTTGACCACCGTCTTCCATGGCGAGGAGCACCTCTCCGTCGGGGCCGGTCAGGAGGGTGTCGCCTTCGTTGACGGTATCCGCCAGCTTGAGCGGGCGTTTTTCCTGGCTGCCGGCGGCGATGCAGCGAACATCACCCGTGACCAAGTCGACCTTGCCCGCCGTGGCTGGCCAGGCGAGCGAGCTCCAGGCGAGAATGAAGAGTGGCAGGATGAGGCGCATTTCAGTAATTTCCGGGGCTGGCCAGGTTTTCGAAGCGGGTGTAGGTACCCAGGAAAGCAAGCCTGACGGTACCGGTTGGGCCATTGCGCTGCTTGCCGATAATCACCTCGGCAATCCCTTTTTCCTGGGTTTCGGGCTTGTAGTATTCCTCGCGGTACATCATCAGGATGACGTCGGCGTCCTGTTCGATGGCGCCCGAATCGCGCAGATCGGACATCATGGGGCGCTTGTCGTTGCGTTCTTCGACCTTGCGTGAGAGCTGCGAGAGAACGATGATGGGCACATGCAGTTCCTTGGCCAGCGACTTGATGGCGCGCGAGATGTCGGAAATTTCGGTGGCGCGGTTTTCACCCTGGCGTGAGGTATTCATCAACTGGATGTAGTCGATGACGATCAACCCGAGTTGTCCGCACTGCCGTTGCAGGCGGCGGGCGCGCGCCCGCAGGCTGGCCGGCGTGATGCCGCCCGATTCGTCGATGTAAATCGGCGCTTCGTGCAGCTTGCCGAGCGCGAAAGAAAGTTTCGACCATTCGTCGTCGTTGAGTCGTCCGGTGCGCACCCGCGAGGAATCCAGTCTGCCGATCGAGGAGAGCATGCGCATGGCGAGCTGGGTGCCGCCCATTTCCATGGAAAACACACCGACGGGCAGGCCAACCTCGACCGCGACGTGTTCGGCCATGTTGAGGGCGATGGCGGTTTTCCCCATCGACGGCCGGCCGGCGACGACGATGAGGTCGCCCGGCTGCAGGCCGGAAGTCATGCGGTCCAGATCGATAAAGCCGGTGGGCACGCCGGTGATTTCGGAGGGATTGTCGCGGTCGTGCAGTTCCTGGATGCGTTCGACCACCTGGGTCAGCAGGGGGTTGATGTGCAGGAAACCTTCCTGGCGCGCGTTGCCCGATTCGGCAATGGCGAAAATCTTCGACTCCGCCTCGTCGAGCAGCGATTCGGCGTCACGCCCGAGCGGATTCAGGGCATCGCCGGCAATTTCGTCGGCGGCGGCCACGAGTTGGCGCAGCAGTGAGCGCTCGCGCACAATTTCGGCATAACGGCGGATATTGGCGGCAGAAGGCGTGTTCTGCGCCAGTTCGCCGAGATAGACCAGCCCGCCGGTATGCTCGCTATCGCCCCCGGCGTCGATGGCTTCGGCGACCGTGATGACATCGGCTGGTTTGCCCTGTTCGAGCAGGCGGCGGATGTGGCGGAAAATGCGTCGGTGCTCGTCGCGGTAGAAATCGGTATCCGCCAGTTCCCCCATGCGATCCCAGGCATGGTTGTCGAGCAGCAAGCCGCCCAGAACCGACTGTTCGGCCTCGATGGAATGGGGCGGAACGCGTAGTTGTGCCAGTGTCGTATCGGTGGCGGGGGTG